>JADLBN010000091.1 GCA_020847675.1 Burkholderiales bacterium | reverse complement strand
GGACGCCCGACTGGCTCGCGTTCTTCATGTTCACGTTCTTCACCGACCGCGACGGCAAGTACCAGCTCGCCTCGCTCGCGGAGTCCGGATTCGACCCGCTCGCGCGCACCTGCCGGTTCATGCTGACCGAGGAGGCGCACCACATGTTCGTCGGCGAGTCCGGCGTGGGCCGGGTGATCCAGCGCACCTGCGAGGCGATGAAGGAGCTCAGGACCGACGATCCCGTGAAGCTGCGCGCCGCCGGCGTGATCGACCTGCCCACCGTGCAGCGCTACCTCAACTTCCACTTCTCGGTGACGATGGACCTCTTCGGCGCCGACGTGTCGTCGAACGCCGCCACGTTCTACTCGACCGGACTCAAGGGACGCTTCGACGAGACGCGAATCGCCGACGACCACGTGCTCGCCGGCGCGAGCTACCCGGTGCTCGAGGTGCGCGACGGCGGGCTCGTCGCCGTCGAGGCCCCGGCGCTCAACGCGCTGAACGAGAAGCTGCGCGACGACTACATCAGGGACGCGGCGGCGGGCGTCGAGCGCTGGAACCGGATACTCGACAAGGCGGGCGTTTCGACCCGGCTGCGCGTGCCGCACAAGGCGTTCCACCGCAAGATCGGCCCGCTCGCCGCGGTGAACGTCGACCCGGACGGTCGCGTCGTCGACGCCGCGACCTGGGCGAAGCACGAGCGCGAATGGCTGCCGTCGGCGGAGGACCGCGCGTTCGTCGCGTCGCTGATGGGGCGCGTTTCGGCACCCGGCAGGTTCGCCGGCTGGATCGCACCGCCCGCGCGCGGCATCAACAACCAGCCGGTCGATTTCGAGTACGTCAGGTTCGGATAGCGGCGATGGATGGCGGTCATCCGGCGATCGCCGCACGGACCGCGACTTCACCTCGGGCGAGGTGCCCTCGCCGGCCCATCTGCCACCGCCTCCCGACTGGCGCCCGCCTCCCATGGCCCACGTCCATCCGATGAACGCTCCGACCGACGTCTTCCGCCAACACCTGATCGATCCGGAGATCTGCATCCGGTGCAACACCTGCGAGGAGACCTGCCCGATCGACGCGATCTCGCACGACGAGCGCAACTACGTCGTCGATCCGGCGAAGTGCGAGAACTGCACGGCGTGCATCGCGCCCTGTCCCACCGGGGCGATCGACAGCTGGCGGCAGGTGCCGCGCTCCGCGGTCTACACGATCGAGCAGCAGCTAGGATGGGACGCGCTGCCGCCTCAGCAGGGGACGCCCGGCGCCGCGGAGACCGCAACGGACCTGCCGCCCGACGTCGCGCGCATCGTCGCGCGCGCAACCGCGGGCCAGGGCGGCGAATCGCCGCCGCCGTGGTCGGCCGCGCATCCCTACGTCAATCTCCACGCTGCGGCGAAACCTGCCGTCGCGACCGTCAGCGGCAACTTCCGGCTCACCGCCGACGACGCCTCGTCCGACGTGCGGCACCTCGTGCTCGACTTCGGGCAGGTCGCGTTCCCGGTGCTCGAGGGCCAGACCGTCGGCATCCTGCCGCCCGGCGTCGACGCCCACGGGCGGCCGCACCACCCGCGCCTGTACTCGGTGGCGAGTCCGCGCGAGGGCGAGCGTCCGCGCTACAACAATCTCGCGCTGACGGTGAAGCGCGTGACCGAAGACCACGACGGAACGCCGGTGCGCGGTGTCGCGTCGAACTTCCTGTGCGACCTCGCCAAGGGGGACACGGTGCAGGTGATCGGGCCCTTCGGCACCAGCTTCCTGATGCCCAACCATCCGGGCGCGAACCTGCTCATGGTGTGCACCGGCACCGGCTCGGCGCCGATGCGCGCGATGACCGAGCGCAGGCGGCGGCGGATCGGCCTCGGAGAAGGCGGGTCGCTGATGCTGTTCTTCGGCGCGCGGCGCGCCGAGGAACTGCCCTACTTCGGACCGCTGATGAAGCTCCCGGGCGACTTCATCGACATCAACTTCGCGTTCTCGCGCGCGGCCGGCGAGCCGAAGCGCTACGTGCAGGATCGCATCCGCGAGCGCGGCGCCGACGTCGCGCGGCTCCTCGCCGACCCGGACACCTTCGTCTACGTGTGCGGCCTCAAGGGCATGGAGGCCGGTGTCGCCGAGGCGTTCGCCGACGCGTGCCGCGCGCACGGGCAGGACTGGGACGCGCTGCTGCCGGCGCTGCGCCAGCAGGGCCGCTACCACCTCGAAACCTACTGAGCCCGTCCCGCTCCGTCGTGCCGGCGGGACGCCGGTCCGCGCAGCGGCGCGAACACCGGCGCAGCATCCCGGTCGGACGTCCGGCTGCAACGCACGTCACTCCGGCGGGGCGTCCTTCCGGCCCGTCGCCCTGGCGTAGAGGAGGTCGCGGGGCGCGCCGGTCCTCTCCGCGACGATGCGTGCGGCACGCGCGGGCGGCAGTTCGCGGACGAGTGCGTCGAGCCACGCCGCCGCCTCGGACGACATTCCGGGCGTCTCCCCCGACGCCTGCGGCGAATCGACGACCAGGACGAACTCGCCGCGCTCGCGGTTCGCGTCGGCGGCGAACCACGCATCCGCCTCGCCCAGCGTCGTGCGCGCGATGGTCTCGAACGCCTTGGTGAGTTCGCGCGCGACGACGAGACCGCGGCCGGGTCCCAGCGCGTCGGCCAGCGACGCGACCGTCGCGCGTACGCGGTGCGGTGCTTCGTAGACGACGAGGGCGAGCGGAAGACCGGCGAGCGAATCGAGGAGCGCGCGCCTCGCCTTCGCCTGCGCCGGCAGGAAACCCAGGAACGCGAAGCAGGACGCGTCGAGACCCGACGCCGACACCGCCACGGCCACGGCCGACGGTCCCGGCACCGGCACGACCGGCAGGCCGGCGTCCTGCACCGCACGAACCACGCGCGCCCCGGGATCGCTGAGCCCCGGGGTGCCGGCATCGGTGACGAGCGCGACGCTCTCGCCGCCGGCAAGCGCCGAGACGATCTCCTCCGCGCGCTGGCGCTCGTTGTGCCCGTGGACCGCGAAGGCCCGCTTCGCGATGCCCAGGTGCGCGAGCAGCGCGCCGGTCACGCGCGTGTCCTCGGCCGCGATCCGGTCCGCGCTTCCCAGCACGTCGATGGCGCGAAGCGAGAGGTCGCGCAGGTTCCCGATCGGCGTGGCGACCACATATAATGCCCCGGCCCGGGCGCGTTGCGCGCCGCCACGCGGCGCAACTCCCGCGCCGGCATCGTCCCGCTCCCCATCCCCGCGACGGTCCGCCGCTCCCACGATGCCTCACGCTCCCGATTCGACGGCTGGCAGCCCGCGCGCGCGTCGCGCCGCGCTGGCGGCGGGCGCGGGACTGATCCTCATCGCCGCATTCTGCGCAGCCCAGGCGCCCGCGACAAGCGCTGACGCGCCGGCGCCCGGTTCCGCTCCCGCCGCGAATGCGGTTCCGGCCCCCGACGCGAGCGCCATTCCCGAGTCCGCCCTGACTCCGGCGTTGCCTGCCGAGACATCGCCACCGCCACGCCCCCCCGGCCCGCCCATCGCGCTGGTGCTGCCGCTCGGGTCGCCCGACTACGTGCGGCCGGCCGAAGCGGTGCGCGACGGCTTCCTCGCGGCCGCCGCCGCCGCGGGGGCGGCCTCGAGCGTGCGCGTCATTCCGCACGCCGCCGGCGGCGTGCTCGCCGCGTTCGACGAGGCCAGGCGCGACGGCGCGCGCGTCGTCGTCGGCCCGCTGGTGCGCGACGACCTGCGCGCGCTCGTCGCGTCCGACCAGCCGCTGCCGGTCACGATCGCGCTCAACCAGCTCGACGACGCCTCCACGCTCCCGCCGCGCCTCTACACGTTCGCGCTCGCGATCGAGTCCGACGCCCGCACGATCGCGCGGCGAATGCGCGACGAACAGGTCGCCAACGTCGCGGTGGTGAGCGGCGATTCGCCGCTGATGCGCCGCTTCGCGCAGGCGTTCGTCGCCGAGTGGATCCTCGCCGGCGGCAACCCGCCGCAGACCCACGCGCTGGTCGCGACGCAGGACGGGCTGCGCGCGATGCGGCGCGACCTGGGCAAATCCGCGATCGACGCGATCGTGCTGGCGGTCGACGGGCAGGACGCCGCGCTGGTGAAGACCTACGCGCCGCGCGTGACCACCTGGGCGAGCGGGCAGATCAACCAGCGCCTCGACGCGTCCGCGCTGCGCGACCTGGACGAGGTGCGTTTCGTCGACGTGAGCTGGATCGTCGCGCCCGACGCGGCGGCGTTCGCGAAGCTGCCGCGGCCGGATTACGCGAGTGCCGCGCTCGAGAGGCTCTACGCGCTCGGACTCGACGCGTACCGCGTCGCCCGGGCGTTCGTCGCAGCGCCGCCGGACCGGCTCTCGTTCGACGGCGCGACCGGCCACGTCGAGCTGTCCGACGCGAGGCAGATCGCGCGGGAGGGACGCGTCGCGATGTTCCGCGAAGGCGCCATCGTCCCGCTCGACCCGGCGCGCTGACCGCGCATGACCGCTGCCTCGCGCGGCGACGACGGACGGGCGGCCGAGACGCTCGCCGCCGATCACCTGCGCGCGAAGGGCCTCGCGATCCTCGAGCGCAACGTGCGCTCGCGCCACGGCGAGATCGACCTGATCGCGCGGGACGGGGCGACGCTCGTGTTCGTCGAGGTGCGCCTGCGCCGCCCGGGACGGCACGGCGGAGCCGCCGACAGCATCTCCGCCGCGAAGCGACGGCGCCTCGTCGCGGCCGCGCGCGAGTACCTCGCGCATCTGCCGCGCACGCCCGAGTGCCGGTTCGACGCGGTCCTGCTCGACGACCTCGACGCAGGCCGCATCGAATGGATCCGCAACGCCATCGAGGACGCCGGCTGACCGGGTGGCCCCAGGGGCCGATGGCCCGCTCGCCGGCCTGTGCGCCTGCGGTGTACGCCCGTTCCCGCGACACGGTGCCCGCGCCCGAAGGCGAGGCGGAGCCGGGCGAGATCCCGTCCCGATCGCGGGACGGCCGGCGCGCACCCCTTTGCTAGAATCGCGGCATGGACCCGATCGAACGCATCCGCTCGCACTTCACGGCGAGCGCCGAACTCAAGCTCGCGGCCGCCGGCCCGATGGCCCCGCTCGTCGCGCGCGCCGCCGAGACGATGACCTCCGCGCTGCTCGCCGACGGGCGTATCCTCGCCTGCGGCAACGGCGGTTCGGCCGCCGACGCGCAGCACTTCTCGGCCGAACTGGTCGGCCGGTTCGAGCGCGAGAGGCCGGGGCTGCCGGCGATCGCGCTCACGACCGACACTTCACTCCTCACCGCGGTCGCGAACGACTACGCGTTCGACCAGGTGTTCGCGAAGCAGGTGCGGGCGCTGGGGCGGCGCGGCGACGTCCTGCTCGGCTTCTCGACCTCCGGCAACTCGGCCAACGTGGTCGAGGCGATCGCCGCCGCGCACGAGCACGAGATGCGCGTCGTGGCGCTCACCGGCAGGGGCGGCGGGCGCATCGGCGAACTCCTGCGCGAGGACGATGTCCACCTGTGCGTGCCGCACCAGCGGACCGCGCGCATCCAGGAGGTGCACCTGCTCGTCCTCCACTGCCTCTGCGACGCGATCGACCAGGCGCTGCTGGGAGACGAAGCATGACCCGACCCTCTTCCGCCCCGCTGGCCTTCGCGCTCGTCGTGTTGCTCGCGCCTCTCCTGAACGCCTGCGCGCCGGTGCTCGTGGCCGGCGCCGTCGCCGGCGGCGCGCTCGTGGCCACCGACCGCCGTTCGGCCGGCGCGCAGCTCGACGACCAGTCGATCGAGCTCAAGATCACCACCGAGATGGGCACCCGCCACGGCGACCGGCTGCACCTCAACGTGACGAGCTTCAACGGCGTCGTACTCCTGACCGGCGAGGCGGCCGACGCCGCGATGCGCGAGGACGTGGCGAAGTTCGCGCGGGGCACCGATCGCGTCCGCGCGGTGCACGACGAGATGGTCGTGGGGCCGCCCTCCGATCTGTCGGCACGGACCAACGATTCCTACATCACGTCGAAGGTGAAGTCCCGGTTCGTCGAGGCGAACAAGTTCTCGGCGACCCACGTCAAGGTCGTCACCGAGCGCAGCGTCGTCTACCTGATGGGCATCGTCTCGAAGTCCGAGGCCGACGCGGCCGCGCAGATCGCATCGACGACCTCCGGCGTGGCGCGGGTGGTCAAGCTGTTCGAGATCACCGGCTGACCGGCGGGCGCGATGAGCGGGTCGAGCGCCGTTCCGCCGCCCGTCTCGCTCGCCAGGGTCGCGCGCAGGGACGACGGCCCCCGGCGCTTCGCCGCGCTGCCGCGGCCGCGCGTGTTCACCAACGGCGTGTTCGACATCCTGCACCGCGGCCACGTCGCCTACCTCGAACGGGCGCGCGCGCTCGGCGCTTCGCTCACCGTCGCGGTCAACGGCGACGCCTCGGTGCGCAGGCTCGGCAAGGGGGACGACCGGCCGCTCAACCCGCTCGACGACCGGATGGCCGTCCTCGCCGCGCTCGCCTGCGTCGACCTGGTGATCCCGTTCGACGACGACACGCCGCGCGCGCTGATCGTCGCGTGCATGCCCGAGATCCTGGTCAAGGGCGGCGACTACACGGCCGCGACGACCGCGGGCGCGGCGGAAGTGATCGCGGCCGGCGGCCGCTTCGTCGCGGTGCCGTTCGAGCACGATCGTTCCACCACCGCGCTCGTCGCCCGCATCCGCGCACGCACGGCGCCGTGAACCGCGTCGGAGCCATCGTGGCGAACGCGCGTCCGCGCTCGCGCTGATGCGCTCCTGATTCCGGGCCGCGGCTCCTCACCCGCCCGATCCGGCGCACGCCCATGAACACGGCGCTGCTCATCGCCCCCGACTTCCTGCTGATCGGTCTCGGCGCCCTGCTCGCGCGCCGCTTCGCCTACGGGCCGGCGTTCTGGGACGGCGTCGAGCGGCTGGTGTATTTCGTGCTGTTTCCGGCGCTCCTGTTCCGCTCGCTCGCGACCGCGTCGCTCGAGATCCGCGACGCGGGGATGCTCGCGCTCACCGCGTTCGGCTACACGGGCGGCGCCATGCTGCTCGCCGCGCTGGCGAAACCACTCTTCCGCCTTCCGCGCGACACCTTCGCCGCCTGCTTCCAGTGCGGCTTCCGGTTCAACACCTATCTCGCGCTCGCCGTCGCCGCGCGGCTGGGCGGTGAGGAGGCGCTTGCCCTCGCGAGCCTCGTCGTCGGCCTGATGGTGCCGTTCGTCAACCTCGCCGCCGTCGCCATGCTCGCGCAGGGCCGCGCCGGCCGCATCGCGCTCGAGGTCGCGCGCAACCCGCTGGTGCTCGCGACCGTCGCGGGGATCGCCTGGAACGCCCTCGCGCTGCCGCTTCCCGGGATTCCCGACCGTATGCTGAAGCTCGGGGGCGACGCGGCGCTGCCGCTCGGACTGCTCGCGGTCGGCGCGGCGCTGAAGTTCGAACGCGACGCGCTTCCCCTTCCGGCGCTCGCGTGGTTCCACGCGGTCAAGCTCGTCGCCGCGCCGGCGATGGCCTTCGCCCTCGCGCACGCCCTGAAGCTTGCGCCGGTCGAGACCCAGGTCGCGCTGGTGCACGCCTCGGTGCCGACCGCCACCTCGGCCTACATCCTCGCCTCGCGCATGGGCGGCCGCGGCGCCCCGGTCGCGCTCGTCATCTCGAGCGGCACGATGCTCGCGGTCGCCACGATGCCGCTGTGGCTCGCGCTCGTCGCCTGAACGGCGCCGCAGCGCTACTTGCTGTAGCGGTTGATGAAGTCGGCGACGATGCCGCGCTGCGAGCGGTCGATCGCGGCGTCGAGCGAGCGGTCGGAGGGTTCGTACTGCTTCGCCTTGCGGAAGGCGTGGATCGCCTCCTGGTGGTAGCCCTGCGCCTGCAGCGCGGAACCCAGGCAGCGCCAGGCGTCGGCATTGCCGAGGTCGATGTCGGTCCACGCGCGACAGAGTTCGCCGGCGCGCCGCCAGTTGCCCGCCCGCAGCATCCGCGGCCCTTCGACGGAAAGGGTGCCGATGCGCGCCTTGCGCTCGGCGAACTTCGCCGCGAGGTCGGTGTCGATCGGCACGCCCGCCGGAGCGGTCGTCTGGACGCCGGCGGAAGGCGCCCTGCTCGCGGGCGCCGTCGCGCGCGACGGCGAACCCATGGAGCCGCCGATCGCCGAGGATCCGGTGAAGTTGCGCAGCATCGCGGTCGACGGAATCGCGTCGGTGATCGTGGACCGGGCCCAGGCGATCGAGTCCGCCATCGGCTGGTGCCACGCCACGCCGTAGAGCCACAGCATCGCGGCGAGCCCGCACACGCCGGTCACGAGGTTGAGCACGCCCGGCGGCCCGTGCGTCACGAGGCAGTCGTAGGCGAAGTCCCAGTCGGTCTCCTGGTGGACGGTCACCTTCTCGTAGGCCACCGCGATCAGGAACGGCGCGAGCAGCGGGAAGCCGCAGCCCAGACCCTCCCACCACACCCGGAAAGCGCGTTTGAGCCCGCGCTCGAACTGGGTCTTCGAGTCCCGCCGCGCATAGGCGTCCGAGATCGAGAACTGCAGGAACACGCCGAACAGCCACTTCCCCGGCGTGGTGGCGAGCGACGCGATCAGCAGCGCTTCGATCAGCACCCACGTCCCGGTGATGACGACCGGGGCGACCAGCGGATGACCCAGCCAGTAGGCGGCGCTCTCGGGGATCGCGCCGGCGCCGCGCAGTTCGGAGAGCAGGAGCGCGAGCACGAGCCCCCAGATCGCGTAGTCGAACATCCGCGCGCCGAGCCGCTGCCAGGGTCTCGCCTCGCTGGTGCGGCCGGACTTGGCCCGCTCGAGTTCGGCCATGCGAAGCTGGAAGATCCAGCTCGCGTCCTCCTGCGGCTGGTTGGTGCCGAGGAACACGCTCTTCTCGCGGCGCCAGTTGAGGATCGCGAGGTCGGTCTGCGGCTGCAAGGGAGGAGCCTGCGGCGTCCTGCGCCGCGAGAGCCAGGAGAGCCCGTGGACCGCGCCGTAGACCACGGTGAGCACCAGCAGGCCGAGCGTCAGCCAGACCAGCACCTGCTTCGCGACCAGCACCGCGTCGGCGGGCGTGACGACCACGATCGCCGCCGCGATGAACGCCCCGAACAGCACGCACAGCGCGAGCGTGACGATCGGCGAGCGCCCGAAGGTCGCGACGCGCTCGGTGAGGCCCGGATGGTGGAGGTTCGGCGCGGCGTCCCGGTCGGCGCCGGTCAGCGCGGCCTCGAGGTCGTCGTCGTCGAGGACGTCGGCTTCCACCGCGCGGTCGATGGCCTCGGTGCCGACGTCGGTCTGCTCGCGGGCGTCGGCGACCGCGTGGGTGACGACGTGCTCGATGCGCTGCTCGGTCGAGCCGGTCGAGACCGCGAGTTCGCCGTCGTAGCGCTTGCGGCGGTCCGGATCCGACAGGATCCGGCTCGCGTGGTTGATGAACCGGAGCGCCTCCTCGACGTTACCTTGCCCGTCCCGGGTCTTCGCGTAGTACTTGCGGATCAGGCGGCGCAGCGACGCGCGGACCTCCTCGTCGGAGGCGGTCTGCGGGATGCCCAACGCCTCGTAGAGCGTCGCCTTCATGCGCGTGCCGGTTCCGTGCCAGGTCCCGGGGATGACGCTGGAATGGTGGTCGAAAAGCCCCGGCGTGACAAGGCGACCATGCAAGAAGTACGCCTGTGCACCCCGGAAAGCAGCGGGGCCGGAGCATCGGACGCGCCCCTGGCGCATCCGATGCTCCGGCCCCGCGTCCCGGGGAGCGGCAGCGCCCGGCTATTCGGCCTTGCCGCCCTCCTTCGACTGGAGCTTCTCGCGGATGCGCGCCGACTTGCCGGAGCGGCCGCGGAGGTAGTAGAGCTTGGCGCGGCGCACGTCGCCCTTGCGCTTCAGTTCGATCGAGGCGATCAGCGGCGAGTAGGTCTGGAACGTGCGCTCGACGCCTTCGCCGCTGCTGATCTTGCGCACGACGAACGACGAGTTGAGGCCGCGGTTGCGCTTCGCGATGACCACGCCTTCGTAGGCCTGCACGCGCTTGCGCTCGCCCTCGACGACGTTCACGTTGACGATGACGGTGTCGCCGGGCGAGAAGTCCGGGTGGCTCTTGCCGAGGCGGGCCATCTCCTCGCGCTCGAGCGTTTCGATGATGTTCATGTTCGATCCTGCCTTTCCGCGTTGTTCGGGCCAGAGGTCGGGCCGGGCGGCTTGCCGCGGCCGGACTTGGGTCCCGGTTTCTGGGTCGAAAGTCGTCCTGCTACGTTCCCCGTTCCGGCCGCGGCGACTCCACGCGGATCCGGTCCAGCAAGTCCTTCTCTTCCCGCGTGAACTCGCGCCCCTCCAGAAGGCCGGGGCGCCGTTCCCACGTCCGCCGCAACGACTGCTCGAGGCGCCAGCGGCGGATCGCCTCGTGGTTGCCCGACACGAGCACTTCGGGCACCGCCGCGCCCTCGTACCGCTCGGGGCGCGTGTAGTGCGGGCAGTCGATGAGTCCCGCGACGAACGATTCCTGCACCGCCGACTGTGCGTCGTTCAGCGCGCCCGGCAACTGCCGCGCGATCGCGTCGATCAGCATCAGCGCGGGCAGTTCGCCCCCGCTGACGACGAAATCACCGATCGCGATCTCCTCGTCCACCTCGCGCTCGACCAGCCGCTCGTCGATACCCTCGTAGCGGCCGGCCAGCAGCACGAGGCCCTCCTCGGGACTCGCCGCGAGTTCGGCCACCCGGGCGTGCGTGAGCGGCCGTCCCGCCGGAGTGAGGTGGATGGTGCGCGTGCGCGCCACCCCCTCGCCTGCCTGTGCTTCCCGCGCCGATCCGAGCGCCGCCTCGAGCGGCCCTGCCATCATCACCATCCCCGGCCCGCCACCGTAGGGCCGGTCGTCCACCGTGCGGTGGGCGTCGGTCGCGTAGTCGCGCGGATTCCAGCACCGCAGCGACCACAAGGCGCGCTCTGCGGCGCGTCCGGTGACGCCCACCTTCGCCGCCTCGGCCACCATCGCCGGGAACAGCGTGACCACGTCGATGCGCTTCGCACCGGCCACGGTCAGTACTCCGGCTCCCAGTCGACGACGACCTCGCGCGATTCGAGGTCCACCGACCGGAGTATCGGTGCCACGAAGGGCACCAGCCGGTCCCTCTCCCCCTTGCCCCGCTCCGAGCGCACCCGGATCACCGGATGCGCACCGAAATCCTCGACCGCCACGACGGTCCCGAGCGCGATTCCCGCGGCGTTGACCACGTCGAGACCCACCACGTCGGCCAGGTACACCTCGTCGCGCCCGATCCGAGGCAGCGCCGACCGCGGCACCGCCACTTCCCGGCCTTTCAGCACCTGCGCGGCCTCGGGCGTCGCAAAGCCCTCGATCGCCGCGACGACCGTGACGCCGTGCACCCGGGCTTCCTGCACCGCGTGCTTGCGCCAGACGCCGCCGGCGTCCCGCACCCACCAGTCCCGCTGCACGGCGAGCCCTTCCGGCCCCTCGCCGTAGGCCGCCACCTTCACCCAGCCGCGCACGCCCCAGGGGCCGGCCACGCGGCCCATGACGACGAACGGGTCGCCGGCCTCGCTCAGGCCGCAGGCGCGGGCGCCTTCGCGCCCGAGCGCTTCACGAGCATCTCGACGGTGTCGGACAGCTTCGCGCCGCGCTCCTTCCAGAACGCGATGCGGTCCATCGCGAGCCGCAGCCCCTCCTCGCGCTCGGTCGCGATCGGGTTGTAGAACCCGACGCGCTCGATGAAGCGGCCGTCGCGCGGATTGCGCGAGTCGGTGACGACGACGTTGTAGAACGGGCGCTTCTTGGCGCCCCCGCGGGCGAGTCGGATGACGACCATGGGTTCGGATTCCTTGCCGGTCCGGCGAGACAGGAAAAAGACTTTGATTCTACGACGAAAACCTCGTTCCTGGCAAGCGCGAGGCGATCGGCCGGCGCGGCGCGAGCGGACGCCGTTCTCCTTCCGGATCATGACGTTACGAACACGTCCCCGGCACGGCTAGACTGCGAGCCGCCCCTGCGACGCCTCCCCAGCCGATGCTCGAACCGGTCCCGCTTCCCAAATCCCGCCTCGAGGCGCTCACCGACGGCATCTTCGCGGTCACGATGACGCTGCTCGTCCTCGACCTCAAGTTTCCCGCGCACGCGCTCGACGGTAGCCGGGAGTTCGCCTCGGCGATGCTCTCGCTCGTCGACCGCTTCGACGACTACGCGATCAGCTTCGTCGCGCTGTGCGTGTTCTGGCTCGCCCACCTGCGCCTCCTGCGGCGCGTCCGCGAGACCGATTCGCACTTCGTCTGGCTGAACCTCGGCTTCCTGCTCCTGACCACGCTGGTGCCGATGCTCACGGCGCTGGTGGGCGACAATCCGGCGCACCCGCGGGCGGCGGTCCTCTACGGCGCCAACCTGGTCGCGATCCTCGTGGTGGAGGCGCTGATGTGGCGGCGGATGTGCCGGGGCCTCCACAACGAGACCGTCTCGGACCCGCAGGCGCTGTGGTTCTACGTGCGGCGCCGCTTCGCGCTCGCGATCGGCATCGTGCTCTCGGGCATGGTGGCAGCGCTCGTCGAGATCCGGCTGGGCCTGACGACCGGCATGGCGTCGTACGTCTACCTGCTCCTGCTCGCGGCGGGCGTCGCGCGCCCGCTCTTCGTCGTACGCGCCCGCCCGCCGGGGACCGGCACCGAGGATCGCTGACGCGCGGACGCGCTCAGCGTCCGGGCAGGAGACCGCGCATTCCGCGCATCATCTTCTGCACGCCGCCCTTCGCGACGAGCTTCATCATCTTCTGCGCCTGCTCGAACTGCCCGAGCAGCTGATTGACTTCCTGCACCGGCACGCCCGCGCCCGCGGCGATGCGCCGCTTGCGCGACGCCTTGAGGAGTTCGGGTTTCGCGCGCTCCTGCGGCGTCATCGCGCAGATGATGGCCTCCTGGCGGCCGATGCGGCGCTCGTCGACCTGTGCGTTCGCGGCAGCCGCCTTGAGTTCGGCCGGGAGCTTGTCGACCAGGCCCGCGAGGCCGCCCATCCTGCGCATCTGGCCGATCTGCTGGCGGAAGTCCTCGAGGTCGAAGCCCTTGCCGGACTTCACCTTCTTCGCGAGCTTCTTCGCCTCGTCGGCGTCGACCGAGCGCTGCGCCTGCTCGACCAGCGAGAGCACGTCGCCCATGCCGAGGATGCGCGCGGCCAGGCGCTCGGGATGGAACACCTCGAGGCCGTCGATCTTCTCCGACACGCCGGCGAACTTGATCGGCGCGCCGGTCACCGCGCGCACCGAAAGTGCTGCGCCGCCGCGCGCGTCGCCATCGAGCTTGGTCAGCACGACGCCGGTCAGCGGAAGCGCGTCGCGGAACGCCTTCGCCGTGTTGACGGCGTCCTGTCCGGTCATCGCGTCGACCACGAACAGCGTCTCGACCGGCTCGACGGCCGCGTGGAGCCCGGCGATCTCGCGCATCATCGCCTCGTCCACCGCGAGGCGGCCGGCGGTGTCGACGATCAGCACGTCGTGGTAGTGGGTCCTCGCCCAGTCGACCGCGCGCCGCGCGATGTCGTCGGGACGTTCGGTCGCGGTCGACGGGAACAGGTCCACGCCCACCTGCGCGGCGAGCGTCGCGAGCTGCGCGATCGCCGCGGGCCGGTAGACGTCGACCGAGGTGACCAGCACCTTCTTCTTCTGCTCGCGCAGCAGGCGCGCGAGCTTCGCGGCCGTGGTGGTCTTGCCGGCGCCCTGCAGGCCCGCGAGGAGGATGACGGCCGGCGGGCGCGTCGCGAGGTCGAGCGGTGCGGCCGCGGCGCCCATCAGCTCCGAGAGTTCGCGGTGGACGATGCCGATCAGCGCCTGGCCCGGCGTGAGCGAGCCCACCACGTCTTCGCCCAGCGCCTTCTCGCGCACCCGTCCGACGAAATCCTTGACGACCGGCAGCGCGACGTCGGCCTCGAGCAGGGCGAGCCGCACTTCGCGCAGTGCGTCGGCGATGTTCGAGTCGGTGAGCCGCGCCTCGCCGCGCAGCGTCTTGACGACGCGGGAGAGCCGCTGGGAGAGCGTGTCGAGCATGGGGCGACGGCCTGCGCTACACTGGGGAACCGATGATTCTACTGTACGTCGCCGTCGCGGCGCTCTACGCGGCCGCCGCGTGGTTCCACCGTCCCGGCCGGGCCGCGCCCTCGGCGACAAGGACGGCGCTCGTCGGTGCCGGTCTGGCGCTGCATCTCGTCGCGATCGGCGTGGGCGTGGCCACGCCCGAAGGGCTCGACCTGTCGCTCACCCACGCGCTGTCGATCGTCGCCGCGCTGACGGTGCTGGTCGCGCTGGCGAGCGGATCGCTCGCGAGGCTGCCGCAGGTCGCGATCGTGGTGCTTCCGGTCGCCGCGGTCGCAGCGGTCCTGCCGGCGTTCGCGCCGAGCGTCCATCGATTTCCCTACGCGAGCGCCCCGTGGGCGATCGCGCACATCGCGGTGTCGCTGCTCGCGTACGGATTCTTCATCGTCGCCGCGGCGCAGGCGCTCGTGATGACCGGGCTGGAGCGGCGCCTGCACCGGGGCGAGACCGACGACGGTTCGACGCCGCCGCTCCTCACGCTCGAGACCGCGCTGTTCCGGCTCATCGCCGCCGGATTCGTGCTGCTGTCGCTCGCGCTCGCAAGCGGCGTGCTGTTCTCCGAGGAACTGTTCGGCCGCGCGTTCCAGTTCACCCACAAGAACGTGTTCACCGTCGCGTCCTGGGCGGTGTTCGGCGCGCTGGTCGTCGGCCGCTGGCGCTACGGATGGCGCGGGCGCCGGGCGCTGCGCTGGATCCTCGCCGGCACCGCGCTCCTCGTCCTCGCCTACCTCGGATCGAAGTTCGTGCTCGAAGTCATACTGCGGCGCTGAGGGCGCCGGACTCAGAAGCCGGAAGTCGGAAGCAGAGTTCGGGGTCAGAGTCGAGTTTCGGTTCGAAACTCGACCCTGACCCCGAATTCCGAACGATGCAGGACATGGCAGGTGGACCCGGTTCGATATCGACCTGTCCGGCGCTCGATGCGCCGCCGCCGGAAACGCGCTCGCCTCTGATCCCTGTCCTCTGATACCTGATACCTGAATGGACGCCATCCCCCTCGAGACGCTGGGCATCGCGCTGGCGGTGCTGCTCGTCGTGTCGGGCTCCTTCTCGCTCGCCGAAACCGCGATGATGGCGGCGAACCGGGTGCGCCTGCGCCACCGCGCGCAGCGCGGGTCGCACGGCGCACGGGTCGCGCTGCAGCTCCTCGCCCGGACCGACCGGCTGCTCGGCGTGATCCTGCTCGGCAACAACCTGATCAACGCGGCGGCGGCGACGCTCACCGCGGTGCTCGCCGAGCGCCTGTTCGGACAGGGGAAGTTCGTCCTCGCCGCCGGCACGGTGGCGATCACGTTCCTGATCCTCGTGTTCTCGGAGGTGACTCCCAAGGTCGTCGGCGCGGCCTACGCCGACCGCGTCGCGCCCATGGCCGCGATCGTGCTCGCGCCGCTCCTCAAGGTCGCGAAGCCCGCCGTCTGGTTCGTCAACCTGTTCGTGCAGGCGCTCCTCAAGCTCATGCGCATCGAGCCGCCGGCCGACGCGGGCGGCACGTTCTCGCAGGAGGAGATCCGCGCGCTCGTGCTCGAGGGCAACCAGTACTTCCGGGGCAAGCACCGGGCGATGCTCGCGAACCTGTTCGACCTCGAGGCAATCACGGTCGAGGACGTGATGGTCCCGCGCCCGCAGATCCACGCGATCGACCTCGGCGCGAAGCCCCAGCTCCTGCGCCAGCAGCTCGCGACGAGCTACCACACGCGCCTGCCCGTGTACGAGACCTCGCCCGACCAGATCGTCGGCGTCCTGCACCTCAAGAACGTGGTGGGACTGATGCAGGACGGCGGGGAGATCGACCCCGAGTCGCTGCGGCCGCTGCTGCGCAAACCCTATTTCGTTCCGGCGGGCACGTCGCTGCTGACGCAGCTCACCCAGTTCCAGGCCGACCGGCAGCGCATCGGTCTCGTGGTCGACGAGTACGGGGAGCTGAAGGGCCTGGTCACGATCGAGGACATCGTCGAGGAGATCATCGGCGAATTCACCACCACGGCTCCCGACGCCGGCGGCGGCGTGCGGCGCGAGGCCGACGGCAGTGTCACCGTGGACGGCATGGCGTCGCTCCGCGCGGTCAACCGCCGGCTCGGCACCCGCTTCCCGCTCGACGGGCCCAAGACGCTCAACGGGCTCATCGTAGACCACTTGGGCGACATCCCCGAAGCGGGCACCTCGTTCCGGCTGGCCGGTCAGTCGATCGAGGTGGTCCAGACCCAGGATCGTGCGATCAAGGTCGTGCGCCTGCTGCCGCCGGTGGGCCGCCCGGCGTCCGCTTTACAAAGCAAGGACGAGAAGGCATCATCTTCTCGTTAAGTTTCATGGATTTGGAGTGATCACGCGAGGTGGTTTCCAACCTCAGGCCGGGGCACGAAGGTTGCTTCGGCTGAAGGTCCTGCCCCACGCACGGCGCCCGAACCGACCATGGCCACCCACGCCGCCACGCGCAACCTGTCCGGACTCGCGCGCGCGCTCGCCCAGCACGGGCTCCTGCCCGAAGCCGAGGCGGACGCGCTGCAACAGCAGGCGCAGTCCTCGGGGGTGACCTTCGTCGAGCAGGTCCTGACCAGCAAGCGCTTCTCGGCGCAGCAGGTCGCGGTCTTCGGGTCGCGCGCCTTCGGCGTGCCGCTGCTCGATCTCGCCACCTACGACCTCGACCACTTCCCGAAGGAGTACTTCGACTCGAAGATCTCCCAGTCGCGGCGCGTGTTGCCGCTCGCGAAGCGCGGCAACCGCCTGTTCGTCGCCATCTCGGACCCGGCGAACCTGCAGGCGCTCGACGAAGTGCGGTTCAAGACCAACCTGGTGGTCGAGCCGATCGTCGTCGAGGACGACAAGCTCGGCCAGGTGATCCACCGGATCCTCGACCAGTCGGGCGCCTCGCTCAAGGACGCCGCGAACCTCGAGGATCTCGACGTCGAGGTCAAGGAGTCCGGCGCGACGGTGGAGGAGGACGCCGAGGTCGAGGACGCACCGGTCGTCAAGTACATCCAGAAGATCCTGCTCGACGCGATCTCCGCCGGCGCGTCCGACATCCACTTCGAGCCTTACGAGAAGTTCTTCCGCATCCGCTACCGGATCGACGGCGAACTCTCCGAGGTCGCGCAACCGCCGCTCGCGATCAAGGACAAGGTCGCCTCGCGGATCAAGGTCATCAGCCGGCTCGACATCGCCGAGAAGCGCGTGCCGCAGGACGGCCGCATGAAGCTCGTGCTGTCGAAGACCAAGGCGATCGACTTCCGCGTCTCGACGCTGCCCACGCTCTACGGCGAGAAGATCGTGATGCGGATCCTCGATTCGTCGGGCATCAAGCTCGGCATCGAGGCGCTGGGCTACGAGCCCGACCAGCAGCAGGCGCTGCTCGCCGCCATCGGCCGCCCCTACGGCATGATCCTCGTGACCGGGCCGACAGGATCCGGGAAGACCGTCTCGCTCTATACCTGCCTCAACATCCTGAACCAGCCGGGGATCAACATCTCGACCGCCGAGGATCCGGCGGAAATCCAGCTCCCCGGCGTGAACCAGGTCAACGTCAACGAAAAGGCGGGCCTCACCTTCGCCGCGGCGCTGCGCTCGTTCCTGCGCCAGGATCCGGACATCGTGATGGTGGGCGAAATCCGCGACCTCGAGACCGCCGACATCGCGATCAAGGCGGCTCAGACCGGCCATCTGGTGCTCTCGACGCTGCACACGAACGACGCGCCGACCACGCTCACGCGTCTCCAGAACATGGGTGTCGCCCCGTTCAACATCGCGTCGTCGGTGATCCTGATCACCGCCCAGCGCCTCGGGCGGCGGCTGTGCGCCCACTGCAAGCGCCCGGAGGACATCCCGCCCGAGGCGCTGCTGCGCGCGGGCTTCGGCGAGGAGGACCTCGACGGCACCTGGCAGCCCTACGGACCGATCGGCTGCGACCACTGCGGCGGGAGCGGGTACAAGGGCCGGGTCGGGATCTACGAAGTGATGCCGATCTCCGACGACATGCGCCAGCTCATCATGCGCAACGGCAACGCGCTCGAGATCGCGGAACTCGCGCAGCGGGAAGGCGTGCGCAACCTCCGCCAGTCCGGCCTCATCAAGGTGAAGGCCGGCGTGATGTCGCTCGAGGAAGTCGAAGCCTGCACCAACGAATGATCCGGGCCCGCCAGGGGCCCCACGGAGACCGCCATGGCCACCGCCACGACCGCCACGCGCAAGTCCGACGTCCGGGAGCACACGTTCCTGTGGGAAGGCGTCGACCGCAACAACCGGCAGGTCCGCGGCGAGATGAAGGCGGCCTCCGAGACGGTCGTCACCAGCAACCTGCGGCGGCAGGGCATCCGCGTCACGAAGCTCAAGCGGCAGACTTTCCGCGGCGGCAAGCGCGTGTCCGAGAAGGACGTGACCTTCTTCACCCGCCAGCTCGCGACGATGCTGAAGGCCGGCGTGCCGCTGCTGCAGAGCTTCGAGATCGTCGCGCGCGGGCACAGCAACGCGCGATTCTCGCGGCTGATGATGGAAGTGAAGGGCCGGATCGAGGCCGGGTCGAGCCTGGCCGACGCGTTCCGGCAGCACCCCGCGCAGTTCGACAACCTCTACTGCAACCTCGTCGCGGCGGGCGAGAGCTCCGGGATGATCGACGCGATCCTCGACCGGCTCGCGACCTACAAGGAGAAGATCCTCGCGCTGAAGAGCAAGATCAAGTCGGCGCTGTTCTACCCTTCCGCAGTGGTCGCGGTCGCGATCATCGTCGTCTGGGTGATCATGATCTTCGTGATCCCCGCGTTCAAGGAGGTGTTCTCGAACTTCGGCGCGGCGCTTCCCGCGCCCACGCAGCTCGTCATCGACATCTCGGACTTCGTGGTGGCGTGGTGGTGGGCGGCATTCCTCGTGATCGGCGGCGGCATCTTCGCGCTTTCGCTCGCGGTCAAGCGCTCCGACACGGCGCGCTACACGGTCGACCGGCTGCTCCTCAAGTTCCCGGTCGTCGGCGAGATCCTCGAGAAGGCGACGATCGCGCGCTGGACGCGCACGCTCGCGACCATGTTCGCGGCGGGCGTCCCGCTGGTCGAGTCCCTCGACGCGGTCGCGGGGGCGGCAGGCAACAAGGTCTACGCGAACGCGACGCGGCGCGTCCAGACCGACGTGTCCACCGGCACGAGCCTCACCAACGCGATGACCTCGACGCAGCTCTTCCCGAACATGGTGCTGCAGATGGTGCAGATCGGCGAGGAGTCGGGATCGCTCGACGCGATGCTCACCAAGATCGCGGACTTCTACGAGCGCGAGGTCGACGACGCGGTCGCCGCGCTGTCCTCGCTGCTCGAGCCGATCATCATCGTGTTCCTCGGCATCGTCGTCGGCGGGCTGGTCGTCGCGATGTACCTGCCGATCTTCAAGCTCGGCGCGGTGGTATGAGCCGGCGCAAAAGGCGTCCGTGATCCCTGTGGATGAAGCCGCGTTGGCGTTGCGCCTTTTGCGTCGGGGAAGGGCAGACGGCGAGAGTGGCGATCCCCTTGGGGCGGCCCGGCGGCGATCGCCGGCAACAGCACGAAACACCGAGCGGAATGCGCGGCGACCGTCGCTGATCCTGCGACAGCGATCCGCGTCGATCCTGTGATGGGCGGGCTGCTCGACCCGGCGGTCGCGCTTCCCGCGGCCGCCGCGCTCGGGCTGTTCGTCGGCAGCTTCCTCAACGTGGTGATTCACCGCCTCCCGAAGATGATGGAGCGCGGCTGGAACGAGCAGTGCGCGGAACTCGCCGGACGCGAGCCCGACGCTGCGCCCCGCTACAACCTCGCGGTCCCGCGTTCGGCCTGCCCGTCCTGTGGCCACGCGATCACGGCGATCGAGAACGTGCCGGTGCTCTCCTGGCTCGCGCTTCGCGGGCGCTGCTCGGCGTGCAAGGCCCGCATCTCGCCGCGTTACCCGGTCGTCGAACTCGCGGCCGGCGCGCTGGCGCTCGCGGCTGTCTGGCAGTTCGGCCCGACCTGGAAGGGTCTCGCCGCCTGCCTCTTCCTGTGGACGCTCCTCGCGCTCGCGTTCATCGACGCCGACACCCAGCTCCTGCCCGACGACCTCACGCTGCCGCTCTTGTGGGGCGGCCTCTTCGCCAACCTCTTCGGCCTGTTCGTGCCGCTCTCGTCGGCCGTGATCGGCGCGATCGCCGGCTACCTGTCGCTGTGGACCGTGTACTGGCTGTTCAAGCTCGTCCGCGGCAAGGAAGGCATGGGCTACGGCGACTTCAAGCTGCTCGCCGCGATCGGTGCCTGGCTCGGCTGGCCGATGCTGCCGCAGGTCGTTCTCGTCTCCAGCGTGCTCGGCGCGGTCGGCGGCATCGCGATGATCGTCGCGCGTGGACGCGATCGCGCGTCTCCGCTGCCGTTCGGACCCTGGCTCGCGGGCGCCGGCGCGGTCGCCCTGTTCTTCGGCCCGCAGATCAACGCGCTGTACTTCAGGTGAGCCTCGTCGTCGGCCTCACCGGGGGCATCGGCAGCGGCAAGTCCGCCGTCGCGGCGGCGTTCGCCGACCTGGGCGTCGATGTCGTGGACGCGGACGAGATCGCGCATCGGCTGTCGGGTCCGGGCCTCGAGGGCCACCGGCGCGTCGTCGAGGCGTTCGGAAACGAAGTCCTCGCGGCCGACGGAACGCTCGATCGCAGGACGCTTCGCGAGCGCGCGTTCTCGGATCCGGGCTTTCGCGTCCGGCTCGAGGCGGCGCTGCACCCGCCGATCCGCGAGGAGATCCGCCGGCGGGTGTCGGCGTGGCGCGGCGTCTACGGCGTGCTGGTGGTTCCGCTGCTCTTCGAGCGCGGAGGAACCGCGGACCTGGTCGACCGCGTGCTGGTCGTCGACTGTCCCGAGGACGAGCAGGTGCGCCGCGTCGGCCTGCGCAGCGGTCTCTCCGAGCGCGAAGTGCGCGCGATCATGGCGACCCAGCTCCCGCGATCGGAACGCCTGCGGCTCGCCGACGACGTGATCGACAACGCGGGTTCCGCGGACGCGATCGCGCCGGCCGTCGCCCGCCTCGACCGGACCTACCGCGCGCTCGCCGCGAGACCGCGCGAGGCCCGGCCTTGATCCGGCAGGCGAATCGCGGACAATGAGCCCCGGTCTCCCCGTCGCCCGATGATCCGCTACGAGCATCCGCTGAACGAGCGCATCCGCACGCTGATGCGCCTCGAGGACGTCCACGCCCGCTCGCGCGTGTACGTCGCGAGCGAAGCGCCGCAGGATCACCACGCGGCACTCGCGTCGCTGTTCGAGATCGCCGACATCGCGGCGCGCGCCGACCTCAAGACCGAGCTCCTGCAGGAACTCGAACGGCAGCGCCAGCAGCTCGCGCCGCTCCGCGCGAATCCGCGCATCGAGGCCGCGGCCCTCGACACGCTGCTCGCCGAGATCGACGCCGTGACCGCCCAGCTGCTCGCGCCTTCGGGCAAGCTCGGGGCGCACCTGCGCGACAACGAGTGGCTGATGGCGATCAAGCAGCGCAGCGGCATCCCCGGCGGCGTGTGCGAGTTCGACCTGCCGGCCTACCACTGGTGGCTGCATCGCGACGCCTCCTCCCGGCGCCTCGACCTCGACGGCTGGTTCGCGCCGTTCGAGCCGGTGTTCGCGGGGCTCGCGATCGTGCTGAAGCTCCTGCGCGAGAACGCCCGCTCGAACCACCACACCGCGTACCGCGGCGTGTTCCAGCTCATGCTGACCACCACCAAGGTCGCGCAGCTCCTGCGGCTCACCGTCGCGCGCGACCTCGCCTGCGTGCCGGAGATCAGCGCGAACAAGTACGCGCTCAACATCCG
>JADLBN010000090.1 GCA_020847675.1 Burkholderiales bacterium | reverse complement strand
ATCCGGGGTGAGAGCGGGAGCTACAACATCGCCGGCGGCGAGCGCCCCGGTGTGCAGATTGTAGCTATCCGGGGTGAGAGCGGGAGCTACAACGAGCTGACCGGGGGCGGGAAAAATACCCGCCCCCGGTCAGCTCGCCGCGCTACCGCGCGGGCCAGCAGGAAAGTTCGTTTTGCAGGGTTGCGCCTTGCGAGTCGACGCGAGCTGTCGATTTCATGCCCGCGTTCCCGCGTCAGACGTTGAACCGGAAGTGCATGACGTCGCCGTCGCGCAGCACGTACTCCTTGCCCTCGAGCCGCATCTTCCCCGCTTCTTTCGCGCCCTGCTCGCCTTTCAGCTTCACGAAGTCGTCGTAGGCGATCGTCTCGGCGCGGATGAAGCCCTTCTCGAAATCGGTGTGGATGACACCGGCCGCCTGCGGTGCGGTCGCGCCCACCGGCACGGTCCACGCGCGCACTTCCTTCGGACCGGCGGTGAAGTAGGTCTGCAGGCCGAGAAGCTTGTAGGCCGCATGGATCACGCGGTCGAGCCCCGGTTCGGCGAGGCCGAGATCGTCGAGGAACGCCTTGCGGTCGTCGCCGTCGAGGTCGGCGATCTCCGCTTCGATCGCCGCGCACACCGGCACGACGGGCGCGCCCTCCTTCGCCGCGTGCGCCTCGACCGCGGCGAGCAGCGGGTTATCGTGGAAGCCGCGCTCGGCAACGTTGGCCACGTACATCGTCGGCTTCATCGTGAGCAGGAAGAAGGGCTTGAGCAACGCGCGCTCCTCGGCATAGAGATCCGCGGAGCGCGCCGGGCGTCCTTCGTCGAGCGTCTTCTGCACCTTGACCAGCGTCTCGTACAGGCGCTTCGCTTCCTTGTCGCCGCCCGCGCGCGCGAGCTTCTCGACCTTCGCGATCTGCTTCTCGACCGCCGCGAGGTCGGCGAGCGCGAGTTCGGTGTCGATCGTGCCGATGTCGGAGACCGGATTCACCTTGCCCGAGACGTGCACGACGTTGCCGTCCTCGAAGCAGCGCACGACGTGCGCGATCGCGTCGGTCTCGCGGATGTTGGCGAGGAACTGGTTGCCGAGCCCCTCGCCCTTCGACGCCCCGGCGACGAGCCCCGCGATGTCGACGAACTCGACCACCGCCGGGATCACCTTCTCGGGCTTCGCGATGGCAGCGAGCGCCGCGAGGCGCGGGTCGGGCACCTCGACGATGCCGACGTTCGGCTCGATCGTGCAGAACGGATAGTTCTCCGCAGCGATCCCCGCGCGCGTGAGCGCGTTGAAAAGCGTCGACTTGCCGACGTTGGGGAGCCCAACGATTCCGCATTTGAGGCTCATTCCGCTTCCTTCGTGTGCAGTCGCATCATCGCGCGCTCGAGGTCGCCCGACGCGAGGTCGGACCAGGCGTCGAGCGCGCGGCCGATCGCGCGGTCGATCGCCTCGCGCTCATCGGCGAGCGGAGGCTTCAGCACGTAGTCGACGACCGGCTGCTGCGCGAGTTCGGAGTCGCGCGGGTGGCCGATGCCCAGGCGCAGGCGCCAGAAGTCAGGCGTCGAGAGGTGCGCGCGGATGTCCTTCAGTCCGTTGTGGCCGGCGACGCCGCCGCCGAGCTTCAGCTTCACCGCACCGGCGGGGAGGTCGAGTTCGTCGTGCACGACGAGGATTTCCTCGGGCTCGATCGCGAGAAAACGCGCGAGCGCCCCCACGCTCATCCCCGACTCGTTCATGTAAGTCGCAGGTTTGAGGAGGCGCAGGTCGCCGGCCTTCGCGACTTCGCCCGAGAAGCGCGACTCGCGCGAGAACGAGATCCCGAGCTTCGCCGCGAGCGCGTCGACGAACCAGAAGCCTGCGTTGTGGCGCGTGCGCTGGTAGCTGCGGCCCGGGTTGCCGAGACCGGCGACGAGGCGAAGGGAGGCGGTGGCGGCCATCGTGGCGTGGCGGCGCAGGGCGACGCGCCAACGAAAAGGCCCGCCGGCTCGAAGGCGCGGCGGGCCGTTCGCGCGGAGTGTCGGCTCGCGCCTACTTCTTCTTGTCGTCCTTCTTCTCGTCCTTCTTGTCGCCCGCCTTGGCATCCGCGGCCTTCGCGTCCGCGGCCGGAGCGGCAGGAGCCGTACCCGCGGCGGCTTCGCCTTCGGCCGGAGCGGCACCCGCCGCAGCCTCGACTTCCTCGGTGATCTGCTTCGGGATCACCGCGGTCGCGACGACCGGGTCGCGGCCGTGCGTCTGGGTGGTCACGCCTTCCGGCAGCTTGAGCCCCGAGGTCTTCAGCGGATGGCCGGTGTGCAGGCCCGCGAGGTCGACCACGATGAACTCGGGGAGGTCCTTCGGCAGGCAGGCGATGTCGATCTCGTTCAGCACATGGCTGACGATCGCGCCTTCCTCCTTCACCGCCGGCGAATTCTCGGCGTTGATGAAGTGGAGCGGCACCTTCATGTGGATCTTCTTGTCCGCCACGACGCGCTGGAAGTCGATATGCATCACCTGCGGGCGGAACGGGTGCATCTGCACGTCGCGCAGCAGCACCTGCTCGGCGCTGCCGTCGAGCTTCATCGACAGGATCGAGGCGTGGAACGCCTCGTTCTTCAACGCGTGCAGCAGCGCGTTGTGGTCGAGTTCGATCGGCGTCGGCTCGGCGTTGCCGCCGTAGACGATGCCCGGGGCCTTGCCGGCGACGCGCAGCCGGCGCGAGGCGCCTCGTCCTTCGAGCTTTCGGGGAAAAGCGGTGAATTCGATCCTGGCCATCGCTGCGACTCCTTCGGTTGTCTGCGGCCTCCGGTACGGGCCGGTGATGGCCCTGCCTTCATCCGCGGGTGGCCCCGGCTTGGACGCCGGAGGAAAGCTTTGAATTATAACCGAAAACGTCGATCGCTGCAACGGTGCGACGGCCCGGCGAGGATGTTCCATCGGGGACAGGGGAAACGGCGTCGGCCTGGAGGCCGACCCACGACGGAACGCCCGTCGGCGCTCGACACGCCGCCGCCTCTGTCCTCTGGCTTCTGACTCCTGACACCGGCGCTCGATGCGCCGCCACCGGAGACGCCGACGGCACTGTCCTCTGTCCTCTGTCCTCTGTCCTCTGTCCTCTGTCCTCTGTCCTCTGTCCTCTGTCCTCTGTCCTCTGTCCTCTGTCCTCTGTCCTCTGTCCTCTGTCCTCTGTCCT
>JADLBN010000089.1 GCA_020847675.1 Burkholderiales bacterium | reverse complement strand
GGGACGACGCGCTGGCTGGCGGCTTGGGCAACGACGAGATCGTCGGCGGCGCGGGGAACGACGCGATCGCGGGCGACCTCACGCAGACCGCTGGCGGCGGCGACGACGTCATCGACGCGGGCGAGGGCGACGACGCGGTCGACGCGGGCACCGGCAACGATCGCGTCGTCGCGGGGAGCGGACGGGACCAGGTCGACGGCGGCGAAGGGCATGACGAAATCGCCGGAGGCGCGGGCTCCGATCTTCTCGCCGGCGCCGCCGGCGACGACCTGATCGAAGGCGGCGCCGACGGCGATGAGCTCTACGGCGGCGACGGTCTCGATCTTCTCGACGGCGGCGACGGCGTTGACCTTCTATCGGGCGGCGACGGCGACGACGACCTGCTCGGCGCGGCGGGCGGCGATGCGCTGCACGGCGATGCGGGCAACGACCGGCTGTCGGGCGAGGATGGCGCGGACTGGCTCAACGCCGGCGAGGGCAACGACGACCTCAACGGCGGCGATGGCGGCGACGCACTCTCGGGCGGCGCGGGCGACGACGTCCTCGACGGCGGGGGCGGCCGGGATCTGCTGATGGGCGGCGCCGGGTCGGACCGCTTCCTGCTCGCAGCCGACGCCGAGCCCGACTTCCTCGTCGAGCTCGACGCAAGCGACGTCTTCGTCGTTCCCGAAGGGGTCGAGGCCTCGTCGCTCGACTTCCAGCGCGCCTCCGACGAGTTCGGCAACGCCGGCCACCTCGCGATCCTCGCCGGCAACCAGCTCATCGCCATCGCGCTCGACTGCCCGGACGACGAGCGCCCGACGATCCGCCTCGCAGACGGCACGATCGTCGCCAGGACGAAGATCGACGCCGACCTCGCGCGCCACCCGACGCTCCGCGTGGCGATCACGCTGCCGTCGTACAGCGGCTCCGGCTCCGTCGCCGTCGACCAGTTGAACTCGGCCGGCGGCGATGCGAGCCTCTCGGGAGGCAACGGCAACGACGTCCTCACAGGCCGCGAGTCGGACGACTCTCTCGCCGGTGGCGACGGCGCCGACACGCTGCTCGGCGCAGGCGGCGCCGACACCCTCACCGGCGGTTCCGGCGACGACGTGCTGGATGCCGGTGACGACGCCGATGCGCTCGACGGCGGCGACGGAGACGACCGCCTCGACGCAGGGGACGGCGACGATGTCATCGCCGGCGGCGCGGGCAACGATACGCTCGCAGGCGGCGCCGGTGCGGACCGCCTCGCGGGCGGTGAAGGCAACGACCTCCTCGACGGCGGCATCGGCCGCGACGCGCTCGCAGGCGACGCGGGCGACGACACGCTCGCGGGAGGCGAAGGCAACGACGCGCTGGACGGCGGCACCGGGAACGACACGCTATCGGCCGGCACCGGATACGACACGCTCGCGGGCGGCGCGGGCGACGACCTCCTCGACGGTGGCGCGGGCGACGACACGTTCGTCCTCGACGGCGCGGGCGTCGACCGCGTGCGCGACGCGTCTGGCCTGTCCGTGGTCCGCTTCGGGGCGGGTATCACGCCCGGATCGATCACGCTCGCCCGCGGCGCGGTCGGCGGAGCCGACGATGGCGCGCTGGTCATCGACTTCGGCGGCGGGAACCGCACGATCGTGGAAGACGGACTGCGCGGCGGTCCCGCGAGCTACGAGTTCGACGACGGCACGGTGCTCACGCGCGCGCAGTTCCTCGATGCGCGGCTGGTTTCGCCGCTCAGCATCGCCGCCGATCCGGCGCATCGCGCGATCGCCGGCGGCGCGGGCACGGACTCCGTGTCGGCAGGGACGGCATCCGCCGTCGATCTGCGCGGCGGCTCGGGGGCCGACAACATCACAGGCAGCGCACTTGCCGATCTGTTGCACGGCGACGCCGGCAACGACCACCTGACCGGCCATGCGGGCAACGATCAACTCCGGGGCGGTGCGGGTAGCGACCTGCTCGACGGCGGCGCGGACAACGATCTCGCCGCGGGCGGCGAAGGCGACGACACCTTTGCGCCGGGGGAAGGCGACGACACCAGTTTCGGCGCCGCGGGCAACGACACGTTCGGCTTCGACGCCGGCAACGACTTCGCCTTCGGCGGCGCCGGAGACGACCTTTATCGCTTCGGGGCAGGCGCGAACTACGACGTGATCGTCGACGCCGAGGGCGCGAATCGGGTCCGCCTCGCCCCGGGAGTACGACCGGGCGACGTCGCGTTCCGCACCGACGGCTCGAGCCTGATAGCCGCGCTCGCGGACGGAAGTCGATTGCGGATGCCGTTTGCCGTTTCAGCCCCCGACGGCATGATCGCCACGCGCATCGACGCCTTCGACTTCGATGGCGAGACGCTCACGCTCGCGCAGGCGCTCGCCCGGGTGACGCCCACGACCGACGCCGACGCCGCACCGCGCGCCGCGCCCTCCGTCACGCTTTCCACGACGGGCGAACCGGTGCTGGACGGAGAGGCGCGAATGTCGTGGAACGGCCGTTCGCTCGGCGGACCCGGCGACGACACGTTCTACAGTGGCGGGCCTTTCCTGTTCGGCCGCGGCGACGGCCACGACCGCCTCGTCCTGGTCAACCGCTACGACAGGCAGACACCGGAAACGCTGCCGTCGTGGCTCGAGATGGCCCCGGGCATCGGATCGTCGGACGTCGCCTTCGGGATCGATGGCCGTGACCTTGTCGTCACGATCCGCGACACCGGCGATTCGGTGCGGGTCTCGGACCACTTCGCGCGGGTCGGCAGCTTCCCGAGCTATCGATACGCTTCGGCGCTCGCCGGGGTGCGCTTCGCCGATGGCAGCACGCTGGATTTCGAGGATCTTGCCGACGCGATCCGCATCGGCACCGACGGCGACGACCACCTCGGCAGCATCGCCGTGCTCCTCGACGAGATCCATGCCGGCGACGGCGACGACGTCGTCACGTTGCGCGACACCGTCGGGTACGTCTTCGGCGGGGACGGCAACGACACGCTGTCGGCCGACCCGTACCTGGCGAACGATGCGTCGCGCCTCTTTGGCGAGGTCGGTGACGACGTGCTCGTCGCGAGCGGCTCGAACGGTGCGCACACCGTGCTCTACGGCGGCGAAGGCGACGACCGGCTCGTCGGCCATCACGCCGCGACGCTCGACGGCGGACCCGGCAGCGATCGCCACGAGCTCTGGCCGAGCGCCACGGGCGACCCGATCGGCATCGAGTGGGGGCGCTTCAGCGGAAGCGACTCGATCACCTTCGGCGATGACGACAGCGCGTGGTCCGCGCCACCCCGGTTCACGCTCCGGGTGTCGGAGTTCTCGTACCGCGACCTCGTCGTCGAACGCGACAACGAAGATCTCGTCCTGCGCATCCGCGATCGCGATGACCGCATCGCCGTGCCCGACTTCTTCGCGGCGGGCGCCGCACACTCGGGACTCGAGGGCGTCGACATCATCCAGTCCGGAACGGAACTCGTGTATGCGCTCTCGCCCGGCGCGGACGAGATCGCCGGCCGCGCTGTTGCAGTCGCGGCTGTCGGACAGACCTGGGCGGGCACCGATGCGAGCGAGGTCCGCGTGGGGGCGGGCGGTGCCGATGCGCTCGACGGCGGCGCGGGCAACGACGAGGTCGACGGGATGTCGGGGGACGACCTGCTCGCGGGAAGAGCCGGCGACGACACGCTCCTCGGACGCAGCGGAGCTGACACGCTCGAGGGCGGCGAAGGGAACGATCTCCTGGAAGGCGGACGCGGCGACGACACGCTCGCCGGCGGCGACGGTGACGACTCGCTCGTCGATGCGTTTGGCGACAACGCGGCCGAAGGCGGCGAGGGCGACGACCGGATCGTGCTCGGCGGGACGCGCGGCATCGCGTCCGGCGACGCGGGGAACGACAGCCTCGGCGCAACGTCGGGCGAGCACCTGCTGCTGGGCGGGGACGGCAACGACTGGCTGAGCGCGTGGTCGGGCACCGTCGAACTCGTCGGCGGATCGGGCGACGACACGCTCGCGATCAGCGCCGGAACGAATGCCGTCGTGCACTTCGCCCGCGGCGGAGGCAGCGACGTCGTCGACTTCGGCGCGTTCCGCGAGAACGCGATCGCCGAGATCCGGCTGGGCGCCGGCATCGCACCGTCGCAGGTCGCGATCCGCCGCGACGACACCGACCTCCTGCTCTCGATCGCCGGGACGAGCGACTCGCTGCGGTTGCGCAACGGCTTCTCCGGCACCCGCGTCGCGACGCCGCGCATCGCGTTCGCCGACGGTGGCGCGCTCGACGCGGCGGCGATGCTCGCGCTCGCGCGCGCGGGCAGTCCGCTCGACGACGTGCTGGTCGGATCCGAAGGCGACGACACGATGTCCGGCCTCGACGGCGACGACCGCATCGACGGCCGCGGCGGCAGCGACACGCTCTCGGGCGGAGCCGGAGCGGACGAGATCGCCGGCGGGATGGGCGGCGACTTCATCGACGGCGGCGAAGGCGCCGACGCGATGGCCGGCGGAGCGGGCGACGACGTCTACCTGATCGACGACCCGGGCGACAGCGTCATGGAGTTGGCGGGCGAAGGGCTCGACGAGATGCGCTCGACACTCACTGCCTACCAGCCGTGGAACGTCGAGCGCGTCCGCCTGCTCGGCGGGGCGGACGTCGACGCCTGGGGAACCTCCGGAGACGACGACATTGCGGGGAACGCCGGCAGCAATCTGCTCTACGCGTGGACCGGCGGCGACCGCCTGGCAGGTGGGGCGGGCGACGACACCTACGCCGTCGAGGACGGCGGCGACTCCCTCGTCGAACTTGCGAACGAGGGCGTCGACACCCTGATCTCGAGCGTCACCGCGACCCTCGGCGCGAACTTCGAGCACCTCAAGCTCTCGACCTCGGAGATCGCCGACGGCACAGGCAATGCCCTCGACAACGAGATGACCGGAGGGGACGGTGCGAACCAGCTCGCCGGCCTCGCAGGCGACGACCTCCTCGACGGCGGGGGAGGCGCCGACAGGCTGACCGGCGGAACCGGCAACGACCGCTACGTCGTCGACAACGCCGCCGACGTCGTCGTCGAGATCGCGGGCGAGGGGACCGATCACGTCAGCGCGTCGGTGTCGTACGTGCTCCCCTCCGACGTCGAGAACGCGATCCTGCTCGGCAGCGCGGCGAACCTCACCGGGAACGCGCTCGCGAACGCGCTCACCGGAAATGCGGCCGCCAACGTTCTCGACGGCAGGGGCGGGGCGGATACGATGGCCGGAGGCGCAGGCAACGACACCTACGTGGCCGACCACGCCGGTGACACGGTGACCGAGTCCGCGGGCGCGGGCAGCGATCACGTCCAGTCGTCGGTGAGTTACGTGCTCGGCGCGAACGTCGAGCTCCTCACGCTCACCGGCGCCGCGGCGGTCAACGGCAGCGGCAACACGCTCGCGAACACGTTGACCGGCAACGCCGCGGCCAACACGCTCGACGGCCGCGGCGGCAACGACACGATGCGCGGTGGCGTAGGCGACGACACCTACGTCGTCGACTCCGCGGGCGACGTCGTGACCGAGAACGCGTCCGCCGGCAGCGACACCGTTCGCACCACGGTCACGCTCACGCTCGGCAGCAACCTCGAGCGGCTGGTGCTCACCGGTGCGGCCGCGATCAACGCGACCGGCAACACGCTCGCCAACACGCTCACCGGCAACGCCGCGAACAACGTCCTCGACGGCAAGGCCGGCGCCGACGCGATGGCCGGTGGAGCGGGCAACGACACCTACGTCGTCGACGCCGCGGCCGACACGATCACCGAGAACGTGAACGAAGGCACCGATCTCGTCCAATCGGCGATCGCGTGGACGCTCGCGGCCAACGTCGAGAACCTGACGCTGACCGGCACGGTGGGTGTGAACGCGACCGGCAATGCACTGGCGAACGCGCTCACCGGCAACGCCGGCAACAACGTGCTCGACGGCAAGGCGGGCGCCGACTCGATGCGCGGCGCCGCAGGGAACGACACCTACGTCGTCGACAACGCGGCGGACTCGGTGATCGAGAGTGCGAATGCGGGCGTCGACCGGGTGCAGGCTTCGGTCAGCTGGACGCTGGGCGCGAACCTCGAGAACCTCACGCTGACCGGCACCGCGGCGATCAACGGCACCGGCAACACGCTCGCGAACGCGATCGGTGGCAATGCCGGGGCCAACGTGCTGAACGGCGGCGCCGGAGCCGACGCGATGACCGGAGGGGCCGGAGACGACGTCTACGTCGCCGACAACGCGTCCGATACCACGGTCGAAGCGGCCGGCGCGGGCACCGATCGCGTCGAGGCTTCGGTCTCGTGGTCGCTGGGCGCGAACCTCGAGGACCTGACGCTGACCGGGAGCGCTGCGATCAACGCCGCCGGGAACACGCTGTCGAACGCGCTCGCCGGCAACAGCGCGGCGAACGTCCTCACCGCCGCCGACGGCAACGACCTCGTCTGGGGCGCCGCGGGCAACGACACGCTCGCGGGCGGCAACGGCAACGACGTGCTGCAGGGCGGCGACGGCAACGACGCGATCGGCGACACCGCAGGCAACAACCTCGTCGACGGCGGCGCCGGCGCGGACACGCTGACCGGCGGTTCCGGACGGGAGTTCCTCGCCGGCGGGAAGGGCGACGACACGATCTCCGCCGGCGGCGGCGCCGATGTCTTCACGCTGAACAAGGGAGACGGCAAGGACACGATCGCCGCTGCCGCGGGCGCGGACGACGTGCTCTCGCTGGGCGGCGGCATCCGCTACGCGGACCTCGGCTTGAAGAAGGTCGGCAACGATCTCGTGCTCGACGCCGGGGCCGACCAGGTGACGCTCAAGGACTGGTACGCGGCGGCGGCGAACCACCGCATCTCCCGACTGCAGGTCGTCACCGACGGCTCGACCGACTATCTGGCGTCCTCGACCGACCCCACGCGCAACCGCCGGGTGACCCGGTTCGACTTCGCGGAGATCGTGTCCGCGTTCGACGCGGCACGCGTGGCCAGCCCGTCGTTGACCCGCTGGACGGTCGCCAGTGCGCTGGCAAGCGCTTACTCCGGAGGATCGGACACAGCGGCGCTCGGCGGCGACCTCGCGTACCTTTACGGGCATTCGGGCAACCTCGCCGGCGCCGGCTTCGGCGCTGCCGGAACGATCCTCGGGGATGCCGCCTTCGCCGCTGCGCCGCAGGCGTTCCTGCCGCCCGCCACGCTCGCCGCGGGTCCGCGCCTGCTGCACTGATCCGCCGCTTCACCGAGTTTTCGTGCGCTGCCCGGCGCGAGGGCGCTGCCCGACCGCGGCGGGGGAAGGACCCGGTCGCGCGGCCGGGCAACAGGTCGTAGCCCGCATCAAGGGCGGCGATTCGTTCGCTCGGTCGCGCGCGGCCGGGCAGGCGTGCCGCCTGCCTGCGCGTCGCCGTTGGTGCTGTCGGCACCGTGGCCATCCCGGCAGGAGGCGAGCGATCGTCCGCGGACCACCGTATCGTCCGCCGGGTCTTGCGCAGCCTGTCCGGCCCGGCCGCCCGGTCGGGCTCACGTCCTGAGCCCCCCGCGGGCGCAGGCTAGGTCCTCGACCGTTCGACCGATGGCGAGCGCCCGATGACCCGTGCCACCGACCTGCCCTGCAGCCGCCACGCGCGCTCGCGTATGCAGCAGCGCGGCATCCCTCCCTCGATCGTCGACCGCGTGCTGCGCTACGGCCGGGAATTCCACGACCACCACGGCGCGATCGTCGTGATGATGGACCGCGCCGCGGAAGCCCGGCTCGCGCGCGACGGCGATTCGCGCGGAGTCGCGATCGACCGCCTGCGCGGCGTGTACGTCGTCGTCGCGGCCGACGGCACGATCCGCACCGTCGGCCACAGGACCCGGCGTCTCCGGCGCCATTGACCCGACGAAGGATGCGCCGGCTGACTGCGGGCCGGCGTCGCGAATGCTCGAGTCCGACCTCGGAACGCTCGCGCGGGCACGAATCCTGCGGCAAGCCGCCTCCGGCTCACGTCACCGCCACGCCATGGACCGCACCGAGCGCTTCTACCGCATCGACCGCCTGCTCGCCGCCGGGAAGCCGGTCGCGATGCGCCGCTTCCTCGACGAACTCGAAGTCTCGCGCGCGACCTTCAAGCGGGACATCGAGTACCTGCGCGACCGGTTCAACGCGCCGATCGAGTGGAATCGCGAGTACGGCGGCTACGTGTACCGCGGCAAGCCGGGCGGCGCCCCGTTCCAGCTCCCGGGCCTCTGGTTCAGCCCCTCGGAGATCGAGGCGCTCCTGACGATGCACGCGATGCTCGACGATCTGCAGCCGGGGCTCATCGGCGCGCAGGTCGCGCCGCTGCGCTCGCGGCTGGAGGCGCTGATCGCCGAGGGCGACGTCGCCGCCTCCGAGGTCCGCAAGCGCGTCAGGATGCTGCCCCAGGCGGCACGGACGATGCCCACGGGCGTGTTCGAGACGATCGCGGCCGGCACGCTGAAGCGCCGGCGCGTCGCGATCCGCTACGCCGCGCGCAGCACCGCCGAGACTACCGAGCGCACGATCTCGCCGCAGCGCCTCGTGCACTACCGCGACAACTGGTACGTCGACGCCTGGTGCCACCTGCGCGACGGCCTCCGGAAGTTCGCGATCGACGCGATCGTCGAGGCGCGGCTCACCGACCAGAAGGCAAAGCCGGTCGACCTGCGCGAGGTCGAGCGCGAGTTCAACTCGGGCTACGGCATCTTCTCGGGTACGAAGCTCCAATGGGCCAAGCTCCGGTTCGCTCCGTCGCGCGCGCGCTGGATCGCGCAGGAGCGCTGGCATCCGCAGCAGCGTGGTCGCCTGGAGAGCGACGGGTCCTACGTGCTCGAACTGCCCTACACCGACACGCGCGAGCTGATGATGGACATCCTCAAGTACGGTGCCGACGTGCGCGTGCTCGGACCGCGGGATCTCGCCGACACCGTCGCGGCCGAGATCCGGAGGATGGCCGTCGTGCTCTGATCGCGCCGGGACCCGATCGCGGCGGCATCGGGCACCGTCCGCGGCCGGGAGCGCTTCGAGACGCCGACTCCGCCGACACGAACCCCGCGCTGCGGCATCGGGGTCCACCGAGTCCGGCCCGAAGCGGGATGACGTTTCCGCCCGCAGCGACTGTCTTGCCGACGCACGGAGCGCCGTGCCGGCGAGTCAGAGGGACTTCACGACCGTCGGGTCGGGTCGCGCGAGCCACGCCATCGCCGCATCCGCGAAGCGCTCGCACTCGGCGATCGCGCGCTCCCAAGCGCGGATGCGCGCAGCGTGGTCGAGGCCGTAGCGGTGAAAGTCGCTGCGGTCCGGAAGCTTGCGATCCGGGAGCCGCTCGACGAACGCGCGCGACGGCGCGATGACGATCACGTTGTCGAGCCACGGATGCGCGCGCGGCCGGCGGCGCCACGGCAGGTGCTTGTCGAGCCAGCCCGGGGTGACGTGCGGAACGAAGTGCGGGTAGAGCACGAGGCCCTCGCCCCGGGCGTGCGGCAGGAGCAGGTGGTAGTCGATCAGACCGCCGTCCCAGTAGTTTCCCGGAGGCGCGAGCGCGATGTCGCGCACCGGATCGCAGACGAGCGGAATCGAGCCGGACGCGGTGAGCGCGTCCTCGAGATTCACCGTGTCGAGCTGCACTCGCGTCATGCCGAAGGCGTCGGGCGATTCGACCAGCGTCGAAGGCTCTCCGGCGTGGAACACGACGCGCTCGAAATGACGGGCGAGTCGCGAGCGCGCGAGGGCGTTGGAGAGCGCCGCGCGTGCGAAGGCCGGGCGATCGCGGCGTCCCGCGAGCGGCCCGCGGGCGCGCGCCGTGAGAACGTCCAGCGAAAGTCCGGCCCGCGGATGCAGAACGCCACCATCGAGCACCTGCCGCGCGACGGCGCGGATCGTGCTGCTCACCTCGGCCGCGGGCGGGTCGCGGCGGTAGTTCTGCTCGCGCACGTACGCGTGTCTGAGCCGCGCAAGCGCGGAGAGCGGATCGCGCTGCGACAGTGCGGCCATCCGCCACGCGCCAATCGATGCGCCGGCGAGATCGACGCGCGGCATCGCCGGCAGCCAGTCGCGCGCGATGCGCTCGTCGAACGGGATGAGCGCGAGACCCTTGGGACCGCCCGCCGCGGCGGGTATCGCGCGGACGTCCTCAGGCGCGAGGCCGCGCTCGCGCAGGTGGACGAGCGCGCGCGGACCCGCGCGCAGGTCGAGCCACTGCTGGGAATCGGCCACGTCGGCGTGCGGGGCGGAGTGCCGGTGCGAAGAACGCACGGGCGCGCGGCCAGGGAGCCATCGAGGCGACCGCCACGTCGCCGGAGGTCGCTCGCGGATGCGGCGCGCCGGTCCGAACCTTACGGCTCGGTCTTGCGCCAGCTCGCGTCCGGATCGAACGCCTTCATCGCGGCCGCGATCTCCGGCGTGCGCGGACCGAGGTCCTTCTCGAACACCACGCCGTCGTGGTTGCAGACGAAGGTCATCACGCCCGACGAGCCGAAGCGCGCCGGATACGCGACCATCGCGAAGCCGCCGATCATCTTGCCATTGACGATGTAGTTGTACGCGCCGCCGCGCGCGTTCTTGCCTTGCGAGGTGAGGATGCGGTAGTAGTAGCCGTGGAACGGTGCGCGGGCACCGGACGCCCTCGGCTTGGCCGCGGCGCCGCCCTTGCCGTAGCCCTGCGCGCGCGCGTCGGCGACCATCGGGCCGAGCGGCGAAGGCTCTTCGCCGGCGGCCGTCGGCCAGAAGAGACCGTCCTTCTTGCCGGGCGTCGACAGGAGCTTCTGCGCGTATTCCATCGTGCCGTTGCCGTCGCGGTCGCGCTCGACGTACTCGCGCTGGGCGTCGACGTAGGCGAGGCACACCTTGATCGCGGAGATCTCGTTCTCGCCGATGCGGCGGTTGATCACTTCCTCGGCGCCGGCCTTCGCGTCGAAGTGCCAACCGCGCGCGTCCTTGACAAGCGGAAACGGGAACGGCGTGCCGTTGGGGCCGATGAGCAGGACCGCCTTCGTGTCGCTGCCGGTGCGGTCGATGGTCATCGCCTTGTCCCAGGAGGCGACGAGGTCGTTGCGCATTGCGTCGTCGGCGACACGATCTCCGCTGAAGATGACCTTCCCCGACCCCGGCCCGAGCGCCGTGTAGATCGCCCTGAGGTCGTCGGCCTTGACCGCATCGTAGAGCGCCTTGGCGGCGTCCTCGGGCGACGCGTAGGTCGCCTGCGCAGGCAGGTTCGCAGCCGCCGCGGCGCGGGGCCCCTGCGCCTGGGCCCATGCGGCCGGAACGCTTGCGCCGAGGGCGAACGCGCACGCTGCCGCGACGAGCAGGCGCGAAGGTCGAATGCGGGCGTGCTGGGTCATCGTCGTATCCATGTCGTGACGGGATGTCATCGTCGTTTCCCGAGGATCAGCGCCGTCCGCCGCCACCTCGACCGCCACCGCCTCCGCCACGCGCGCCGCCACCGCCTCCGCGCGCGCCGCCCCCCGAGCTCATCGTCGACCGGCTCGCGGCGCCGCGGTTGCTGTAGTTCGTGGTCTGCGCGCGGTTCTGGCCGGAGTTGAACGAGCCGGCGCCCGCCCTATCGTGGCCGCCTCCGCCGAACGAGCCGCCGCCGCGGTCCATGCTCCCGGCTCCTGCGCCTGCGCGGTTCCCCGCGCCAGGACCGTCTCCGCGGTCGATGCCGCCCCCGGCCCCGCCGGGCCGGTCCATCGTCCCTGCGCTCGCGCGATTGCCGGCCGCGCCACGGTCCATCGTCCCGGCGCTCGCGCGGTTCCCCGCGCCCCCGCCGTCGTAGCCGCGATAGTCGCGCCGCGCCGACGCCGCGCCCGGATCAGTGCGCGCGAACTTGTCGCGCGTGCCCTGGTCGCGGTAGGCGACCCCCTTGCGCTGACTCGCGTTGTGCTGCCAGTTGCCGTTGTTGACCTTGTTCTTGAACTCGGCGTTGTTGTTGTTGCGGACGAAGTTGTTGTTGACGTCGATGTTGATGTCGTTGTGTCCCCAGTTCGCGCCGGCCCAGCCCCAGGCCGAACCGACGGCGAGCCCGAGGC
>JADLBN010000088.1 GCA_020847675.1 Burkholderiales bacterium | reverse complement strand
GGGAAGCCGATGCGCGCGGCCTCCTTCGCGAGCAGCGCCGGGTCCTGGTCGTCGCCGTGGTAGCCGGGCACGAGAGGCACGCCGGCCTTGCCCATGATCGCCTTGGCCGCGGACTTCGAGCCCATCGCCGCGATCGCCGCGGGCGGCGGCCCGACGAACACGACGCCCGCCTCCGCGCAGGCCCTCGCGAAGCCCTCGTTCTCCGACAGGAAGCCGTAGCCGGGGTGGATGGCCTGCGCGCCGCAGGCCCGCGCGATCTCGAGGATGTGCCTGCCGTCGAGGTAGCTCTCGCGCGGCGGCGCCGGGCCGAGCCGGTAGGCTTCGTCGCAGGCGGCGACGTGCAGAGCACTTGCGTCGGCGTCCGAATAGACCGCCACCGTGCGGACTCCGAGGCGCTTCGCGGTGCGCGCGACGCGGACGGCGATCTCGCCGCGGTTCGCGATGAGGATCTTCGTGAACACCTCAGGCTCCCGCGGCCGTCGCGAGATGCCACGCCAGCGCGACCCAGATCGCGAAGAGCACTCCCATGCTCGCGGCGAACGCCTGGAACCGGCGGTAGACGCGGTTGGTCGTGCACTGGATGGCGCTGTGCACCGCCCGCAACGCGACGTAGGCCCACAGGAGCGCGACGAGCAGCGTGCCCGTGGCCTCCGTAACGAAGGCCGTCACGGCTGCCGCGTAGAACAGCACCGGCGACTCGAACAGGTTGCGATAGTTGTCGGCGGCCGAGGTGTTCTCGAGCGCCGCGGCGATTCCCGAGGAGGTCGCGATCGTCTGGAGGCGGATGCGTTTCGCGCGGATCTCGGCGACGCGGCGCCGGAACATCACGACGGACACGCAGAACGTGAGCGCCGCGAGCGCCACCACCGGCCAGAGCACCGCGCGCGGACTCACGTCAGGCTCCCGTCGCCGCGGCCGCCGGCGAGCGCCGACATCCGGCCGAACAGCCGGCGGAGGAAACGGAAGACCTTCGGAATCAGCCAGATCATCAGGAGCACCGACAAGGCAACCAGCAGGAGCGCGACGAGCGGATGCGCCCACGCGAGCCACAGCAGCGTCCCGACCGCGAGATCCTCTCCGAACGACGCGGCCCAGTTCGAGAACGGCTCGGGCGAGGTGTTGATCGCCATGCGGCTGCCGGCCTTGGTGAAGTGACTGCCGGCGGCAAGCGTGCCCCCGAGGATGGCCGCGGCGAGAGCGGCGGCTGCCGAACTGTCGCCGAACACGCTCGCGGCGAGCGCGGCGCCTGCGGGAATGCGCACGAACGTCTGCACCGCGTCCCAGACCGTGTCGACTCCCGGAATCTTGTCGGCGAAGAATTCCACCGCGAACATGAAGCCCGAAGCCGCCAGCACGAACGGGTGCGCGAGCACCGCGAGTCCCCCGGGCAGCGGCACCCAGCCGAGATAGCCCAGCCCGCCGACGATGAACAGCACCGCGTAGAGCCGGATGCCGGACGCCCAGCCGAGCGTCGCCGCCAGCGCGACGAGCTGCCAGGTGTCGAACGAGTCGGACGCACCCATCGCAGCGCCTTCAGCGCCGGTCCTTCGCGGCTGCGGCGGGAATCCAGGCCGGCGCGCGCTTGGCGAGGAACGCTCCGACGCCCTCGCGCGCCTCGTCGGTGGCGCGCACGCGCGCGATCCTCTCGGCGGTGTCCGCGATCAGGTCGTCGTCGATCGGGCGGTTGGCGATCGCCCGCATCAGGAGCTTCGCCTCCGCTTGCGCCTGCGGCCCCGCGAGCTGGAGCGCGCCCAGCACCTCGTTCACGCGCGCTTCCAGCCCGGCCGGCGGCACGATCTCGTGCAGGAGGCCGATCCGGTGCGCCTCGGCCGCGGTGAACCGCTCGCCGGAGACGAAGTAGCGCCGCGCCTGCCGCGCCCCGATCGCCGCGACGACGTAGGGGCCGATCGTCGACGGGATGATCCCGAGCTTCACCTCGGAGAGCGCGAACAGCGCCTCGCAGGAGCCGATCGCGATGTCGCAGCAGGAGACGAGCCCGACGCCGCCGCCGAACGCATTGCCCTGCACGCAGGCGACCGTGGGCTTCGAGCAGGTGGCGATCGCGGAAAGCATCGCGGCGAGCGCGTGCGCGTCGGCGAGGTTCTCCGCGCGGCCGTAGCCCGCGGCCCGCTTCATCCAGTCGAGATCGGCGCCGGCGCAGAAGCTCGGGCCGGACGCGTGGAGCAGCACCGCCCGCACCGCGGGGTCCGTGTCCGCCTCGCGAAACGCCGCGGTCAGCTCGGCGATGAGCGTCTCGTTGAACGCGTTGTGGACCTTCGGCCGGTGGAGCGCGACGCGGGACACGCCGTCGCGAAGCTCGACCTCGAGCGTGGTCCACCTGCCTGTCGCGGATGCCGTATGGGCCGAAGTCATCGGTCGCTACATCCTGAAGACGCCGAAGCGCGTGGGCGCGATCGGCCGGTTGAGGGAAGCCGAGATCGCGAGCGCGAGGACGCGCCGCGTGTCGGCCGGATCGATGACGCCGTCGTCCCACAGGCGCGCGCTCGCGTAGTACGGATGGCCCTCCCGCTCGTACTGCGCGCGGATCGGCGCCTTGAACGCCTCCTCCTCGTCCGCGCTCCACTCGCCGCCCTTCGCCTCGATCGCGTCGCGGCGGATGGTCGAGAGCACGGTCGCGGCCTGCTCTCCGCCCATTACCGAGATTCGGGCGTTCGGCCACATCCAAAGGAAGCGCGGCGCGAACGCGCGGCCGCACATGCCGTAGTTGCCGGCGCCGTAGCTGCCGCCGATGATCACCGTGAACTTCGGGACCTGCGCGCAGGACACCGCGGTCACCAGCTTCGCGCCGTCCTTCGCGATGCCGCCCGCCTCGTACTTCCTGCCGACCATGAAACCGGTGACGTTCTGCAGGAACACGAGCGGGATGCCGCGCTGGCAGGCGAGCTCGACGAAGTGCGCGCCCTTCTGCGCCGACTCGCCGTAGAGCACGCCGTTGTTCGCGAGGATCGCGACCGGGTAGCCCCACAGGTGCGCGAAGCCGGTCACGAGCGTCGTGCCGTAGCGGGCCTTGAACTCGTCGAGCTCGCTTCCGTCGACGATGCGGGCGATGACCTCGCGCACGTCGTAGGGCTTGCGGATGTCGGCGTTGATCACGCCGTGGAGTTCGCCGGCGGGATAGCGCGGCTCCGCGGGAGCGCGCGTCCCCACCGTCGCGCGGCGCGGCGGTTCGAGCTTCGCGACGATCGAGCGCAGGATCGCGAGCGCGTGGTGGTCGTCGAGCGCGTGGTGGTCGGCGACGCCCGAGATGCGCGTGTGCACGTCGGCGCCGCCGAGTTCCTCGGCGCTCACGATCTCGCCGGTCGCGGCCTTCACCAGCGGCGGACCGCCCAGGAAGATCGTGCCCTGCTCGCGCACGATGATCGACTCGTCGGCCATCGCGGGCACGTAGGCGCCTCCGGCGGTGCAGGAGCCCAGCACCGCGGCGATCTGCGGGATGCCCTCGGCCGACATCGTCGCCTGGTTGTAGAAGATGCGCCCGAAGTGGTCGCGGTCGGGGAACACCTCGGTCTGGTTGGGCAGGTTCGCGCCGCCCGAGTCGACCAGGTAGAGGCAGGGCAGCCGGTTCTCGCGCGCGATCTCCTGCGCGCGCACGTGCTTCTTGACCGTCATCGGGTAGTAGGAGCCGCCCTTCACCGTCGCATCGTTGCACACGATCATGCACTCGCGGCCCGACACGCGGCCGACGCCGGTGATGACCCCGGCGGCCGCGATGTTGTCGTCGTACATGCCGTGCGCCGCGAGCTGCGAGAGTTCGAGGAACGGGCTCCCCGGGTCGATCAGCGCGCGGATGCGCTCGCGCGGCAGGAGCTTGCCGCGCGCGACGTGCTTCGCGTTCGCCGATGCGCCCCCGCCCTGCTCGACCGCCGCGACCGTGGAGCGCAGGTCGGCGACGAGCGCGGCCATCGCTTCGCGGTTGCCCGCGAAGGTTGCGTCGCGGGGATCGAGCCGGCTCTCGAAGACGGGCATGGCGTTCGCGTGGGTTACGGCGCGGGGCGCGGATGCCCGGGCATCAGCGCGTACGGATGCTTCCAGCGCGGCTCGGCCTTCAGGCGCGCGAGCCACGCTTCGATCGCCGGGTAGGCGGACCAGTCTACCCCGATCTCGTCGTCGAAGAACAGGTAGCCGCAGATCGAGAGATCGGCGATCGTCAGGCGGTCGGCGACCACGTAGCGGTGCCCGGCCAGGTGCGCTTCGAGGACGCCCCAGGCGGCACGCGCCCGCTTTCCGAACTCCTCGATGACCGCGGGTTCGGGATCCTTCGCGAGCGCGCGCATGAACCGGTAAGTGGCGGTGTAGCTCGTGAGCTTGTGGTTGTCCCACAGGAGCCAGCGCAGGATCTCGCGGCGCTCGTCTGCGTTCGCCGGACCGTAGAGCCCGAGCGTTTCCGCCAGGTAGTCGAGGATCACGCCAGACTGCGACCACGCCCTGCCCCGGTGCTCCAGCACCGGGACTTCGCCCATGACGTTGATCGCGCGGAATCCGGGCGCCTTCGTCCCGCCGCCGAAGTAGTCGACGAACACCGGCGCCCAGTCGGCGCCCGCGAGCTCGAGCATCAGCGCGGGCTTGTAGGCGTGGCCCGATTGCGCGAAGCAGTGAAGCGCGTACTCGGCCATGGGTTCCTCAGGCCGGCGGGGCGGAAAGCCGGGTCCACAGCTCGACCAGGTTGCCGGCCGGGTCGCGCAGGTGCGCGACGCGCTGGCGCCACGACGGTTCGTCGTGCGGCTCCCGCACCAGCGCCTGCCCGAGGCGCTTCAGCCTCCCCGCGGCCTCGTCGACGTCGTCGACGGCGAGGCACACGACCACCGCATCGCCCGCGCGGGGCGCCGAGCGTCCCACGGCCGCGCCCATCGTCGCCTCGCCGACCAGCGCGAGCCGCGCGCCGGACGTCTGCCACTCCGCGTAGATGCCCGGCACGTCGACGACCGGCCCGGTGCCGATCACTTCGGCGTAGAACGCCATGGCAGCGGGCAGATCCGCGACGATCAGCCGCAGGTGCGACACCGCACGCACGTGACCGGCTCCTGGCCTTGCGGACGCGAGGAACCAGTCGATCTGGTCGAAGCGGTCGAGGCCCCAGAACGACTCGCCGTCGACGAAGACGAACGGCGAGCCGAACACGCCTTTCGCGAGGCCTTCGTCCACCTCGCGCTTCAGCGCCGCCTTCCACGCAGGATCGTCCACCGCGGCGCGCGCGGCGACGGCATCGACGCCAGCCTCCGCGGCGGCCGCGGCGGCGAGGTCGGGGTTCGAGATGTCGCGGTCGAGGAGCCAGTAGGCGCGCAGCATCGCCTTCGCCACGTCCGGCGCCGAGGCCGGATCGCGCGCCTTGGCCCACAGCAGGATGCGAGCGGAGGCCTGCGTCGCGATCGGAAAGCGCGTGGGCATCCGGAAATCGTCGATGCCGTGAAAGCGCGCGCTGCGGACGAAATCGCGGCGCGAGTACTCGCCCTTCATCGGGACCTCGGTCAGCGGCGTCGTGCCGGCGACCTTGAATGCAGCGCCGAGCAGCATCGGGCGCCAGTCGACGCTCCGGCCGTGCCGCGCGGCGAGCGCCTCGATGCGGTGCGAGGCGAGGTACGCGTAGGGTGAGCTGAAATCGAACCAGAACTCGAGCGGGGGGGCGACCACCCCCAGGCTCGTCGCTGGCGCGACTTCGCGCCCCCCCTGGAGGGGGCGATGAGCGCCTCGGGGCGGCCCGTCGGCGCTCATGGGGCGATCACCCCCCCGCTCGAGTTCTGGTTCGACTTCAGCGCGCCCTACGCGGACCGCGCCTCGCACCGCATCGAGGCGCGCGCCGCG
>JADLBN010000087.1 GCA_020847675.1 Burkholderiales bacterium | reverse complement strand
GAACCCAGTCGACCACGTTCTTCTCGACCGCCGCGGTCTCGAACTCCGCGAGCCGCTCGGGCTTCTCGTAGTGCCAGCGTACCACCGCTTCGGGCTGCTCGTAGGTCTGGGCCGCCCCCTCGACGCGGGCGCGAACCTGCTCGCGCGTCGCCGCGAGACCGTGATTGCGCACGAGGTCGGCAACGACGAGCCCGATCACGACGCGGTCGCCGGCCTGCTGCTGGAACAGGTCCGGCGTGAGCTTGATGTCCTCGGCCTTCATTCCCTGGTGGCGCATGGACTCGGCGGTCGATTCCATCATCGCCGCGACCTCGGCCTCGATCAGGGAACGCGGGGGCGTGAACTTCGCCTTCGCGCGGAGCGCGCCGAGCGCCTGGTCGCGGATCAGCGTCTCCACCTTGCGCGCGAGCTCGAACTCGAGGTTCTGCCCGACCTCACGCCTCAGGTCCGCAACCGAGCCCGACGCAATGCCGAAGTTGCGGGCGAACGCCTCGTCGAGCGGCGGCAGCGTCGGCGCGGACACTCGCTTCGCGGTCAGCACGAAGCGCGCCTCTCTCCCGGCGACCTCCTTGCCGTGGTAGTCGGCCGGAAACGCGAGCGGGAACTCGATCGTCTGGCCCGCCTTCACGCCGGAGAGCGCGGTCTCGAACTCGGGCAGCATCCGGCCCTCGCCCACCGTGATGGTGAACTCGCGCGCCTGACCGCCGGGAAACTCGACGCCGTCGATGGTCCCGGTGAAATCGACCAGCACGCGATCGCCCGATTCGGCGCCGCGCTCGACGTCGTGCCAGGTCGCGTGCTGGCGCTGCAGCACGGCGAGCGTGCGGTCGACGTCGGCTTCGGTCACCTCGACCTGCGGGCGCTCGACGGTCACCGTCGAGAGGTCGTCGAGCGCAATGTCCGGATAGACCTCGAAGGTCGCCGCGAACGCGAGCTGGTCGGGGCGCGCGGGATCCGGCGCGGGCTCGATGCGCGGCGTGCCCGCGATGCGCAGGTTCTGCGCCCGCACGGCATCGCCGAAGCGCGCGTTGACCGCCTCGGAGATCACGTCGGAGCGCACCTGCGGCCCGTACTGCTGCGCCACCATCTTGACCGGGACGTGTCCGGGCCGGAAGCCGGGCAGTTTCGCGGTCCGCGCGAGGTTGTTGAGCCGCTTCTGGACCTCGCCTTCGATGTCGGCGAGCGGCACGGCTACTTCGAGGCGGCGTTCGAGGCCGGAGGCGGCTTGGGTCTCGGTCATGTCGTGTCTGGGGCTGAAGGTTGGGGCGGAACGAACGGCGCCCGGAACCGGTTCCCGCCGGGCGCGTGCTACAGTCGTGCGAGGCGCGTCACGTCGCGCCGGACGTCGGCAAGCGGTGGTGCGAAAGGGGGGACTCGAACCCCCATGGGTTGCCCCGCCGGAACCTAAATCCGGTGCGTCTGCCGATTCCGCCACTTTCGCGGCGCGCGGGCCCCGCCATCGACCTCGATACCAGCCGAACCCGGAACCACCGCCGGCTGCCAAACGTGGAAGTATAGCCGATCGGCGACCTTCCGGCCACGTTGCGGCCGCGGCGGTCCCCCCTGCAGCGTGTCCGTCGGTCACTACGAAAACTTCCCGGTCGCCTCGTTCCTGGTGCCGCCGCGCGAGCGCCGGGCCGTGGTCGCCCTCTACCGGTTCGCGCGCGGCGCCGACGACCTTGCCGACGAGGGGGACGACCCGCCGCAGGCCCGGCTCGCCGCGCTCGCCCGCTATCGGCGCGCGGTCGACGCGATCGCGGCTGGTGCGAGCGACCCTCTCCTCGCGGAGCCCCCGTTCGCCGAACTCGAACGCGCGGTACGCGAGCACGGGTTGCCGACGGCGCCGCTCGCCGACCTGCTCTCGGCGTTCGCGCAGGACGTGACGGTGCACCGCTACGCGACCTTCGCCGCGCTCAACGACTACACGCGGCGTTCGGCCGACCCGGTGGGGCGGCTCCTGCTCGCCCTCTACCGGCGGGTGTCCGAGGAGAATCTCGCGGCGAGCGACGCCATCTGCACCGGCCTGCAACTCGCCAACTTCTGGCAGGACGTCGCGATCGACTGGGCCAAGGGACGGGTCTACCTTCCGCAGGACGATCTCGTGCGGCACGGCGTCACCGAGGCGCAGATCGCGGAAGGCCGCTGCGACGGGGCCTGGCGCGCGCTGATGGCGTTCGAGTGCGAGCGCGCCCGCAGCCTGCTCGTGCGCGGGCGACCGCTCGCCTCCCGTCTGCCGTGGCGGATCGGACTCGAACTCAAGGCGGTGGTCGCAGGCGCGCTCGCGATCCTCGATCGCATCGATGCGGCGGGTGGCGACGTGTTCCGATCGCGGCCCGCGCTGAAGGGCGCGGACTGGGCGCTCGTGGGCTGGCGGGCCCTGCGGCCGCAGCGGTTTGCCGCATGAGCGCGGCGACGCCTCCCCCCGTCCCCGGAGACGTCCCACCGACCGGGGGGGCAGGCACGTGACGCCGGATGAGTACTGCGCGTCCCGTGCCGCCCAGAGCGGCTCGTCGTTCTACTCCAGCTTCCGCCTGCTCCCGGACGACCGGCGACGGGCGATCACCGCGCTCTACGCCTTCTGCCGCGAGGTCGACGACGTCGTCGACGAGGTGCACGACCCGGAAGTCGCGCGCGCGAAGCTCGCCTGGTGGCGCCTGGAGGTGGCGGCGACCTTCGCGGGGGAACCCACGCACCCGGTCGCCCGCGCGCTCGTCCCGGTCGTGCGGATCTTCGGGTTGCCGCGCGAGCACT
>JADLBN010000086.1 GCA_020847675.1 Burkholderiales bacterium | reverse complement strand
GCGAGCGAGGCGAGCTGGTACTTGCCGTCGCGGTCGGTGAAGTAGGTGAACATGAAGAACGACAGCCAGTCCGGCGTCTTCTCGTTGAACGCGCCGAGGATGCGCGGGTTGTCCGCGTCGCCCGAGCGGCGCTCGAGCAGCGCCTCGGCCTCCTCGCGGCCGTCGCGACCGAAATAGGCGTGCAGCAGGTAGACCATCGCCCACAGGTGGCGTCCTTCCTCGACGTTCACCTGGAACAGGTTCCGGAGATCGTAGAGCGAGGGCGCGGTCAGTCCGAGGTGGCGCTGCTGCTCGACCGAGGCGGGTTCGGTGTCGCCCTGCGTGACGATGAGCCGCCGCAGGTTCGACCGGTACTCGCCGGGAACCTCCTGCCACGCGGGCTCGCCCATGTGCGCGCCGAAGTTCACCTGGCGGCCTTCCTCGGCCGGGTTGAGGAAGATGCCCCAGCGGTAGTCGGGCATCTTCACGTACTCGAAGTGCGCCCAACCCTTCGGGTCGACGCTCACCGCGGTGCGCAGGTAGACGTCGGTGTCCCTCGTGCCTTCGGGGCCCATGTCGGCCCACCACGACCGGAACCCGGGCTGCCACTGTTCGAGCGCGCGCTGCAGCGTGCGGTTGTCGGCCAGCCCGACGTTGTTGGGGATCTTGTCGCCGTCGTCGATGGTCATGGGCAGTTCCGTGGGACGTTGCGCGTCATGGGGTCCGGAATGAACGATGCAGGATGAACGATGAAGGAACAACGACGGCGGGCTCAGACGCGCTCGCGGTCGAACTTCGCCTTGTTGCCGGTCCCGAACACCTTGAGCGCGCCGGACTCGCCGGTGGCGTTGGGTCGGATGAAGATCCAGTTCTGCCACGCGGAGAGCCGCGCGAACACCCTCGACTCCATCGTCTCGCCGGGGCCGAAGCGGAGGTTCGCCTCCATGCCGGTGAGCGCGTCGGGCGAGAGGCTCGCGCGTTCCTCGAGCGCGAGGCGGATTTCGTCGTCCCAGTCGAGTTCGTCGGGGGCCACGGTGACGAGACCCAGCGCGAGCGCGCGATCCGCGTCGAGCGGCACGCCGATCGCGGCCTTCGCCGCGGAGAGCGGCTCGGCCTCGTCGCAGAAGCGCGCGGCGAGCCGCGAGCGGGCGTTCACCATCGGGTAGCGGCCGAAGTTCGCCGCCGAGAGCGTGATGCGCGGGGCGCGCGCGCCGTCGTCGGGCAGCGCGAGCATGTAGGCGCGGTCGGCTGCGAACGCGAGTTCGGCGAGAGTGCCCGCGAAGCAGGACCCCGGCTCGATCAGCGCGTAGAGCGATCTCGAGGTCACGTCGAGCCGGGCGAGCGTGCGCCGGAGCATCCCCGCCGTCTCGCGCACGAACCAGTGCGAGGCGTGGCGCTCGAGCGCATCGTCGCAGGCGAGCACGGCAGACGGATCGCCCGCGGTCTTCAGCACCCAGGTGCCGAGGTCGCGTTCGTTGCCGCGGAGCATCAGGATGGCGTCGTCGAGGTCGCGCGCCATCGCGAGCGGCCACCACGCCGCGCCCTTCGCGACGATCGCATCGACCTCCGCCGGTTCGGCGGCGGCCGGCGCCTTCACGGTGATCGTCGCGCGGCGCGCGGCGCGGTCCGTTCGCACGTCGACCGTCGGGTAGTGATAGCCGGCATCGTCGATCTCGCGCGCGAGCGGGGGCAGCGCGACACCCTTCGCGCCGGCGGGCCGGTCGCTCGTCGCCGCGAGCGCGGAAGCGCGGCGTTTCACGAGGTCGGCGAACTGCTGCGGTTTCGCGTGGTCGTCGACGAGGCGCCACTCCTTCGCACGCGGCGCGCGGACGCCTTCGACCAGCGTGCAGAAGACGTCGGCGTGGTCGCGTCGCACCCGGCGCTTGTCGGTGATGCGCGTGAGTCCCCCGGTCCCGGGCAGCACGCCGAGCAGCGGAACCTCGGGCAGGCTGACCGCGGAACTGCGGTCGTCGACCAGCAGGATCTCGTCGCAGGCGAGCGCGAGTTCGTAGCCGCCGCCGGCCGTGGTCCCGTTGCAGGCGGCGATCGACCTGAGCCCGGAGTGGCGGCTCGAGTCCTCGAGGCCGTTGCGCGTCTCGTTGGTGAACTTGCAGAAGTTGACCTTCCACGCGTGCGACGACTGGCCCAGCATGAAGATGTTGGCCCCGGAGCAGAACACGCGATCCTTCGCGCTGGTGATCACCACGACGCGCACCGACGGGTGCTCGAAGCGGATGCGCTGGAGCGCGTCGTGGAGTTCGATGTCGACGCCCAGGTCGTAGCTGTTGAGCTTGAGCTTGTAGCCCGGGACGAGGCCGCCGTCCTCGTCGACGTCCATCGACAGCGTCGCGGTCGTGCCGTCGATGGCGAGCTTCCAGTGCCGGTAGCGGTCCGGACTCGTGTCGTAGGTGACGATCGCCGGCGCGGCGACGTCGTTCTTGCGGGCGGGTTCGGCCATCGGGGACTCCGTGGGCGCCGGCACCGGTCAGGCGCGGGCGAGTTCCTTGAGGGTGGCGATCGACCGGGCGGGATCGGCACCGGAAGTGTCCACGACCGCGTCGGCCTTGCGGTAGAGCGGTTCGCGCGCCGACAGGATGCGGCGCAGGTCTTCCATCGCCTCGTCGCGGCCCTCCATCGGGCGGAGGTCGCCCTGCGCGACGACGCGGCCCATGTGCTCCTCGGGGTCCGCCTTCACCCAGACGGTGAAGCAGCGATCGAGCAGCAGGCGGTAGGTGTCGGGTTCCGAGACGATGCCGCCGCCCACCGCCAGCACGAAGCGCTCGTGCGCGTCGAGCACCCGCGCGAGGCTGCGGCGCTCGATGCGGCGGTAGCCCGCCTGGCCGTAGAGCATGAAGAGTTCGGCGAGGCTCATGCCGGCGTCGCGTTCGATCTCGCGGTCGAGTTCGACGAACGGCCAGTGCCGCTCGCGCGCGAGCGCGGCGCCGAGCGTCGTCTTGCCGGCACCGCGCAGGCCGACCAGCGCGATGCGCGAGCGCCTCGACTCGTGGTCGTGGCCGAAGTCGCGCACCAGCCGGAACAGCGCCTCCTCGAGGCGATGCGGCGGGATCTCGTCGAGCACGCGGAACATGAGCCGACGTTCCGGCGCGCCGTCTCCCAGTATTTCGGGGAGCGTGGTGCGCAGCGCGTGCGCCACCCTCCGGAGCAGCACGACCGAGACGTTGCCGTCTCCGGCCTCGAGTTGCGCGAGGTAGCGCTCCGACACCTGCGCTTCGGACGACAGCGACCTGCGCGACAACCCGGCCCGGTCGCGCGCCTCGCGAACGCGCCGGCCGAGCGCGACGAGAAAGGAGGCGCTGTCGTCGAACGGCGCTTGCGGGTCGCGGGCGTTCGGCTGGTTGTTCACGGAACGGGAGCAGGTCGAGCGGCGGGACGTTCGGGCACTATAGACCATCGTGCCATGACTGCAAGCAGTCTACTGCATGAGGAAGGCGGCGAAGGTGGGAGAAATCGATGGCTGGTCAGCGGAGTGTCAGTGCAGGCATTTGATCTTCAAGCCATTTTGTCTACCGTCGATGCTGTGGCATAGTGCTTGACATTGCACGAATGGTTACCTAGAGTTCATGCAGCACGCCTGCTCCGGGGGACGGAGGTTCCGCGCGGGAGCTCCGGCCGGACTTTCGACTCCAGGAACGACGATGACCGCTGTCCGCACCGGCGCCGCGTCCGAAGCGTCCGCATCCGCGCCGAAGGAATCTTTCACCTCGCTCGTCTCCTCCGTGACGTCGCGTCTCATCGGTCGCTCTCTGGACGCCGCGCTCGCGCTCGAACTCAACCGGACTCTGCCGGGTGACGGTCCCGAGGTGCAAGCGATAGCGGCCGCGTGCCGCGACGCGATACGCGACGGATGGATGTGCCAGCGCGAGGCGGGCGGCATCCGCTACGGCCGGGTGGTGAAACCGGGTCCGGCGACGCACGGTTTCTCGGTGGACGTCGTCGAGATGGCTGACGTGATCGGGCCGCGGCATCGCCACCCGAACGGGGAGATCGACCTCGTGATGCCGCTCGACCGCGACGCGCGCTTCGACGGCCACGGTGCCGGGTGGGTCGTCTACGGGCCCGGATCCGAGCACCGGCCGACTGTGACCGGGGGCGCTGCCCTGATCCTCTACCTGCTGCCGGGGGGCGCGATCGAGTTCGCGCCCGGCGCCTGATCCGGTCGGCACGATGCCCGAACTGTCCCGCGTCGAGACCGGCGGTGCTGCGCCGCGGATCGTCATGCCCCGCAGCTACAACGCGGCGCACGACCTGATCGAGCGCAATCTCGCCGCGGGGCGCGCAGGCAAGGTTGCCTACCTCGACGACGACGGTTCCACCACCTTCGGCGAACTCGCGGTCCGCGTGAACCGCTTCGCGAACGCGCTCGGGAATCTGGGCGTGCGGCCCGAGGAGCGCGTGCTGGTCTGCCTGCTCGACACGATCGACTTCCCCACCGCGTTCCTCGGCTCGATCAAGGCAGGCGTGGTGCCGATCGCCGCGAACACGCTCCTCACCCCCCGCGACTACGAGTTCATGCTGCGCGACAGCCGGGCGCGCGTGCTCGTGGTCTCCGCGGCGCTGCTGCCGGCGTTTCGTCCGCTGCTCGGAAACGTGGCGTCGCTGCGCCACGTGATCGTGTCGGGCGGGACGGGCGCGGACTTGCCTGCCGGCGCGCTGCCGTTCGGGCCGTTCGTCGCGGCCGGCGGCGCGGACTTCGAGGCCGCGGACACCACCTGCGACGACGTGTGCTTCTGGCTCTACTCGTCGGGCTCGACCGGCGTGCCGAAGGGCACGATGCACGTGCAGTCGAGCCTCGCTACGACCGCGTATCTGCACGGGGGGCCGGTAGCCGGCATCCGGGTGGACGACGTCGTGTTCTCGGCGGCGAAGCTCTTCTTCGCCTACGGGCTCGGCAACGGGCTCACCTACCCGCTCACGTTCGGCGCGACCACGATCCTGATGGCCGAGAGGCCGACCCCCGAAGCGGTGTTCAGGCGGCTGGTCGAGCGCAAACCCACCGTGTTCTACGGGGTGCCGACGCTGTTCGCGGCGATGCTCGCGAGCCCGAACCTGCCTCCGCGCGAGGCGATGGCCGTGCGCATCGCGACCTCGGCGGGCGAAGCGCTGCCCGAGCACATCGGCAAGCGCTTCCGCGAGCACTTCGGCGTCGACGTGCTCGACGGCATCGGCTCGACCGAGATGCTCCACGTGTTCCTGTCGAACCGGTCCGGCGACGTCCGCTACGGGACGAGCGGGCGGCCCGTGCCGGGCTACGAGCTGCGCATCGTCGACGAGGCGGGCGCCGACGTCGCGCCCGGCGAGGTGGGCGAACTCCTGGTGAAGGGGCCGACGGCCGCGCTGGGCTACTGGAACAACCGCGAGAAGTCGCGCGCGACCTTCCAGGGCGAGTGGACGCGCAGCGGCGACAAGTACCGCGTCGATCCGCAGGACGGGCGCTACGTCTACGCGGGGCGCACCGACGACATGTTGAAGGTCGGCGGCATCTACGTGTCGCCGGTCGAGGTCGAGTCCGCGCTGGTGACGCACGAGGCGGTGCTCGAAGCCGCGGTCGTGGGACGCGAGGACGCCGATCGCCTGATGAAGCCCATGGCCTACGTGGTGCTCAAGGCCGGGCGCACCCCGGGCGAAGCCCTCGCCGAGGAACTGCGCCAGCATGTTAAATTGCAGCTGGCACCCTACAAGTACCCGCGCTGGGTCGAGTTCATCGACGAGTTGCCGAAGACGGCGACCGGCAAGATCCAGCGTTTCAAGCTGCGGGCGAGGCTCGCCTGACCCGGGCTCCCGCCCGGACGGCGATCGATCAACGGAGGAGGGATCCATGGCATACCGGAGTGGTTTGACGCGCGTCGCGTTCGCGCTCGCGGGCGCCCTCGCGCTCGCGGCGGGACCGGCGTTCGCGCAGGGCAAGGTCAAGGTCGGCTTCATGCTGCCGTACACGGGCACCTACGCCGCGCTCGGCAACGCGATCACCAACGGCTTCAAGCTCGCGATCGCCGAGGGGGGCGGCAAACTCGGCGGGCGCGACATCGAGTACTTCACCGTCGACGACGAGTCGGATCCGGCGAAGGCGCCGGAGAACGCGAACAAGCTCATCAAGCGCGACGGGGTCGACGTGGTGATCGGCACCGTGCACTCCGGCGTCGCGATGGGGCTCGCCAAGGCGGTGAGGGACAGCAACGCGATCCTGATCAATCCCAACGCGGGCGCGGACGAGATCACCGGCCCGATGTGCGCGCCCAACATCTTTCGCACGTCGTTCACCAACTCCGCGCCCGGTTACGCGATGGGCAAGGTCGCGGCCGACAAGGGCTACAAGCGGGTCGTGACGCTCACGTGGAAGTACGCCGCGGGCGATCAGTCGGTCGGCGGCTTCAAGGAGGCGTTCGAGAAGGGCGGCGGCAAGGTGGTGAAGGAAATGACGCTGCCGTTCCCCAACGTCGAATTCCAGCCCTTCCTCACCGAGATCGCGTCGATCAAGCCCGATGCGGTGTACGTGTTCTTCGCAGGCGGCGGCGCAGTCAAGTTCGTCAAGGACTACGACGCGGCAGGGCTCCGCAAGACCATCCCGCTGCTCGGGGCCGGCTTCCTCACCGACGGCACGCTGGAGGCGCAGGGCGCGGCCGCGGAAGGGCTCCTCACGACGCTGCACTACGCCGACCAGCTCGACAACCCGAAGAACAACGCGTTCCGCGCGGCGTACAAGAAGGCCTACGGCCTCGAGCCCGATGTCTACGCGATGCAGGGCTACGACGCGGGCCAGTTGCTGGTGGCGGGCACCAAGGCGGTGGGCGGCGACATGAGCAAGCGCGACGCGCTCCTCAAGGCGATGCACACCGCGAAGATCGACAGCCCGCGGGGGCCGTTCTCGCTCTCCCGCGCGAACAACCCGATCCAGGACTTCTACCTGCGCCAGGTGGTGGGCAAGGAGAACAAGGCGATCGGCGTGGCCGTCAAGGCGTACGAGGATCCGGCGACCGGGTGCAAGATGTGATTCAGGTAACAGGTAACAGGTATCAGGTATCAGGTAACAGGTATCAGGGATCCGAGGCGTCGGGGATGAGGTGACGCCGGTGGCCGCGAGCGATCGCGGTTGGATCGTCTGGAGGATGGCGGGGCGCGGGGCGGGAACGTTCCGCGCCCTTTTGTTGTGCACGGTTGCCGGGGCAGGCTGGACGGGCGGGAAGCGAGGGAGCGCCATGCGGCAGGGGGTTGCCCTTGAACCGTCCGCTGGCCTGTTGTGATCGGGCGCCCTCCCGTGAACAATAGCGCCCGGAACGATCCCATGACCCATGGCAGGCAGCCGGCGATCACCGGCGTCCGACTCGACGCATCCGCGCGCCCGCGCGCCCACGACCTCACGGCCTGGCACCCACGCTCTGATCCCTGTCCTCTGATTCCTGATCCCCGAACCCGATGTCCGTCTTCGCCATCCAGCTCCTGAACGCGCTCCAGTACGGCCTCCTGCTGTTCCTGGTGGCGAGCGGGCTCACGCTGATCTTCGGCATCATGGGGATCATCAACCTCGCGCACGGCAGCTTCTACATGATCGGCGCGTACATGGCGTTCGCGCTGTCGACCCTGACCGGCAGCCTCGCGGTGGCGATGGTCCTGGGCGTCGCGCTCTCGGTGGTCCTCGGCCTCTTCCTCGAGTGGGCGCTGTTCTCGCACTTGTACAGACGCGACCACCTCGAACAGGTGCTGCTGACCTACGGGCTCATCCTGATCTTCGAGGAACTTCGCAGTCTCGCGGTCGGCAACGACGTGCACGGCGTGCCGGTGCCCTCGGCGTTCGGCGGCTCGATCGCGCTCGGCGACACGATGACCTATCCGGTCTACCGCCTCGTGATGTCGGTGGTGTGCCTCGCGATCGCCGCCGGGATGTACCTCCTGATCCAGCGCACGCGGCTCGGCATGATGATCCGCGCCGGCGCGTCGAATCGCGAGATGGTCGGCGTTCTGGGAGTGAACGTGAACCTCGTGTTCCGGCTCGTGTTCGCGCTCGGCGTCGCGCTGGCCGCGTTCGCCGGCATGCTCGCGGCGCCGGTCTCGTCGGTCTACCCGGGCATGGGCCAGCAGGTGCTGATCATCTGCTTCGTCGTCGTCGTGATCGGCGGGATCGGCTCGGTGTGGGGTGCGCTCGCGGCTTCTCTGCTGATCGGGCTCGCCGACACCTTCGGCAAGGTGTTCTTCCCCGACTACGCGGGGATCGCGGTGTACCTGCTGATGGCGGCGATCCTGCTGTGGCGGCCCGAAGGGCTGTTCCGCCGGGCCTGACCCGATGCCCCGCCGCCACCTCGCCCCGCTCGCGGCGCTCCTGCTCGTGGCGCTCTTCCCGCTCTCCGGCGCGACCTTCTACGTCGAGCTGACGACGAAGATCATGATCATGGCGATCTTCGCGCTCTCGCTCGACCTCCTGGTCGGCTGGACCGGGCTCGTGAGCTTCGGCCACGCCGCGTACTTCGGCGTCGGCGCGTACACGCTCGCGCTGCTGTCGCCGAAGGCCGCGGCGGCCGGGATGTGGAGTTCGCTCGCGCTGGCGATCGCCGTGGCGGCGGTGTGCGCGCTCGTGGTCGGCATCTTCGTGCTCCGGACGCGCGGCATCTACTTCATCATGGTGACGCTCGCGTTCGCGCAGATGTTCTACTTCGTGTTCCACGACACCGACGTCGGCGGCGGCTCCGACGGCCGCTACGTGAACGTCAAGCCGGACGCCTCGATCCTCGGGTTCACGCCGTTCGACTTCGACCGGCCGGTGCACGTCTACTACGTCGTGCTGGCGATGCTCGTGCTCGTGTTCCTGTTCCTGCAGCGCGTGCTGCGCTCGCCGTTCGGGCGCGCGCTCTCGGGCATCCGGGCGAACGAGCAGCGGATGCGCGCGCTCGGGTTCCCGGTGATGGCCTACAAGCTCGCCGCGTTCACGCTCGCCGGCGGCCTCGCCGGCCTCGCCGGGTGGCTGCTCGCCGCGCAGTCCGGGTTCGTGAACCCGGAGATCCTGTCGTGGCACCAGTCGGGCAACGTGCTGCTGATGGTGATCCTCGGCGGCGCGGGCACTCCGTACGGGCCGATCGCGGGTGCGTTCGCGCTGACGCTCCTGCACGAACTCTTCAGCACGCTGACCACGCACTGGCAGCTCTGGCTCGGCATCTCGATCGTGCTGATCGTGCTGTTCATGCCCGGTGGCCTCGGCCATCTCGTGCGCCGCGTGCGCGCGAGCCTGTTCGGCGGGGGGCGCGATGTCTGATCCGATCCTCGAAGCGGCGGGCCTCACGCGGCGCTTCGGCGGACTCGCCGCGTGCGACGGCGTCGCGATCGCGCTCCGGCGCGGCGAACTCCACGCGCTGCTGGGCCCCAACGGCGCCGGCAAGTCGACGCTGATCAACCTGCTGTCGGGCGACCTGAAGCCGACATCGGGGAGCATCCGGATGAAGGGCGAGGAGATCGCGCAGCTCCCGCCCGAGCGCCGCTCGCTGCGCGGCATCGGCCGCAGCTACCAGAAGACCAACATCTTCGGCGGCTTCACGGTGTTCGAGAACGCGCGCCTCGCGGCGCAGTCGCGCGATCCGCGGTCCTGGGCGATCGGGTCGGACGCCGGCCGCGACCCGGTCTCGCGCGAACGGGCGCAGCGCGCGCTCGGGCTCGCCGGGCTGGACGCGGGGACCGAGCGGAAGGCCGGGGCGCTGTCGCACGGCGAGCAGCGCCAGCTCGAGATCGCGATGGTGCTCGCGACCGAGCCGGAGGTGCTGCTGCTCGACGAGCCGCTCGCCGGCATGGGCGCGGAGGAGTCGGCCCGGATGGTCGCGCTCCTGAAGCGTCTCGCCGGCACGCACGCGATCCTGCTGGTCGAGCACGACATGGACGCGGTCTTCGCGCTCGCCGACCGGATCACCGTGATGGTGAACGGCCAGGTGCTGGAGTCGGGGCCGCCCGCACAGATCCGCGCGAGCGAGCGCGTGCAGCGCGCCTACCTCGGGCACGGCGATGGCTGACCCGGGTCCCCCGGATCGCGCGGCTGCCGCGTCCCCCGCAGGCGCTGACCCGCGCCCGACGGGCCGCCCCGAGGGCGCGATGCCCCCTGGGGGGAGGCGAGCGGAGCTCGCTTCGGGGGGAGCCGCCGAGCGCCCGACGGGCCGCCCCGAGGGCGCGATGCCCCCTGGGGGGAGGCGAGCGGAGCTCGCTTCGGGGGGAGCCATTCTTCTCGAGGCGCGCGAACTCCACGCCTACTACGGCACGAGCCACGTGCTGCACGGCGTCGACTTCGCGGTGCGCGAGGGCGAGTCGGTGGGCCTCATGGGCCGCAACGGCATGGGCAAGACGACGCTGATCCGCAGCATGCTGGGGCTCGTTCCGCCCCGCAGCGGCACCGTGCGCGTGCGCGGCTACGACGTGCGCGGCTGGCCCACGTTCCGCATCACGCGCGAAGGCATCGCCTACGTGCCGGAGGGGCGCGGCATCTTCCCCAACCTCACGGTGCTCGAAAACCTGCGGATGGCCGCGCGTCCCGCGCCGGACGGACGCTGCGACTGGACCTGCGAGCGCGTGCTGGAGACGTTCCCGCGTCTCGCCGAGCGGCTCGGCCACGGCGGAGCGCAACTGTCCGGCGGCGAGCAGCAGATGCTCACCATCGGGCGCGCGCTCGCGACCAATCCGTCGCTCCTCATCCTCGACGAGGCGACCGAGGGGCTCGCGCCGCTGATCGCGAAGGAGATCTGGCGCATCGTGCGCGAGATCCGCGAGTCGGGCATCGCGACGGTGATCGTCGACAAGAACTACGCGCACGTGACCGCGATCACCGACCGCAACGTCGTGCTGGTCAAGGGGCAGGGTGCCCACGAGTGCGACGGGGCGGCCGCGCGCGCGAATCCGGCGTCGCTCGCTTCGCTGCTGGGCGTGTGATGGCGTCGAGTCTGGTCGAAGCCGGCGGCGCGGCGATCGAGGTCGAGCGCATCGGAAATCGGGGTCAGACTCGCATTTCTGCCGCGATGCCGCAGAAATGC
>JADLBN010000085.1 GCA_020847675.1 Burkholderiales bacterium | reverse complement strand
GCGCGTCCTCGAGCGAATGCGCGATGCCCGACCGCGCCGACGCAAGGCCGATGCGGGTCATCGCTGCCTTGAACTTCGCGCGGTCCTCGGCCTTGTCGATCGCCTTCTTCGACGCGCCGATCAGCTCGACGTCGAACTTCGTCAGCACCCCCTCGCGCGCGAGGTCGAGCGCGCAGTTCAACGCGGTCTGCCCGCCCATCGTCGGCAGCAGCGCGTCGGGCCGCTCGCGCTCGATGATCGCGGCCACCATCGGCCAGGTGATCGGCTCGATGTAGGTGACGTCGGCCATCTCCGGGTCGGTCATGATCGTCGCCGGATTGCTGTTGACCAGGACGACCTTGTAGCCCTCCTCGCGCAGCGCCTTGCACGCCTGCGCGCCCGAGTAGTCGAACTCGCAGGCCTGCCCGATGACGATCGGGCCTGCGCCGATGATCATGACGCTGCGGAGGTCGGTGCGCTTGGGCATGGATGGAAGGGAGCGGGTTCGGTGACGGGGATCGTGCGGTGGCGGTGAGAACGGAACCGGCGAAGGCAGCCGGCGGCGGGTTGCGGGATGTGCGCTACCCTTCCCGCTTCCCGCGTTCCCCTTCCCCTGCCTCCATCATCCTGACGAAGCGGTCGAACAACGACCCCACGTCGCGCGGACCCGGACTCGCTTCCGGGTGCCCCTGGAACGAGAACGCCGGCCTGTCGGTGAACGTCATGCCCTGCAGCGAGCGGTCGAACAGCGAGACGTGGGTGACGCGCAGGTTCGCCGGCAGGCTCGACGCGTCGACCGCGAAGCCGTGGTTCTGGCTGGTGATCATCACCTGCCCTGAGTCGAGATCGAGCACCGGATGGTTCGCGCCGTGATGTCCGAACTTCATCTTCATCGTGCGCGCGCCCGCTGCGAGCCCGAGGAGCTGGTGCCCGAGGCAGATGCCGAACGTGGGCACGCCGCGGTCCAGGAACTCGCGGATCGCGCCGATCGCGTAGTCGCAGGGTTCGGGGTCGCCCGGCCCGTTCGACAGGAACACGCCGTCCGGCTTCATCGCGAGCACGTCGCGCGCGTTCGTCTGCGCGGGAACGACGCGCACGCGGCAGCCGCGAGCGACCATCATGCGAAGGATGTTGTGCTTGACGCCGAAGTCGTAGGCGACGACGAAGTGGCGCGAGGGAGGCGCGTCGCGGTAGCCCTCGCCCAGCGCCCAGGTCGACCGGTTCCAGTCGTAGGCCTCGCGCGTCGACACGACCTTCGCGAGATCCTGTCCGACCATCGAAGGCGCTTCGCGCGCGGCCGCGAGCGCCTGCTCGACCTCGATCGAGCCGATCTCCGACGCGGCGACGATCGCGCCGTTCTGCGCGCCCGTCTCGCGCAGGATGCGCGTGAGCCGGCGGGTGTCGACGTCCGCGATGCCCACCACGCCCCGCCCGGCGAGCCACGCACCGAGGTCGGTCTCGCTGCGCCAGTTCGAGGCGAGCGCGGGAAGATCGCGCACCACGAGTCCGGCCGCGAACGTGCGCGTCGATTCGTCGTCCTCGCGCGTCACGCCGACGTTGCCGATGTGCGGATGGGTGAAGGTGACGATCTGGCCCGCGTACGACGGATCGGTCAGGATCTCCTGGTAGCCGGTCATCGAGGTGTTGAACACGACCTCGCCCGCGGCCTGGCCCGAGGCGCCGATCGAGCGTCCGTGCAGCACCGTCCCGTCGGCGAGCGCGAGGACGGCGGGGGTGCGCGGGGGGAAGAGCGGGGCGTCGGTCATGGCGGCGGCGCCGGGACGGTTCCGGGCGCCGGACGTGCGAAGCGGGAGCGCCCGGATCGTTCCGGGAGACTCCCGCCAAGGCCCTGAATTCTACCGGAAAACGTCCCCGGTGGACAACCGGGACCGATCGCCTCCGGGGCAGGGGCGCCGGACGCGCACAGCCGCCCCCGACCGGTTTCCGGCCGCTACGCGAGCCCCAGAACGTCACGCATGTCGTACAGGCCCGCGCGTCCTTCGCGCCGCAGAGCCGCGACGAAACGCGCGGCGCGCAGCGCGCCATCCGCGAACATCCGGCGCGAGGTCGCCCGGTGCGCGAGTTCGACCCGCTCGCCGGTGCCCGCGAACACGACGACGTGCTCGCCGACCACGTCGCCGCCGCGAAGCGTCGCGAATCCGATCGTCCCGGGCTTGCGCTCGCCGGTGACCCCTTCGCGCGCGTAGACCCCGTTCTTCGAGAGGTCGATGCCCGCTCCCTTCGCCGCGGCTTCGCCGAGCATCAGCGCGGTGCCGGACGGGGCGTCGACCTTGTGGCGGTGGTGCATCTCGACGATCTCGATGTCGTAGGCGGCCCCGAGTGCTGCGGCCGCGCGCGCGGCGAGGTCGGCCAGCACGTTCACGCCGACGCTCATGTTCGCCGACTGGACGATCGGGACCGTGCGCGCGCTCTGCGCGATCGCGGCCTTGTGGGCGGCCGAGAGCCCGGTCGTCCCGGCGACCAGCCCGACGCCGGCGCGCGCGCACGCGATCGCGTGCGCCACCGTGCCCTCCGGCCGGGTGAAGTCGATCAGCACGTCGACACCCGCCCGCGCAGCCTCGACGTCGGAGGTCGCGGTCACGCCGGTCGTCCTGCCGAGTGCCGCGCCCGCGTCGCGCCCGACGCCCGGGGCGCCGGGAACGTCGAGCGCCGCGGCGAGCGCAAGATCCTCCGCCTCGAGCACCGAGGCGATCAGCGCCATGCCCATGCGCCCGCCGGCGCCGGCGATCGCGAGTCGAACCGGGTCGCTCATCGATTCCGGGAGGCTGCCGATTCGTCCGAAGGGTTCATGGGCGGCCGCGCGCGTCGTGAGGTTGTGCAGAGATTCCCTAGAGTTTCTTCAGCCAGTCGAAGAACCAGCTGAAGATGCCCGGATCGTCGGCGGCCGGGATGTGCCCGAGCGTGCGCTCGGCGGCCGCGCGGTTGAGGTCCGCGACCGACTTGGGCATCTCGTCGCCCTCCCAGCGGGCGAGCTTGTCGTCGACGAAGAAGACGGTGAACTGCCGGTGCTCGACCACCTTGCCGTTGTGCCAGAACTGGTAGGTGTAGTCCCAGCGGTTGTCGCGGAACGCGCTCTGCACCAGGGGCGTGCCGAGCGCGAGCCGCACCTGCTGCCGGTCCTGCCCGACCTTGAGGCGGTCGACCATGTCCTGCGTGATGTAGTTGCCCTGGTTGATATCGATCCGGTAGACGCCGAACGACTGGATCGCCGGCATGTAGGTCTCCATCGTCTGGCAGCCTCCGAGCGCGAGCGCCGCCGCGGCGCAGGCGAGGATCGAACGGAAACGGAGGTCCGGCACGAGGGAATGGGGGGCGGTTCGCGAGAGTGGTTATTATATCCGGGCGACCCGGCGTTCCCGGGTCACCGGGACGGTCACGATGAACCAGCCTCACGACCTGCGGAGCGCCGGCCTCAAGGCGACGCTTCCGCGCCTCAAGATCATCAACGTCTTCGAGCAGTCGCGCGTCCGGCACCTCACCGCGGAGGACGTCTACCGGCTGCTCCTCGCCGACGGCCTCGACGTGGGTCTCGCGACCGTCTACCGCGTGCTGACCCAGTTCGAGCAGGCGGGCCTCCTGGTCCGCCACCACTTCGAATCGGGCAAGGCGGTGTTCGAGCTGAACGAGGGCAAGCACCACGACCACCTCGTGTGCCTGCAGTGCGGCCGGGTCGAGGAGTTCTACGACGCCGAGATCGAGAAGCGGCAGACGAAGATCGCGCACGACCGCGGCTTCGAGATCAGCGAGCACGCGCTCTACCTGTACGCGGACTGCACCAAGCCGCGCTGCCCGCACCGCAAGTCGGGCGGCTGAGCCGCTCGACGCTGCACCACTCCCGGAACGAGGCGGGTCCGCGCGACCTGCCGCGGTCCCGGCGCGCGGCGGGAACGCGACCCTACTCTTCCTCCGGAGGCGGCGCCGGCGCCGCGACGCTCTCGCGCCGGCTGAAGTCCGACGGCCGGAATCCCAGTAGACCCAGCGCGCCGAAGTACGCGGCGGCGCCCGCGGCGACGACGAGCGCGAGCCGCACGACGCGCTCGGCGAGCGAAGCCTCGAGCCATACCGCGGCCGGCCCCGCCGTCGCCAGGAGCACCCCCGCGAGCACGGCGGTCGCTGCCGCAACCTTCAGCAGGAACAGCGGCCATCCCTGCCCGGGGACGTAGCGCCGCCGGCGCCGCAGCAGGATCAGGAGCACGGTGGCGTTGAACATCGCTCCGAGGCTCGTCGCGAGCGTGAGGCCGG
>JADLBN010000084.1 GCA_020847675.1 Burkholderiales bacterium | reverse complement strand
ATGGGCTTCAACCAGCACACGCGCGGCGTGTGGTGCAACAACCTCGTCTACAACCTGCACCTCCTGACCGGCAAGATCTCGACGCCGGGCAACAGCCCGTTCTCGCTCACCGGCCAGCCTTCGGCCTGCGGCACCGCGCGCGAAGTCGGCACGTTTTCGCACCGGCTGCCCGCCGACATGGTCGTCACCAACCCGAAGCACCGCGCCGAAGCGGAGCGCATCTGGAAGGTCCCGGAAGGCACGATCCCCGACAAGCCGGGCTACCACGCGGTGCTGCAGAACCGGATGCTCAAGGACGGCAAGCTCAACGTCTACTGGGTGCAGGTCAACAACAACATGCAGGCCGGCGCCAACCTGATGCAGGAAGGACTGCCCGGCTACCGCAATCCGGCGAATTTCATCGTCGTGTCCGACGCCTATCCGACGGTCACGACGCTGATGGCGGACCTCGTGCTGCCGACCGCGATGTGGGTCGAGAAGGAAGGCGCCTACGGCAACGCGGAGCGACGCACCCAGTTCTGGCACCAGCTGGTCGACGCACCCGGCGAGTCCCGCTCCGACCTGTGGCAGCTGGTCGAGTTCTCCAAGCGCTTCAAGGTCGAGGAGGTCTGGCCTGCCGAGCTGATCGCGAAGAAGCCCGAACTCGCCGGCAAGACGCTCTACGACGTGCTCTACCGCAACGGCAACGTCGACAGGTTCCCGCTCGCGCAGGTCGACGCCGGCTACGCGAACGACGAGGCGAAGGCCTTCGGCTTCTACCTGCAGAAGGGTCTGTTCGAGGAATACGCGGTGTTCGGCCGCGGACACGCCCACGATCTCGCGCCGTTCGAGACCTACCACGAGGTGCGCGGCCTGCGCTGGCCGGTGGTCGACGGCAAGGAGACGCGCTGGCGCTTCCGCGAAGGCGCCGACCCCTACGTGAAGAAGGGCACCGGATTCCAGTTCTACGGCAATCCCGACGGGCGCGCGGTGATCTGGGCGCTGCCCTACGAGCCCGCAGCCGAGTCGCCCGACGGCGAGTATCCGTTCTGGCTCTCGACCGGGCGCGTGCTCGAGCACTGGCACTCGGGTTCGATGACGCGCCGCGTGCCGGAGCTCTACCGCGCGTTCCCCAACGCGGTGGTCTACCTGCACCCCGAGGACGCGAAGGCGCTCGGCGTGCGCCGCGGCAGCGAGGTGAAAATCGTCTCGCGGCGCGGCGAGATGCGCACGCGCGTCGAGACGCGGGGGCGCAACAGCGTTCCGCGCGGCCTCGTGTTCGTGCCGTGGTTCGACGCCTCGCAGCTCATCAACAAGGTCACGCTCGACGCGACCGATCCGATCTCGTTCGAGACCGACTTCAAGAAGTGCGCGGTCCGGATCGAGAAGGTGGGAGACGCATGATGCGCGCCGCCGCCCTCATCCTCCTCGCGGCCTTCGCCGCCGCGGGCACGCTCGCCTACGCACAGCAGGAGGACCGGATGCGCGGCACCGTCCCGGTCGCCGACGAGACGCGCCCGCCGCCGCTGCGCAACCCCGAGAACAAGGACGTCCGCCGCGAGCGCGCGTACTCGATGCAGCCGCCGACGATCCCGCACAAGATCGACGGTTACCAGGTCGACCTCAACGTCAATGCCTGCCTCGGCTGCCACAGCCGCGGCCGCGCGCCGGTGACGCAGGCGGTCGCGGTGAGCGTGTCCCACTACATGGACCGCGACGGCAACTTCCTCGCCGAGATCTCGCCGCGGCGCTACTTCTGCGAGCAGTGCCACGTCCCGCAGGACGAGGTCAAGCCGCTCGTCGGCAACCGCTTCGTCGACGTCGACGAGATCCTTCGCGGCGCGCCGGGCGCGCCGGCCGCGACCAGGAAGTAGGCGATGGGCGGTCTGGTCGACCTCGCGAAACGGTACTGGGCGACGATCTGGCGGCCGAGCCGCCACTTCAGCCTCGCGTTCCTCGTTCTCGGCGGGTTCATCGCCGGCGTGGTGTTCTGGGGCGCGTTCAACACCGCGCTCGAACTCACCAACACCGAGACTTTCTGCCTCTCGTGCCACGAGATGCGCGACAACGTCTACCCGGAACTCCAGCGCACGATCCACTACAGCAACCGCAGCGGCGTGCGCGCGAAGTGCCCCGACTGCCACGTGCCGCACGAGTGGACGGCCAAGATCGCGCGCAAGATGCAGGCGTCGAAGGAGGTCTGGGGCAAGATCTTCGGCACCATCGACACGCGCGAGAAGTTCGTCGACCACCGGCTCGCGCTCGCCCGCAACGAGTGGGACCGCATGAAGGCGAACAACTCGCTCGAGTGCCGCAACTGCCACAGCGCCGAGTCGATGGACATCACGCGCCAGAGCCCGCGCGCCGGGAACATGCACTCGGCCTATCTGTTCACCGGCGAGCGGACCTGTATCGACTGCCACAAGGGCATCGCGCACCGGCTGCCCGACATGGGCGCGGCGCTGAAATCACCCTGACCGTCCCGGTTGCGGCGCCCGCGCCGGACCCGCGCAAGGGACCGGCGGGCGACACCGCCGATCACCCGAGCGGCGCGACCTTCATCACCTCGTCCGCGGTGGTGAGCCCGGCCGCGACCTTGATCGCGCCGGAGACGCGCAGCGGCCGCATACCGTCCCGGTACGCCTGCTCGCGCACCTTGACGTCGTCGGCGTGGTCGTCGACGAGCTTCCGCAGCGCCGGCGTCATCAGCATGATCTCGTAGAGCCCGATGCGCCCCAGGTAACCCGTCATCCGGCACTCGAGGCAGCCGACCGGGTCCATCGTGCCCGACGTCGGCCGCTCGGCGCGCCACGGCGAGGTGATCATGCTCCAGACCTCGGCTTCCGGCGGCTCGCCCGGCTTCTTGCAGTGCGGGCACAGCGTGCGCACGAGGCGCTGCGCCATCACGCCGAGCAGCGTCGAGTTGATCAGGTACGCGGGCACGCCGAGGTCGAGCAGCCGCGTCACCGCGGTCGGCGCGTCGTTGGTGTGCAGCGTCGAGAGCACCAGGTGGCCGGTGAGCGCCGCCTGCACCGCCATGTCGGCAGTGTCGCGGTCGCGGATCTCGCCCACCATGATGATGTCGGGATCCTGGCGCAGCAGCGTTCGCACGCCGGACGCGAAGTCGACGCCGATCGCCGGCTGCACCTGCATCTGGTTCAGCGCCGGCTCGATCATCTCGATCGGGTCCTCGATCGTGCAGACGTTGACCTCCGGCGTCGCGAGCTGGCGCAGCGTCGAGTAGAGCGTCGTGGTCTTGCCCGATCCGGTCGGGCCTGTCACCAGGATGATGCCGTGCGGCTCGCGCGCCATCTGCTCCCAGCGCGTCGCGTCGTCCGGTGTGAAGCCCAGGTCCGCGTAGTCGCGCACCAGGACCTCCGGCGTGAAGATCCGCATCACGATCTTCTCGCCGAACGCGGTGGGCATCGTCGCGATGCGAAGCTCGACCTCCTGCCCGTCCGGCGTCACGGTCTTGATGCGGCCATCCTGCGGACGCCGCTTCTCGACGATCTCCATGCGCGCGAGCAGCTTGATGCGCGAGGTCATCGCGACGAGCACCGGGGTCGGGATCGCGTAGACCTGGTGCAGCACGCCGTCGATGCGGAAGCGCACCAGCCCGACATCGCGCCGCGGCTCGATGTGGATGTCGGAGGCGCGCTGCTCGAAAGCGTACTGCCAGAGCCAGTCGGTGATGTGGACGACGTGGCTGTCGTTCGCGTCGAGCGCCCCGCGCCGGCCGAGTTCGACCAGCTGCTCGAAGTTCCGGGCGAGCGACGGCTGGCCGGGTTGCGCCTCGGCCGCCTTCTTCATCGACCGCGCGAGGTTGTAGAACTCGCCGAGGTAACGCCGGATGTCGACCGGGTTCGCGAACTCGAGCTCGACGTCGACCTTGAGGATCGCCGAGAGTTCCTTCGCCCACGACGTGACGAAGGGCTCGCCGGTCGCCACCACGAGCCGTCCGGGCGACGCCTCGACCGGCAGGATGCGGAACCGCTCGGCGTAGGCGTTCGACATCGACGCCGTCACGGCGGTGAGGTCGATCTTGAGCGGGTCGATGTGCCGGTAGCGCACGCCGAGCTTGCCGGCGAGCCACTCGACCAGCCACTCGAGGGTCAGCGCGTGGTGCGGCGGCCGTGCGGACTTCCAGTGCTGGGCCGCGACGAGTTCGAGAGGGTGCTCGTACTGCCGGGTGCGGGCGCGCGCGAGCTTCTCGGCGTCGGCGCGCGGCACGAGCCCATCGACCGACATCAGCTTCAGGATGTCGTCGAGGCGCAGCCGCCGGTCGCCGCTCGCGGCGGGATCGCGGGCGGCCGCCGAACGGGACCCCGTGGCGGGCGTGGCCATCACGCGCACTCTACACTCCGGGCAGCCCTTCCGGCTCCCCGGACTTCGCGGCGCCTCCCGGAACGTTCGGCCCGTTCAGCGCTTGCGTGGGCGCTGCTCTTTCTGCGGGGTGCTGGGATTCCTCGTCGGACCGATCGGCGGACCGGACGCCGACGAAGCCTGGTCCCCGGCATTGGGCTCCTCGCTGCCCTTGATGACCGCCATCGTGAGCATCTCCGGCACGGAATCGGGTGTGAGGATGACCCGGGCGCCGGTCACGAACTGGATCTTGCCGTCGTACCGGATCGTGGCCCGCAACGCGTTGACTTCCCCGGTCGCCTTCGCCGGATCGAAGGGCAGCGTGAACGGGATCGGCACCTGCCGACCCGCGAGCGGCGTGACCTTCTCGGCGATCACGACGGGCTTGGCCGGGTGGGTGATGTCGACGAGCCGCATCGTCAGTTCGGCGTCCGCGGGCAGTGCGATCTTCTCGCGGTAGACGACGTTTCCGCGAATGACACTTTTCGCTGCGGTGTCCTGGGCCGCCCCAACGGCCGGGGCGTCGACGGTGGCGCAACCGGCTGCCAGGATCGCGGCGGCCGCGACCACGCCCGCGGCGGTGCGGGAGAGGGAAGGAGTGCGATGTCTCATGGATCGGATCGGAAGGTCGAAGGGGACAGGGACCGAGAGTCTACCCGTTCGCCGGCGAGGAACCTCCGGAGGCCTGTCCCTGCCCGGTCACCTGGAACACCTCGCGAAGGTAGGCGACGTACGACGGGTCGTAGTCCATCGACTTCGAAGGCTCGTCGCTGATCTTCGCGACCGGCGCTCCGTTGCAGCGGGTCATCTTGATCACGATCGAGAGCGCCGGGTGGCCGAGGTCGTTGGTGAGGTTGGTGCCGATGCCGAACGCGACCTGGCTCCGCCCGCGGAAACGCTCGAACAGCCGGATCGCGAGCGGCACCGTGAGCTGGTCGGAGAACACCATGACCTTGCTGCGCGGGTCGATCCGCATCGCCTTGTAGTGGGCGAGGAGCTTCTCGCCCCACTCGAACGGGTCACCGGAGTCGTGCCGCACGCCATCGAAGAGCTTGCAGAAATAGAGGTCGAAGTCGCGCAGGAAGGCGTCCATCCCGCACACGTCCGAGAGCGCGATCCCGAGATCGCCGCGGTACTCCTTCGCCCAGACGTCGAAGCCGAAGCGCTGCGAGTCCCGCAGCCGCGGCCCGACCGCCTGGCAGGCCTGAAGGTACTCGTGCGCCATCGTGCCCAGCGGCGTCAAGCCGTGGCGCCGTGCGAGGTCGACGTTGCTCGTGCCGACGAACTTCGGACCGATGCCGGCCTTGAGCGTCGCGACGACCTCCTCCTGCCAGTCGCGGGAGTGCCGGCGCCGCGTGCCGTAGTCGGCGATCCTGAAGTCCGGATCGGGAACGGCGTTGATCGCGTCGACCTTGGCGGCGAGGCGCCTGCGGCCCTCGGCCCGATCGGGCACCGGGAACTGCCGCCGGTTCCAGGCTTCCGAGACGATCGCGAGCACCGGCACCTCGAACAGGATCGTGTGGAGCCACGGACCCTTGATCGCGATGTCGATCTCGCCCGGCCGTTCCGGAATCGCCTGAACGCGGACGAAGCGCCCTTCGAGGTGGAACAGCGCCAGCAGGTCGACGAAATCGCTCTTGAAGAAGCGCCATCCGCGCAGGTAGTCGAGTTCCGCGGCGGAGAAGCGCAGCGCGCAGAGTTCCGCAATGCCCCTCTCGATGTCGGGGATGCAGGCGACGAGGTCGACGCCCGGGCTGCGGCACTTGAACCGGTACTCGGCCTGCGCGCCGGGAAAGTGGTGCAGCACGACCTGCATCATCGTGAACTTGTACAGGTCGGTGTCGAGGAGCGAGTGGACGGCCACGGCGAGAGTCCGGGAGGGAGTCGCGATGGTACCCCGCTCAAGCGGGCCGCTTCGCCGGTTCCTGCCCGTCGACGACCCGGATGCGGAACGCGAGCGCGATCGAAGCCAGCGTGCAGGCCACGGCGATCCAGCCCACCGCGCCGAAGCCGGTCAGCGGCCCCCCCGCGCCCTCTCCGATCGTCGCGCCGGCGAGGTACGCGGCGAGCCCCGCACCGAGCTGCTGGATCGACGCGGTGAGACTCATGAAGCTGCCGCGCAAGCGCGGCTCCGCGCTCCCCGACACCAGCGCCATCGCCGGGCCGAAGCGCCCGGTCACCAGGACCATGAACGCGACGAAGACCGGCATGAAGCCCGGGAGCGACGCGCGCGGCATGTGGGTGATGGCGAGGATCGGCGCCACGGACGCGAGCGCGACCCACAGGAACACGCGCTGCTTGCCGAACCTGTCGGCGAGGCGCCCGATCACCTGCGCGGTCACCAGCGTCGTGATGCCGCCGGCCGCGTAGAGGATCGGCAGCTCGGCCTCGCGGATCCCCACGTTCGCGACCGAGTATGCCGCGATGAAGGGAATCACCGTGAATCCGGCGAACATGAGTGCCACCACGAACGCGAACGAGTGCCAGTGGTTGGAAACCGAGACCACCGCGCGAAGCCGCGCCAGCGCGCCGTGCGAGCGGCCGTGCTCGACGTGCCCGGCGATCGGCGGAAGCACGCGCCACGCGGTCGCCCATGCGAAGACCGCGAGCGAGGCCACCGCGAGGAACGGCGCGCGCCAGTTGAACTGCGCCGCGAGCCACAGTCCCGCCGGCACGCCGGCGATCGCCGCGAGCGAGAATGCACTCGCGACCAGCGCGTTCGCTCGCGCGCGCCTGGCGTAGGGAACGACGTCGGCGACGATCGCGAGGATCAGCGCTCCGGTGACGCCGCCGAAGCCGCCGGCGAGCACGCGGGCGGCGAACAGCGCGGCGTAGCCCTGCGCGAACCCGCACAGCGCGGTCGACACGGTGAACCCGGAGACCATGAAGAGCAGCGCGTGGCGGCGGTCGTACCGGTCGATCACGAGCACGGCCACGAAGCCGCTCGCCGACGCGGCGAACGTGTAGGCCGAGACCAGGAGCCCGAACTCGCGCGGATCGATGCCCCACAGGCGCATGAACTGGGGCGCGAGCGGCATCACGATCATGAAGTCGACCACGTGCGTGAACTGGACCGCGCACAGCGTGGCGAGCAGCGCGAGCTCGCGCCCTCGCGACAGATCGGCGTGCCGGCCGGAACTCACCGCGTCACCGGGCTGAACCGCGGCACCGGCGAGCTTGCGCGCACCCGGCGGCTTGCCAGGCCGGCCGGCACGCTCGCTCCACCCGGCCCGCCATCGGCCGGCGGCCCGGTCTCGACATTGCCGCGCGCTTCGCTATCATGCCGCGCATGCTCGTCAACTGCGTCGCCTACGAGAACGGCCGCAAGCTCGCCGACATTCCTGTCGAGGACATCAGCGAGTACGTGGCGCGGCCCGACTGCTTCGTCTGGGTGGCGGCGGCCGATCCGCCGGACGCCGAGATCGACAGGCTGGCCGAGGAGTTCGGCCTGCACGAGCTCGCGGTCGAGGACGCCAAGCGGCCGCACCAGCGCCCGAAGCTCGACGAGTACGGCGAGGACCTGTTCGCGGTGCTGCGCACGGTCGAGCGCCCTGCCCCCGAAGCCGATCTGGTCGAAGGCCAGGTCGCCGTGTTCATCGGCCGCAACTACGTGCTGTCGGTGCGCAAGAACGTGGTCAAGGGCTTCACCGACGTGCGTGCGCGCAACGAGCGCGAACCCGAGCTCCTGCGCCACGGCTCGGGCTACGTGTTCTACGCGCTGATGGACGCCGTCGTCGACCGCTACTTCCCGGTGCTCGACTCGCTCGAGGAGGAGCTCGAGCGTCTCGAGGAGTCGATCTTCCGCTCCACGCCGACGCGCGCGAGCATCGAGGCGTTCTACGATCTCAAGCACGAGGTGATGACGCTGAAGCACGCGGTCGGCCCGCTGATGGAGGTCGCAGGCAAGCTCTACGGCGGACGCGTGCCCGCGCTCTGCGCCGGCCTGGGCGAGTATTTCCGCGACGTCTACGATCACCTCCAACGCGTGAATTCGGCGATCGAGCAGATGCGCGAAATGCTTCAGACCGCGATCTCGGTGTCGTTCACGCTCATCAACCTCTCGGAGAGCGAGACCACCAAGCGTCTCGCGGCCTGGGGCGCGCTGATCACGATCCCGACGCTGATCGCCGGCATCTACGGCATGAACTTCACCCATATGCCCGAACTCAACTGGGTGCTGGGTTATCCGCTCGCGCTCGGGCTGATGGTCGGCGTCGACGCCTACCTCGTCTACCGGTTCAGGAAGGCAGGCTGGCTGTAGCCGGGCGGCGCGCGCAGGTCCCGCCGTCCGCCGCGTCGCGAACCCGGACCGGAACCGGCGCCCGGTCGGCGCCGTCGTGTGCGCCGCGCCTATCGCTTGCTCGCCGCAACCGGGATGACGCGCCTGCCCGCGGCGCGCGGCGCGCGCGGCCAGTCCGGCTGCAGCGTGACGTGGTGGATGCCGTAGCGCTCGCGCAGTTGCCGCTGCGCGGTGGCGAGAACGGCGGGCCAGTTCTCGCCCGCCGCGATGCCCATGTGCGCCGACAGCGAGGTCTCGCCCGCTCCCATCGACCAGACGTGCAGGTCGTGCACGTCGCGCACGCCCGGGATCGCGGCGAGCGTGCGGCCGATCGCGGCGTAGTCGAGGTTCGGCGGCACGCGCTCCAGCAGCATCCCGGTCGTCGAACGCAGGAGGCGCCAGGTCGAGCGCAGGATCAGCAGCGCGACGACCACCGAAAGGATCGGGTCGATCGGGGTCCAGCCGGTCGCGAGGATGACCGCGCCCGCGACGATCGCCGCGACGGAGCCCAGCAGGTCGCCCATCACGTGCAGCAGCGCGGCGCGGGCGTTGACCGAGCCCGACGCGTGCGACAGACGCCACGCGACGAACACGTTGACGGCCAGGCCGACGGTCGCGACGCCGAGGACCGTGCCGCCGGCGACGGGCTGCGGCGCGAGCAGGCGGTGCGCCGCCTCGACGACGATCGCGACGACGATCGCGAGCATCGCGATCGCGTTGACGAACGCGGCGAGCACCTCCGCACGGCCGTGGCCGAAGGACGCGCGCGACGACGGAGGCCGGCTCGCGTAGGCGTGGGCGAACAGCGCGAGGCCGAGCGAGGCCGCATCGGTCGCCATGTGACCGGCATCGGACAGGAGCGCGAGCGATCCGGAGAACCAGCCGGCGATCGCCTCGACGAGCGCGTAGCCTCCGGTGAGCGAGAGCGCCAGCACGAGAGCCCCGCGCGCCGAGGCGTGCGCCTCGTGGGCGGCGTGGTCGTGGTCCGGCGCGTGCCCGCGCGCGAGGCCGTGGGGCCTGGGACGCGGAGCGTGGTCGTGGTGGTCGTGCGGCATGGGTTCCCCGGCGACATTGTCCCCCAGCGGGCGGCGGGACGCCAAAGCGCCGGGCTTTCGGGGGTGGACGCCCCTTCCCCGCCCCGGCCAGGAGCGGAAATGGCGGACCCCGCGTCGACGCGCCCGGAGACGGGATGGCGCGACGTCCGGGATGCGGTGCCCGCGCCGCGGGCTGCGCCTTCGCGGATCGTCGCGCGAAGGCGTCAGTCGCGCAGCCGCACCGGTCCCGCGTTCCGCGGCCGCCTCGCCGTGAAACGCGCGTAGTACGAGGCCATGCGCGCGACGTCCGCATCCGCGTCGGCGGTGGTCTCGATCCAGGTTCCGATCCCGACCTCACGCGCGCGGTAGTCGATGTACGCGAGGCCGATCGGCACGCCGGCCTCCCTGGCGAGATGCCAGAATCCGCTCTTCCAGTGCGGTGCGGCCGACCTCGTGCCCTCCGGCGCGATGACCAGCCGGAAGTCGTCGTGGGCGTCCAGCGCGGCGCGCATCTGGGCGACGAACCCGGTGCTCTCGCGCCGGTTCACCGGGATGCCGCCCCAGCGCCGGAACCAGGGCGCGAGCGGCGTGGCGAACATCGAGTCCTTGCCGACCCACTTGAAGTCGATGGCGACGATCCACTTCGCGGCGAGCCCGGTCGGGAAATCCCAGTTCGACGTGTGCGGATAGAACACGACCACGCACTTCATCGGCACCGGCTCGGCCAGCGTCACGCGCCATCCGCAGGCGCGAAGCGCCGCCCACGCGAGCCTGGCGCGCAGGCCGCTCGCGCGCGGGGCGGTGAGCGCCGGCGCGCCGGAGATCGTCGGATTCGTGTCCACGGGGAGTCCGTGCGGCAACCCGGGCGTCGGCGCGCGGCGTCGGCGAGTCTAGCAGAGGGCGTCGCGCTAGAATCCGGCGATGGCAACCGCGGTTCTCTTCTCCGCCGTCGATGCGCTGCTCCCGCAGACGCAGTGCACCCGGTGCGGCCACCCCGACTGCGCCGCGTACGCGCGGGCGATCGCGGACGAAGGCGCCGCGATCAATCGCTGCCCGCCCGGCGGCGAAGCGCTGATCGCGGCACTGGCCGCGCTCACGGGGCGCGCACCGCTCCCGCCCGATCCCGATTGCGGCGGGCAGCAACCGCTCGCGGTGGCGCTGGTCGACGAGTCGCTCTGCATCGGCTGCACGATCTGCATCCAGGCCTGCCCGGTCGACGCGATCCTCGGCGCACCGAAGCGCATGCACACGGTGGTCGACGCGCTGTGCAGCGGCTGCGGCCTGTGCGTCGCGCCCTGTCCGGTGGGCTGCATCGAGATGCGGCCGGCCGGCCGGACCTGGGGCGAACGCGATTCGGACGCCGCGCGGCGCCGCCACGCTGAGCGGGCCCGGCGCCTCGAACGCGGCGAGCGCGTGTCGGATCGCCTGAGTGCGGCCGTGGCCGACGACGCCCGCGCCCGCGACCTCCGGCGGGCCTCCGTTGCCGCCGCCTTCGAGCGAGCGCGCGAGCGCCGCGCGCGTCCGGTACCTCCCCGATGATCGCCGGAACACGGCTCGCCGCCGCGCTGGCCGCCGGGTTCTTCTCCGCCTCCGTTGCCGCGCAGATGTCCGCCTCGATCGACGCGCTGTGGAACTACGCCGACCCGGCCGCCTCGGAAGTCCTCTTCCGCGCGCGGCTGGCCGCGGCCGCGCCCGGTTCGCGCGAGGCGCTCGAACTCGACACGCAGGTCGCCCGCGCCCAGGGGCTGCAGCGCGAGTTCGATGCGGCGCACCGCACCCTCGACGGCGTCGAGGCGAAGCTCGCCTCGGCGGCGACCCGGGTGCGCGTGCGCTACCTGCTCGAGCGCGGGCGCGTCTACAACTCGGCGGGCGCGCCCGAGCGCGCGGTGCCGCTCTTCGTCGAGGCGTCGAACGCGGCGCTCGCCGACGAGGAGCCCGACGCCGAGTTCTACCGCATCGACGCGCTGCACATGCTCGGCATCGCCGCCCCGGCGGGCGAGCGCATGAGCTGGAACCAGCAGGCGCTGCGGGTCGCCGAGCGCGCGAAGGATCCGCGCGCGCGGGGCTGGAAGGCTTCGCTTCTCAACAACCTCGGCTGGGTGTTCTTCGACCGCGGCGACCCGTCCACCGCGCTCGCCTACTGGCAGCGCGCCCTCGGCGAGCGCGAGAAGTCCGGCGACACCGCGCGCATCCGGATCGCGAAGTGGACCGTCGCCCGGGGGCTCCGCGCGGCAGGCCGGCTCGACGAAGCCGAGTCGATCCAGATCGCGCTCGCCGGCGAACTCGACCGCGCAGGGAAACCCGACGGGTTCGTGTTCGAGGAACTCGCCGAGATCGCGGTGGCGAAGAACGACCCGGGCTCCGCGTCGAAATGGGCCGCGCGGGCCTATCCGCTGCTTGCGGCCGACGCGAGTTTCGCCGCGGCGGAGCCCGCGAGGCTCGCGCGGTTGAAGGCGCTTTCCACGCCCTCGCCGCGCCCCGCGGCACCGGGTCCCGGAGCAGCGAAGTGAACGAAGCCGCCCGGCGGGAATTCTTCACGCGCCTGCGCGCGGCCGATCCGCACCCGCGCTCCGAACTCGACTACGCGTCGCCGTTCGAACTGCTGGTCGCCGTCGTGCTGTCGGCGCAGTCGACCGACAAGGGCGTCAACCGCTGCACGGCGCGGCTCTACCCGGTCGCGAACACACCCGCGGCGATCGCGAGCCTCGGCGTCGAGGGCGTGACACCGTTCATCGCCTCGCTCGGCCTCTACCGCAACAAGGCGAAGGCGCTCGTCGGCCTCGCCGGGATCCTCGAACGCGAGCACGGCGGCGAGGTGCCGCGCACGCGCGAGGCGCTCGAGCGCCTTCCCGGCGTCGGGCGCAAGACCGCGAACGTCGTGCTGAACGTCGCGTTCGGCGAACCGGTGATCGCGGTGGACACGCACACCTTCCGTGTCGCAAACCGCACCGGCCTCGCACCCGGCAGGGATGTCGTCGAGGTCGAGCGCAAGCTCGAGCGCACGACGCCGGAGGAATTCCTCCGGAACGCGCATCACTGGCTCATCCTGCACGGGCGCTACGTCTGCGTCGCCCGTTCGCCGAAATGCGGCGAGTGCATCGTCGCGGATCTCTGCGAGTTCAAGGACAAGAACCTGCCCGGCACGAAGCCAAAAGCGGCGCCGAAGGCGAAACCGGGGGTCCGCAAGCCCGCTTCGCCGCCGCCACCACCTCCCCGCGGCCGCCAGCCGATGGCGAAGACCTCGCGTGCCGGCGCCCGTCGCGGCCGCGCGCGATGATGTTCGCTCCCACCCGCGACGAGTCGCGCCGCTTCCTGATCGGCGCCTGGGCGAAGCATCGCGCGGGGGCGCCGATGTCCGGGCTCGAACGCACCGCAGCCGCACTGATCGCGATGCACCCCGAGTACCACGGGTTGCTCGACGAGGGCGAGCGGCACCTCGAGCGCGACTGGACGCCGGAAGCGGGTGCAACCAACCCGTTCCTCCACCTGTCGCTGCACCTCGCGGTCGCCGAGCAGTTGTCGATCGACCAGCCGCCAGGGATCCGTGCGGAGTACGAGCGCCTCGCGGCGGCGGGCGGTGACGAGCACGCCGCGCTGCACGCGGTTCTCGAATGCCTGGGCGAGGCGATGTGGCAGGCCCAGCGTCTGGGCACAGGGCCGGACGCGAACGTCTACCTCGAGTGCCTGAGGCGGCGCCGCTAGGGAAACCGTCGCGAGGTTGCGCCATGCCGGAAGCAAGGGGTGCCGGAACGCGCGCGGGCAGCAGGTCGCCGCGAAAACGAAACGGGGCGCCGCCGGCGCCCCGCTCTCATTTCCGGCGACGTGCCGGTCAGTAGACCGCGCGCAGCGGCCCCGCCTGCGAGGCGAAATACGCCGAGACGTTGTCGATGTCCTTCGGCGTGAGGCCCGCGGCCATCGCGCTCATCACCGGATTCTTGCGCGCGCCCGACTTGTAGTCGCGCAGCGCCTTCGCGAGATAGTCCTGGTGCTGGCCCGCGAGCTTGGGATACTCGGGGGAAGTCACCGCGAGGCCGTCCATGCCGTGGCAGGCCTGGCAGACGTCCTGGACCTTCTGCTTGCCGGCCGCGAGGTCGGCGGCCTGCGCGCCCGACGCGAGCGCGAGCGCTGCAAAGAGCACGGCGAATCGAAGCGTCGTCGTCATCACTTCACCTTCGTCGTGAGCGCGTGCTGCGCGTAGTACGCCGCGAGGTTGGCCATGTCGTCGTCGGACAGCCCGGCGGCGATCGCGCGCATCGACGGATGCGAACGGTCGCCGGTCTTGTATTCCTTGAGCGCGGCGACGAGATAGCCCGGGTTCTGCCCGGCGATCTTGGGCACGTTGTAGACCTCGGGGAACGCGGTGCGCCAGCCTTCGATGCCGTGGCACCCCTGGCACATCTGGACCTTCTCGCGGCCCTTCGCGGGGTCGCCTGCCGGCGCTTGCGCCACGGCGCCGCCCGCGACGAGCGCGGCGGCCAGGGCGACGACGAATCGGGTTCGGTTCATGGACTCTTCGGGTTGGATCGGCGGATCGCCGCGGAGGGCGGCGACAGCGAAAAAAGCCTTGCGATTCTAGGGGCCGGCGCGCGCGAGGGTCAAACGCCGCCGCGGTCGAGCTGGTCCTTCTTGTCCTTCACGTCCTTCCACTCGTCGGCGTCCGGCAGCGCCGGCTTGCGTTCGATGATCGGCTTCCACTGCTTCGAGAGCTCGGCATTCAGCGCCTTGTACGCTTCCTGGTCCGGCGGCACGTCGTCCTCGGCGTAGATCGCCTCGACCGGGCACTCGGCCACGCACAGCGTGCAGTCGATGCACTCGTCGGGATCGATGACCAGGAAATTCGGCCCCTCGCGGAAGCAATCGACCGGGCAGACGTCGACGCAGTCCGTGTACTTGCAGCGGATGCACGACTCGGTGACGACGTAGGCCATGGACGCGGACGGCTTCGAGCGGATGGAGCGACGGTTCGGTTGCGATTCTAGCAGACCGAATCCGCATGATCCGGGTCAAGGCGAACTTGACCGGCGCTTGCACCCGGCGTCCCTTCCCGATACCGTGGGCGCCTTTCCGCTCTCCGGACGCCGGCCTGCCGCCGGCGCCTTCCCCCGAGGTTCCCCATGAGTGATCTGATCCAACACGTCTCCGACGCCGACTTCGACAAGGACGTGCTGTCGGCCGGCGAGCCGGTCCTGGTCGACTTCTGGGCCGAATGGTGCGGCCCCTGCAAGATGTTCGCCCCGGTTCTCGACGAAGTCGCGCGCGAGTACCAGGGCCGGCTCAAGGTCGCGAAGCTCGACATCGACGCGAACCCGGCGACTCCCGCGAAGTACGGCGTCCGCGGCATCCCGACGGTCGCCCTCTACCGGGACGGCCAGGTCCACGCGCAGGTCGTCGGGGCCGTCTCGAAGTCGCAGTTGAAGGCGTTCCTTGACAGCAACCTGTAAGACCGCTACCTTCCTTCCCCTCGAACCCGAGGCGCCGGCCGGACACTGACCGGCGCCCCGTGAGGCGCACCGCTCCCCGGCCACAACGGGGCGAGCGACGCGAAGCGCCTCCCCCGATCCCGAATCCCGTCGTACCCGGTCGCCGCCAGGCGGCCGCCCTGCCCCGAGCGCCCCGCGCGCGCCCCTTCATTCCTCCGTCCATGCACCTGTCCGACCTCAAGGCCAAGCACGTCTCCGAACTCGTCGACCTCGCCAACGCGATGGAGATCGACGGCGCCAACCGGCTCCGCAAGCACGACCTGATCTTCACGATGCTGAAGACGCAGGCGAAGAAGGGCGAGAGCATCTTCGGCGGCGGAGTCCTCGAAGTCCTGCCCGACGGCTTCGGGTTCCTGCGCTCGCCCGACACGAGCTACCTCGCCGGCACCGACGACATCTACATCTCGCCGTCGCAGATCCGCCGCTTCAACCTGCACACCGGCGACACGATCGAGGGCGAGATCCGCACGCCCAAGGACGGCGAGCGCTACTTCGCGCTGGTCAAGGTCGACAAGGTCAACGGCGAGCCGCCGGAGAACGCGAAGAACAAGATCCTCTTCGAGAACCTGACGCCGCTGTTCCCCGACGAGGTCATGGTCCTCGAGCGCGACATCAAGGCCGAGGAGAACATCACCGGGCGGATCATCGACATCATCGCGCCGATCGGCAAAGGGCAGCGCGGCCTGCTCGTCGCGTCGCCGAAATCCGGCAAGACGGTGATGCTGCAGCACATCGCGCATTCGATCGCGGCGAACCATCCCGACGTCACGCTGATCGTGCTCCTCATCGACGAGCGTCCCGAGGAAGT
>JADLBN010000083.1 GCA_020847675.1 Burkholderiales bacterium | reverse complement strand
CCGATCTGCGACGCCGCGCCCGACGTGGGCCCGCCCATTGCGCCCTTCATCGCCGCCTTGCGCTGCTCCGGCGTCAGCTTGTCAGCCTCGGTCGTCGGCGGATACATGTCCCGGTTCGGCGCCACCGAGTGCTGCGTCGCCGCCTTCTCGGTCGTGCCCTTGACCATCTCCTGCTTGGCCTTGCGATCCGCAGCCTTCTTGGCCGCGGCTTCTTCGGCGGTGGGGGCGGGCGCGGGCGCCTGAGCCCAGGCTGCCATGCCGAACGACAGGGTGGCCAAGGCCACGAGCATGCGTTTCATGGAGTCCTCCTCGGAATGCCAGTGTTTCGTCACAGACCGCCGGTCCACGGTTCGGCCTCAGCGCCAGCCGCCGTCCGACGATCGATGAAACGATCTTCGCGAGGTCCGACGGACCGTGTCCTCCCCTTTCGCGACAAGCCCACGGACGCCGGCCGGGAGGCGCTGCCGGCCGACCACGCCGACCGATCGCCATGGCACCTGTCCAGAACTGCGAGGACGCCCGGCAGTCCCCGCCAACAGGATGAACACAGCCCCCGGCTGCCGGTCGAGCACCGCGGGAGCGCATACCTTCCTCGGCCACGGAGACCGATCGATGAACGCCCCGACTTCGAAACCGGCCGCTGCGGCCACCGAGTCCAGCCTGCACCAGTTCCTGTCCGCTTCCGAAGCGCGTATCGACCGCTGGCGGCTTCTCGGCCGCGCCGCCCGCGCGCTCGCCGCCGGCGAACCGCGCGCCCGTGCCGAGGCGTCCCGGCTGCTGGAGGAACTTGCGCCGCTCGAGGACATGAACGGCTATCCGGGACCACACCTCCTCGCCCGGCTGAACGAGCGGCTGGTCAGCGGCGACGCCGCCGGCTTTTCGCGCCTCGCCCAGCGCATCGGACTCTCGCTGATGACCAACAGCTATCGCGACGACGCGCTGGCCTGGTCGGCCGACGACGAGGCCGACAGCGAGATGCCCGACGTGCTGCCTCCCTCGGTCGGCGGCCAGCGCGCGCGCCGTCCCTACTTCGAGGTGCTCATCGTGTCGGCCGGGGAGCGCTCGACCTGGCACGCGCTCCGCGAGACCTTCCGCAAGCTCCGGCGCGACGAGGACGCGTTCGTCTACGAACCGGTGGTGGTCGGGAGCTATGAGGACGCGGTGCTGGCCACGATCTTCAACTACAACGTGCAGGCAGTCGTGGTCCTCGACGGCTTCCCCTACGCGTCGCGCTACGCGATTCCCTCGCTCCGCGAACTGATCGCGCCGCACCTGCCGGCCTCTCCGCTCTCCGGCGGCGACCTCGGGAAGTCGCTCGCCCGGGCGGTGAAGCTCGTGCGCCCCGAACTCGACGTCTTCCTCGTCACCGACCACGACATCGCCGCGCTCGCGGGCGCCGACGACGCCGGCGGGATCCGCCGTGTGTTCTATGGCGTCGAGGAGCCGATGGAGATCCACCTGTCGATCCAGGACGGCATCAAGGACCGCTACGACACGCCGTACTTCGACAACCTGAAGGACTACGCAGCGCGGCCGATCGGCACCTTCCACGCGCTGCCGGTGGCACGCGGCAAGTCGATCTTCAAGTCGAACTGGATCCGCGACATGGGCGAGTTCTACGGCGCCAACCTGTTCCTCGCCGAATCGAGCGCGACCACCGGGGGCCTCGACAGCCTGCTCGAGCCCACCGGCAACATCAAGGTCGCGCAGGACAAGGCAGCTCGGGCGCTCGGCGGCGACCGGTCGTTCTTCGTCACCAACGGCACCTCGACCTCGAACAAGATCATCCACCAGGCGCTGCTCACGCCGGGCGACATCGTGCTGATCGACCGCGACTGCCACAAGTCGCACCACTACGGCATCGTGCTCGCCGGCGCGCAGCCGCTCTACATCGACGCCTTCCCGCTCACCCAATACTCGATGTACGGAAGCCTCGCGATCCGGCCGATCAAGGAAGCGCTCCTCAAGCTCAAGGCGGAAGGCAAGCTCGACCGCGCGAAGATGCTCGTGCTCACCAACTGCACGTTCGACGGCCACGTGGCGAACGTCGAGCGCACGATGCTCGAGTGCCTCGCGATCAAGCCGGACCTCGTGTTCCTGTGGGACGAGGCCTGGTTCGGCTATGCGCGGTTCTCGCCCTACCTGCGCGGCCGCACCGCGATGGGAGGCGCGGCGAAGCTCCGCGCGATGATGCGCGACCCGGCCTACCGCGAGCGCTACGCGAAGTTCAAGGCCGAGCACGGCGAGATCGACCCGAAGAACCCGAAGCTCCTCGACGCGCACCTGCTCCCGGACCCCGACAAGGTCCGCATCCGCGTCTACGAGAGCGACTCGGTCCACAAGTCGATGTCCGCGCTGCGGCAGGGCTCGATCATCGTGGTCGCCGACCAGGACTTCCACCGCGTCGAGGCGGCGTTCAAGGAGGCGTTCTTCACCCACACCTCGACTTCGCCCAATCTCCAGATCATCGCCTCGCTCGACCTCGCGAGACGGCAGATGGAGCTCGAAGGCTACGAACTGGTGCAGCGCGCGATCCAGCTCGCGATCGAAATCCGGCGCGAGATCAACGGCCATCCGCTGATCTCGAAGTACTTCCGCGCCGCTACGCCGGCCGAGATGGTGCCGGAGACCTACCGGACCTCGGGCTTCAAGGACTATGGAGTGCCCGGCTGGACCATCGCCGACACGGTCAGGGCGCTGCGCGACGACGAGTTCTTCCTCGACCCGACGCGCATCACGCTCCTGTGCGGCAGGGCCGGCTACGACGGGTCGCAGTTCAAGGGGCTGCTCGCGAGCGACCACGACATCCAGATCAACAAGACCTCGCGCAACAGCGTGCTCGTCCAGATCAACATCAACAACACCCGCAGCGACATGGCGCACCTGATCAAGGCGCTGGCCGACATGGCGCGCACGATCGACAAGCGCCTCGCCGAAGGGGGCGAATCCGACCGCGCGGCCTTCGCTGCGCGGGTGAAGTCGCTGGTCGAGGACGTGCCGGACCTGCCGGACTTCAGCCGCTTCCACGACGCGTTCCGCGACAACGCGAAGAGCGCGACCTCCGAAGGACACATGCGCGCGGCCTACTACATGGCCTACGACGCGGCGAACTGCGAGTACCTGAAACTCGCCGACCCGAAGATCGACGAGCGGCTGAAGAAGGGCCCTGAACTCGTGTCCGCGAAGTTCGTGATCCCCTACCCGCCCGGATTCCCGATCATGGTGCCCGGGCAGGTGATCACGCCCGAGACGATCGCCTTCATGCGCAAGCTCGACGTCAAGGAGATCCACGGCTTCAACGCCTCGCGCGGCCTCGAACTCCTGAAGCCCGAAGCGCTCACCGCACACCGCTCGAAGCACGCCACTCGGTAGATCACGGGAGACCCGCCATGCAAGCACTCCTTACCTGGCTCGCCGCGAATCCGTACATCCTGCTGTTCGCGGTCGTCGCGGGCGCCGTCCTGCTCGGCAAGGTCACCATCAAGGGCTACGGCTTCGGGATGGTCGCCTCCGCGATCATCGTCGGCGCCGGGCTCTCGGCCTGGGCCTCGACCTACGGCGTCAAGATGGCGCTCGACAACTTCACCAAGTCGATGTTCTATTACCTGTTCATGTACGGCGTGGGCCTGCGCGTCGG
>JADLBN010000082.1 GCA_020847675.1 Burkholderiales bacterium | reverse complement strand
TGGGGATCGCCAGCGGCGAAGTGGTCGCCGCGTCGACCGGCAGCGCGGTGCGCGCCGACTACACGGTGACCGGGGATGCGGTGAATCTCGCCTCGCGTCTCGAAGATCTCGCCGAGGCCGGCGAGACTATCGTGTCCGACGAAGTGCGCGCGGCGCTCGGGCAGCGCCTGGACGTCGAGCCGCGCGGGCAGGTCGCGGTGCGCGGCTTCGCGCGAGAGATGCCTGTGTGGCGCGTGCGCGGCCTCCGCGGGCCCGCCTCCGGGCAAGGGCGCATGGTGGGGCGCGCGAAGGAATGCGCGCGATTCGAGGCACTGCTCGCCGCGATGCGCGCGGAGCGGCGCGGCGGTACGCTCCTCCTGCGCGGGGACCCGGGACTCGGCAAGTCGCGGCTCGCGGACGAGTTCGCCCGCCTCGCCGCGCAGGACGGATGCGCGGTGCATCGGGCCGCGGTCGTCGATTTCGGCGCCGCGCAGGGCCGTGACGCCACGTCTGCGCTCGCCCGGGCGTTCGTCGGAGTCGGGCCGGATGACACGTCGGCGGTTGCGCGCGCGGCCCTCGACCGCTCGCTCGCCGCGGGACTCGTGCGCGACGAACACGAGCCATTGATGGCGGATCTCGTCGGCGCTCCGCAGCGGGACGGCAGCCGGTTCGCAGCGATGGATCCGCTGGCGCGTGCGCGCGGACGCATCGAAGCCCTCGCCGAGACCGCGGTCACGGCGGCGCGCGGCGTCCCCGTGGCCCTGGTGGTCGAGGACCTCCACTGGGCGACTCCCGCCGTCGTCGAGACGCTTGCCGCGCTCGCCGATCGCAGCCACGATCATCCGCTGGCGCTCGTCGCCACGACTCGCCGTGACGGCGATCCGGTGTCCGGCGCGTGGCCGGAGGGCCGCTGCGAACGCCTGGACCTGGAGCCGCTGTCGGCCGACGAGGCGCTCGATCTCGCTCGCGCGCTGGCCGAGACGCAGCCCGACGTCGCGCGGCGCTGCGTCGATCGCGCGCAGGGCAATCCGCTGTTCCTGACCCAGCTCCTGCGAAGCGGAGCGGATGGCGCGGCGCTGCCCGCGACGATCGCCAGCGTCGTGCTCGCGCGCCTCGACCGCCTGCCGCCCGGCGCCAAGGGCGCGCTGCAGGCGGCGTCCGTCATCGGCACGCGCTTCGATCCCGCGCTCGTCGCGCGGCTCACCGGTCGCGCGGCGGACTTCGGCGAGGCGATTGCGCGCGACCTCGTCCGTCCCGCCGAAGCGCCCGGCGAACTCATGTTCGCGCACGCGCTGATCCGCGACGGCGCCTACGCGTCGCTCCTGCACAGCGTGCGGCGCGACCTGCACGCCCGCGCCGCCGCGTGGTTCGACCAGCGCGACCCGGCGCTGCGCGCGGCGCACCTCGACCGGGCGGAGGACCCGGACGCGGCGGACGCCTATCTGCTCGCGGCCCGCGCCGCGGCCGCGTCGTTGCGCCACGATGCCGCACTGACGCTCGTACGGCGCGGCAGCGAACTCGAAGCGGCTCCGGCAACCCGCTACGCGCTCGCCGCGGCCGAAGGCGAGTGGGCACGCGACCTCGGCGACTCGACGGCGTCGGCGACTGCGTACGACCGGGCGCTCGCGCTCGCTTCCGATGCCCCGGAACGCTGCGAGGCTTACATCGGCGTCGCGGCGGCGCATCGGCTGACCAGTGCAGTCGGACCGGGCCTCGCGGCACTCGACGCCGCGGAGGCGATTGCCTCCGGCCTGCGCTCGTCCCGCGCGCTCGCGCGCATCGCCTACCTGCGCGGCAGCTTCGATTTCGTCCGTGGCGATTCGGAATCCTGCGCGAGGCACCATTCGCTGGCGCTCGGCTTTGCCAGGGAGGCCGGCGACGAGGGCTGCGAAGCGCAGGCGCTCTCGGGCCTCGCGGACGTGCACTACGCGCAGGGCCGGATTGCCACCGCGCACGATGCGTTCACGCGCTGCGTCGCGTTGTTCGAGCGACGCGGCGATCTGCGCGCCTCGCTCACCAACCGCTGCATGATCGGTATCACCGGCATGTACCTGTGCCGGCACACCGAAGGGCTCGCGGCGATCGACGTTGCACGCGAAGGGGCGCGCGCGACCGGCCACCGCGTCGCCGAGGTGATGGCCGACGAGAGCGCCGCGATGCTGCTCGCCAGCGCCGGGCGATTCGACGAGGCCCGGGCGCCGGCCGAGCGCAGCCTCGCGCTCGCGCGGCGCATCGCGTCCCGGCGGTTCGCGGCGGTGGATCTCCTGGTCCTCGGGTATGCGGATCACCACGCGGGCGATCTCGCGAAGGCGCGCGCGCTGGTCGACGAAGCCTGGGCGCTGTGCGTGGAGATCGGAGTCGGATTCGGCGGCCCGATCGCGCTCGGGGCGAAGGCCCTCATGGCTGCGGACGACGCCGGGCGGCGAGATGCGATCTCGCGGGGCGAGGCGCTGCTCGACTCGGGCTCGCTCTCGCACAACCACCTGTGGTTCCGCCGCGACGCGATCGACGCGTCGCTCGCCGCAGGCGAGGCGGACGAGGCGCGGCGCCACGCTGCGGCGCTCGAGAGCTACACAGCGGCGGAACCGCTGCCGTGGTCCGACTTCCACGTGGCGCGGGCGCGTGCGCTCGCGGACGCGCTGCGCGGCCGGGCCGACCCGAGCGCGCTCGGCGTCCTGCGCGAGCGCGCGCTCGCGCTGGAACTGCCGGTCGCGCATCGGCAACTCGACGAGGCGCTCGCGGCCGTGCCGCGCTGAGAGCGGTTCTCCGGGAGGGGGGGTCGCCTCCCCACTATAATCCCGCCTCCAGCATGGTCTTTCGCGAATCCGGAGTGTGGTGATGCAGGTCAGAACCCTCGAGCAGTTCTTGGAACACGCGCGTGCGCGCGACCCCCAGCAACCCGAGTTCCACCAGGCGGTCCGCGAGGTGATGGAGAGCGTGTGGCCGTTCGTGCGGGCGCACCCCGAGTACGCGGACGACGGCCTTCTCGACCGCCTGATCGAGCCCGAGCGCGTGATCCAGTTTCGCGTTGCATGGGTCGACGACGCCGGCGCCGTGCACGTCAACCGCGCCTGGCGCATCCAGCACTCGAGCGCGATCGGGCCCTTCAAGGGCGGCATGCGCTTCCACCCGTCGGTCAACCTGTCGATCCTCAAGTTCCTGGGTTTCGAGCAGACGTTCAAGAACGCGCTCACGACGCTGCCGATGGGCGGCGGCAAGGGAGGCTCCGACTTCGATCCCAAGGGCCGCAGCGACAACGAGGTCATGCGCTTCTGCCAGGCGCTGATGCTCGAACTCCACCGCCACCTGGGCCCCGACACCGACGTTCCGGCGGGCGACATCGGCGTCGGTGCGCGCGAGGTCGGCTTCATGGCGGGCATGCACAAGAAGCTCACCAACGCTTCCGCCTGCGTGTTCACCGGCAAGGGCCTGTCATTCGGCGGCAGCCTGATCCGCCCGGAGGCGACCGGCTACGGACTCGTCTACTTCGTCGAAGAGATGCTGCGGCGGCGCCACCAGTCGTTCGAGGGCATGCGCGTCGGCGTGTCCGGATCCGGCAACGTCGCGCAGTTCGCGATCGAGAAGGCGATGTCGCTCGGCGCGAAGGTGGTCGCGGTGTCGGACTCCGGCGGCGCTGCGCACGACCCGGACGGCTTCACCGGCGAGAAGCTCGCGAAGCTGATCGAGATGCGCGGCAACGGCGACGGCCGCGTCGCCGACTACGCGAGCGCGGTGGGCATCGCGTTCCGGCCCGGCGCGCGGCCGTGGCAGATGCCGATCGACATCGCGCTGCCCTGCGCGACCCAGAACGAACTCGGACGGGAGGATGCGCAGCGCCTGGTGGCGAACAAGGTCGCCTGCGTGGCCGAGGGTGCGAACATGCCGTGCACGCCGGAGGCTGTCGGCATCTTCCGCGAAGCCGGCGTGCTTTTCGCGCCGGGCAAGGCGAGCAACGCGGGGGGCGTCGCGACGTCGGGACTCGAGATGACGCAGAACGCGCAGCGCCTGCCGTGGACGCGCCAGCAGGTGGACGCTCACCTCAAGGAGATCATGCAGTCGATCCATCGTTCCTGCGTGCGGCACGGCGAGCGCGACGGGCGCGTCGACTACGTGGACGGCGCCAACGTCGCCGCGTTCGTCAAGGTCGCCGACGCGATGATGGCGCAGGGCGTGACCTGAAATTCGGGGTCGGAGTCGGGTTTCGGGCGAATTCGGGGACAGACCCCGAATTCCTGCGGTTTCGGTGGCAGGGTGAATTCGCCGCGCGGTTGCTGCCACCGAAACCGGGGTCTGTCCCCGAATTCGGTTGCTGCCACCGAAACCGGGGTCTGTCCCCGAATTCCTGTCCCCGAGTTTCCTACTCCGGCCACAGCGCGTGGAAGTGGTGGACCGGCCCGTGCCCGTGGCCCACGTCGAGCTGCCCGGCGGCAGCGATCGCCGCGGACAGGTAGTCCTTCGCGGCGCGCACCGCGGCGGGCACGTCGGGCGCCTTCGGCAGGAGCGCCGCGATGGCAGCGGACAGCGTGCAGCCGGTGCCGTGAGTGTTCGCGGTGTCGATGCGTCGTGACGCGAGTTCGACCATTCGGTCGCCGTCGGTCAGCACGTCGGTCGCGTCGCCGCCCGGCAGGTGGCCGCCCTTCAGCACGACCCAGCGCGAGCCGGCGTGCGTCATGCGTTCGCGCAGGCGTTCCGCGGCGCGTCTCATCTCCTTCAGGTTGTCGGGCGCCCGCTCGCCGAGCAGCGTGCCCGCCTCGGGCAGGTTCGGCGTGAGCACGGTGGCGCGCGGGACGAGCGCCTCGACCAGCGCGCCGACCGCTTCCTTCGCGAGCAGCGCGTCGCCGCTCTTGGCGACCATCACCGGATCGAGCACGACGTGCGGCGGCTTCCACCGGGCGAGCGCATCGGCGACGGCTCGGATCACCGGCGCCTCGCCGACCATGCCGATCTTCACCGCGTCGATGCGGACGTCGGCGAACAGCGTGTCGATCTGCCGGCGCACGAACTCGGCCGGGATCGCGAGCACGCCGGTGACCTCGCGCGTGTTCTGCGCGGTGAGCGCGGCGACCACCGCGCAGGCGTAGGCTCCCAGCGCGCCGATCGCTTTCACGTCCGCGAGCACGCCCGCGCCGCCGGACGGGTCGACGCCCGCGATCGTGAGCACGTTCGGAATCGCCGCTTCGTTCGCCATCGCTCGCTCCGTAGCCTCTCCGGGCCGCGGGGACCCGGGGTGTAGAATCCGCCTCCGCGCGGGTGTAGCTCAATGGTAGAGCAGAGGCTTCCCAAGCCTACGACGAGGGTTCGATTCCCTTCACCCGCTCCAGCATCGTCGCCGCCTGCGGTATCTCACCGCGCCGTCCCTGCACTCCTGTCGCCGGCCGCGCCGCCGGTTCGCCGGGCGCCAATCCGGTCGTGCCCGCTTGACCCAGGTCGTGGCAGCCGCGGGGCGCGTCGCGCAGGATGCTTCCTCGGCGTGGCGCGAGGACACAGTGTGGAGCGCCGCCAGCCCGAACGAGGAGTACGACGATGCCCCTGCCTGCCTTCTTCGACGCGCTCCCGCGCGTGGCCATGCGCGATCCGCTCGCCGAGACGCTCGGCGCGGCCGAAGGTGGCGTGATCGAGTACGGGTACGCCGACGTGGTCAAGCTGGCAGGGCACTCGTGCCCGACCGTGGCGGGCGCGTGGTTGATGACCGCCAGGGCGCTGCGGCACCTCTACGGTGACGAAATGCCGCGTCGCGGCGAGGTGCGCGTCGAAGTGCGCGAGTCACTGGACGAAGGCGTGGCGGGCGTCATCGGCGCGGTGGCGGGATTTCTGACCGGCGCAGCGGGTGACGGAGGCTTCAAGGGACTCGCCGGACGGCACTCGCGGCGAGGCTTGCTGTGTTACGACGCGCCGATCGAAGGCACGCTGCGCTTCACGCGGCTCGACACCGGCGCCTCGGTCGAGGCCTCCAGCCGCTCCGAGGTGGTCGACCGACCGCCTGAACTGCGGGCGCTCATGCACGCGGCGCTCGATCCCTCCGCCGAGGCCCCTGCACGCCGTGCGTTCGGCGAGGCCTGGCAGGAATGGGTGCGCCGGATCCTGATCGACCACGGCGACGACC
>JADLBN010000081.1 GCA_020847675.1 Burkholderiales bacterium | reverse complement strand
TCAACCGCGGGCGCCCCGCCCGGGGTCGAGGCTTCAGGCGGGGCGCCCGTCCGTTTTCCACGCAGTTCGCATGGCCGCCCAGGGGAACCCAGGCAGAAGAACGGCCGGCGACACCTTCGATTCCCGATGTCCGCACCCATTCCGACGCCTGCCGCCTGGACCGCCTGCCTGTCCGCGTTCGAACGCGAACTCACACCCCAGCAGTTCGCCACCTGGATCCGCCCGCTCGCCGTCGAGCCGGGCCAGGGGAGTTTGAGGCTCCGGGCGCCCAACCGCTTCGTCCTGCAGTGGGTGAAGGATCGCTTCGGCGGCCGAATCGCCGCGCTGGCGAAGGAGGCGGCCGGCGAGCCGGTGTCGATCGAGTTCTCGCTCGCCGACGCCGGCCCGGCGGCGCCCGCGCCGTCCGCCCTCGAAGGGGACGGAGCGCTCGCGCCGGTCGACGACGAGATGCCGGCCGAACCGGCCGCCCGCCCCGCAGCGGCGGCGCCGGAGCCCGTCCGCCCTTCGCACGAGGTCCCCAGGCGCATCGAGCCCACGAGCTTGAACGGCACGTTCACGTTCGACTCGTTCGTGACCGGCAAGGCGAACCAGCTCGCCCGCGCTGCGGGCCTGCAGGTCGCGAACCACCCGACGTCCTACAACCCGCTCTTCGTCTACGGCGGCGTGGGGCTGGGCAAGACCCACCTGATCCAGGCGATCGGGCACGACATCCTGAAGCGCGACCCTTCCGCGCGCATCCGCTACATCCACGCCGAGACCTACGTCTCCGACGTGGTGCGCGCCTACCAGCACAAGGCCTTCGACGAGTTCAAGCGCTACTACCGCTCGCTCGATCTGCTCCTGATCGACGACATCCAGTTCTTCAACGGCAAGAGCCGCACGCAGGAGGAGTTCTTCTACCTGTTCAACACGCTGATCGAAGGCCACAAGCAGGTCGTCATCACCTGCGACACCTATCCGAAGGAGATCGCCGGCATCGAGGAGCGGCTCATCTCGCGCTTCGGCTGGGGGCTCACGGTCGCGCTCGAGCCGCCGGAACTCGAGATGCGGGTCGCGATCCTGCTCGCCAAGGCGCAGGCCGAGCGCGTGCCTCTGGACGAACAGGTCGCGTTCTTCGTGGCGAAGCACATCCGCAGCAACGTTCGCGAACTCGAGGGCGCGCTCAAGCGCATCCTCGCCTACGCCGGCTTCCACAAGCTCGAGGTGACCCTGCCGGTCGCGAAGGAGGCGCTGCGCGACGTGCTGGCGGTGCAGAACCGCCAGATCTCGGTCGAGAACATCCAGAAGACCGTCGCCGACTACTACAAGATCCGTCCCTCGGAGATGCACAGCAAGAAGCGCTCGCGCGCGATCGCGCGTCCGCGGCAGGTCGCGATGGCGCTCGCGAAGGAGCTGACCCAGCTCTCGCTGCCGGAGATCGGCAGCCACTTCGGCGGCCGCGACCACACGACGGTGCTGCACGCGTGCCGCCAGATCGCGAAGCTGCGCGACTCCCATCCGGATCTCAACCACGACGTGAATTTCCTGCTCCAGGTGCTGCGCAACTGAGAGCGTCGCAGAGCGGGATTTCGCACGGCTGCGCGACTGGAAACCGGGGGGTTCTTGCACTATAATCTGTGGATAACTCGGCTTCGCGGCCGGTTGGCCGAAAGGCTCCCCGGAACATCCACAGGCGATCCCGCGGTTCTCCCTGCCGCGATACCGCCTCCAAGGCCTTGACCGCGCGAAGACAATGCCGCTTTTCCGCCTGTCGCGGCGTCCCTTATTAACGATTGTCTATTTTCAATCATGCAACTCAAACAGGTCGCACGCGACGCGTTGCTGAAGCCCCTGCAGGCGGTCTCGGGCATCGTCGAGCGACGGCACACGCTGCCGATCCTCGCGAACGTGCTGATCGAGCCGAAGGACGGCCTGCTCGAGCTGACCGCGACCGACCTCGAAATGCAGATCTCGGCGCAGGCGGAGTGCGCGGCGAAGGCCGGCGCCGCCACCACGGTCTCGGCGCGCAAGCTCCACGATCTCCTGCGCGCGCTGCCCGACGACGCGACGCTCAACGTCGACGTGACCGGGAGCCGCATGACCGTGCGCGCGGGCCGCTCGCGCTTCAACCTGCAGACGCTCGCCGCGGGCGACTATCCGAAGATCAGCGTCGGCAGCGAAAAGCTGCAGTCGCTCTCGCTTCCGCAGAAGGACCTGCGCTCGCTGTTCCGGCTGGTCGAGTTCGCGATGGCGCAGCAGGACATCCGCTACTACCTGAACGGCATGCTGCTGGTGATCGACCGCGGCTCGCTGCAGGCGGTCGCGACCGACGGTCACCGCCTGTCGTGGGCTAGCCTCGCGGTCGACGGCGACTACACCCGGCAGGAGGTCATCCTGCCCCGCAAGACCGTGCTCGAATTGGGCAAGCTCCTTGCCGAAACCGACGACCCGGTCGCCCTCGATATCCTCGCGAACCAGGTCCGCTTCCGCTTCGGCGCGATCGAACTGGTGAGCAAGGTGGTCGACGGCAAGTTTCCCGACTACAACCGCGTGATCCCGGTCGGCCACACCAAGTCGATCACGCTCGACCGCGGCGTGATCCAGGCGGCGCTCCAGCGCGCGGCGATCCTGTCCAACGAGAAGTTCCGCGGCGTGAGGCTCGTGCTCGGGGCCGGCACGCTGCGCATCGTCTGCAGCAACAGCGAGCAGGAGGAAGCCGAGGAGGAACTCGAGGTCGCCTACCAGGGCGAGGGTCTCGACATCGGCTTCAACATCACCTATCTCCTCGGCGTGCTGCAGAACGTGGACAGCCCCGAGATCGCGATCGCGTTCGGCGACGCGAACTCGAGCGCGCTGGTCACCATCCCCGGCCGCGACGACTACAAGTACGTCGTGATGCCGATGCGCATCTGAGCCGCCCGCCGATGCCGTCCCGCTCCGCCGCCGACCGCCCCCTTCGCGAGACGGGGTGCCGGCGGAGCCGCCGTTTCCGTTCCGATTCGAGGTTCGATCCCGCATGACGCCAGCGATGCCCAAGCCGCAAGCCGCCCCCGCCGACTACGACTCGTCGAGCATCAAGATCCTCAAGGGTCTCGACGCGGTCCGCAAGCGGCCGGGGATGTACATCGGGGACACCTCCGACGGCACCGGCCTGCACCACATGGTGTTCGAGGTGCTGGACAACGCGATCGACGAGGCGCTCGCCGGCGTCTGCGACGACATCAAGGTCGTGATCCACGCCGACAACTCGGTGTCGATCATCGACAACGGCCGCGGCATACCGACCGACATCAAGGACGACGACGAGGAGAAGCGCTCGGCGGCCGAGATCGTGATGACCGAACTGCACGCCGGCGGCAAGTTCGACCAGAACAGCTACAAGGTGTCCGGCGGACTGCACGGGGTCGGGGTGTCGGTGGTCAACGCGCTGTCCGACTGGCTGCGGCTGCGCATCTGGCGCGGCGGCAAGGTGCACCAGATGGAGTTCCGCCGCGGCGAGGCGGTGGCCCCGCTCGCGGTCACCGGCAACACCGACCGGCGCGGCACCGAGGTCCACTTCATGGCCTCGGGCGAGACCTTCAGCCGCATCGAGTGGCACTACGAGATCCTCGCGAAGCGCATCCGCGAGCTGTCGTTCCTGAACCACGGGGTCAAGATCGAACTGGTCGACCAGCGCGACGGCAAGAGCGAGAACTTCGCGCACTCGGGCGGGATCAAGGGCTTCGTCGAGTACATGAACCGCGCGAAGTCGGTGCTGCATCCGCGCGTGTTCCACGCGATCGGCGAGAAGGACGGCACGACCGTCGAGGTCGCGATGCAGTGGAACGACAGCTACGCCGAGAGCGTGCAGTGCTTCACCAACAACATCCCGCAGCGCGACGGCGGCACCCACCTCACCGGGCTGCGCCAGGCGATGACGCGAACCCTCAACAGCTACATCGAGAAGGAGGAGATCGCGAAGAAGGCGAAGGTCGAGACCTCGGGCGACGACATGCGCGAGGGACTCACCTGCGTGCTGTCGGTGAAGGTGCCCGAGCCCAAGTTCTCGAGCCAGACCAAGGACAAGCTGGTCTCGTCCGAGGTCCAGCCGATCGTGCAGGAGATCGTCGGCGCGAAGCTCGCCGAATTCCTGCTCGAGTACCCGGCCGACGCGAAGATCATCTGCACCAAGATCGTCGAAGCCGCGCGCGCCCGCGAGGCGGCGCGCAAGGCGCGCGAACTCACGCGGCGCAAGGGCGTGCTCGACGGCATGGGGCTGCCCGGCAAGCTCGCCGACTGCCAGGAGCGCGACCCTGCGCTGTGCGAGATCTACCTGGTCGAGGGCGATTCCGCCGGCGGCTCGGCGAAACAGGGGCGTGACCGCAAGTTCCAGGCGATCCTCCCGCTGCGCGGCAAGATCCTGAACGTCGAGCGTGCGCGCATCGACAAGGTGATCGGCAGCCAGGAGATCGTGACTCTGATCACGGCGCTGGGCGCGGGCTTCGGCCGGTCGACGAGCGAGAAGGACGACAAGGACGCGTTCAACCCGGACAAGCTGCGCTACCACCGCGTCATCATCATGACCGACGCGGACGTCGACGGCTCGCACATCCGCACGCTGCTGCTCACGTTCTTCTACCGCCAGATGCCCGAGCTGATCGAGCGCGGCCACATCTACATCGCGCAGCCGCCGCTCTACAAGGCGAAGCTCGGTCGCGAAGAGGTCTACCTCAAGGACGAGGGAGAACTGAAGCAGCACCTGCTCAAGGTAGCGCTCAAGGGGGCCGAACTGGTGCCCGCCGCCGGCGCGGCGCCCTTGTCGGCCGACGCGCTCGCGTCGATCGCACGCGAGTTCGTGCTGGCCGAGGCTGTGATCGAGCGCACCTCGCGCATCGTCGAGCCGGCGGCGCTCTACGCGCTCCTGGGCGGCGTGCAGGTCGACCTCGCGACCGAGACCGCGGCGAACCGCAGCGCGCGCGACCTCGCCGCGGCGATCGGCGACCCGGAGGTGACCGTCGAAGCGCGCTACGACGCGGCGAGCGAGAGCCGGCGGCTCGTGATCGTGCGTCGCCACCACGGCACGCCGCACGCGAGCGCGATCGACGCCGACTTCCTCGAGAGCGGTGACGGTGCACAGATCGCCTCGGCCGCGCAGGCGCTGCAGGGACTCGTCCGCGCCGGTGCGAGCGTGAAGCGCGGCGACAAGGTCCTCGCGGTCCGCACGTTCAAGGAAGCGCTCGACTGGCTGATCGCCGAGGCGCGCGGTAGCGTGGCGATCCAGCGCTACAAGGGGCTGGGCGAGATGAACCCCGCGCAGCTCTGGGAGACGACGATGGATCCCGCGGTGCGGCGCCTCCTCAAGGTGCAGATCGAGGACGCGGTCACCTCCGAGGAGGTGTTCAGCAAGCTCATGGGCGAGGAAGTCGAGCCGCGCCGCGCGTTCATCGAGTCCAACGCGCTCGG
>JADLBN010000080.1 GCA_020847675.1 Burkholderiales bacterium | reverse complement strand
GGCGAAGCGCATGCCGCGCGACGAACTCGCCGCGCGACTCCTGCTGGGCGTGCGCGGCGACCGCGGCACGGCGTGGCGCAATCCGTTCAGCGATCCTGAGATCGGCGCTCTGCTCGCCTGCTACGCGGGCGGCAGGGCCTGCGGCGAATAGGCGCCAGCCGCGGCGAGTTCCGCGCCGCGCGACGCCGCAACGCCAACCCGCGGCCGGCCCGCCCCGGCGGAAGGCCGAGTTCGAGGAAGCGGTTCAGCGGCCGCGCACCGTGCCCTCGCGGCGCGGGTCCGCACCGCCCGCCCAGCCGTCGCTCGTGCGCACGATCGCCTGCGTGCCGCTGGTGAACGGGGCCACGACGACCTCGTGCCCGATCGCGCGGAGCTTCGGGGCGAGTGCCGCAACCGCGGTGTCGCGTTCGAGTTCGGTGGGCCCGTTGCGGCTGCCGAAATGCGGAAGCGCGACCGCCGCCTGCGGGTCGAGCCCCCAGTCGAGGATCGCGAGCAGCACATTGGCGACGTAGTTGATGATCGCCGAGCCTCCCGGCGAACCGGCCACCGCGTGCAGGCGTCCGACGGCGTCGTAGACGATCGTCGGCGCCATCGACGAGCGCGGGCGTTTGCCGGGTTCGACGCGATTGGCGACGGGCCGGCCATCACGCGAGGGCGCGAACGAGAAGTCGGTGAGCTGGTTGTTGAGCAGGAAGCCGCCTTCGGTCATCAGGCGCGAACCGAAGCCGTCCTCGATGGTCGTCGTCATGGCCACCGCGCCGCCCCGCGCGTCGACGATCGACAGATGCGAGGTGGACGGCAGTTCGAGCGCGTCGCCGCCCGCGCGCGCGACCTTGCGTGCGCGCGCCTCTCCCGGCGGATCGCCGGCCGTCGCCCGTCCGAGGCTCGACGTAGTCGCGATCAGACGCGACCGCTCGCGCAGGTAGGCGGGGTCGACGATGCCCGGCGGAACGTCGACGAATGCGGGATCCGCCACGAACGCGTTGCGGTCAGCGTAGGCGAGCCTTCCGGCCTCGCTGAAGAAGTGCACGCTCCAGAACGTCCCCTTGCCCATCGCTGCGAGGTCGAAGGGTTCGAGCAGGCCGAGGATCGCGAGCACCGTGGTGCCGCCCGACGAGGGCGGCGGCATTCCGCACACGCGGTAACGGCGGTACGAGCCGCAGACCGGATCGCGCTCGATCGCGCGGTAGCCCGCGAGGTCGGCGAGCGTCATGTCCCCCCGCCGGCGCGGATGCGATCGGACCGTCGCGACGATGTCCTGCGCGATCGCACCACGGTAGAACGCGTCGGCTCCCTCGCGCGCGAGCACGCGCAGCGTCTCGGCGTAGGCCGGATTGCGGAGGAGCGTGCCGGCCGCGAGCGGCTTGCCTGCGCCGTCGAGGAAGTACGCGGCCGCGCGACCGCTGCCGGCAAGATGACGATCGGCGGCGATGGCGGCGGCAAGCCGCGGTGAAACGGCGAAGCCGCGTTCCGCGAGAGCGATCGCGGACTCGAACAGCGTCGCCCAGGGAAGCCTGCCGTGCCTCTCGTGCGCGAGTTCGGCGAGGCGCATGAGGCCGGGAACACCGACGGAGAGTCCCGTGGCGACGACGTCGTCGAATCCGGCCGTCGAGCCGTCGCTCTTCAGGAAGCGCGCGGGCGTCGCCGCGGCCGGAGCCGTCTCGCGCCCGTCGTAGGCGCGGAGCTTCCCGTCGCGCGGATCGTGCACGAGCAGGAACGCACCGCCCCCCAGTCCTGACGACTGCGGCTCGACCAGTCCCAGCACCAACTGGGCCGCGATCGCCGCGTCGACGGCGGAGCCGCCGCGCGCGAGCATCGCGTAGGCCGCGTCGGTCGCGTGCGGGTTCGCGGTCGCGGCGATGAACCGGCGCGCATGAACGGCCGGCTTGTCGCTCCAGCCGCTCGCGCCTTCGGGCGCGCGCTGCGAAGACGCGGGCAGCGCCGCCGCGAGCGCGACGAGGAAGACGGCAATGCGCGACGGATGGAGCTTCATGGCCGGTGGATTCTACGCGGCGCTTGTCCGATGCGCGGGCACGCCCGCTCGGCCGGACGGCCGCACGAATGACCGGAAGTCAGGCTCCCGCGATCTCGACCGCCCGTCGCGCGAACGCCGTCGCCAGCTTGCCGGTCTCGGCCGCGTCGTCCGCGGCGGCATTCCCGGCCGCGGCGCGCGCGGCGATGCCCTCGAAGATCACCGCGAAGCGGAACAGCGCGAAGGCGACGTGGAACGGCGCGATGCCCTCGTCGCGTCCGGACGCACGCAGATAGCAGGCGACGTAGTCCTCCAGCGCCGGGATGCCGAGCGGGGCAAGGTCGAGCCCGGCGAGGCCGCCGTACTCGTCGGGCCGCGTGTGCCAGGCCATCGCGTTGAACCCGAGGTCCGCGAGTGGATGACCGAGCGTGGAGAGTTCCCAGTCGAGGACCGCGACCACGCGCGGCGCCACCGGGTCGAACATCAGGTTGCCGATGCGGAAGTCGCCGTGGCAGATCGCGGTCTCCTCGCCTTCGGGAATGTGTCCCGGGAGCCACGCGATCAGCCGCTCGAGCGCGGGGTTCGCGCGCGTGCGCGAGGCTTCCCACTGCCTCGACCAGCGCGCGACCTGCCGCGCGAAATAGTTGCCGGGTCGTCCGAAATCCGCGAGGCCGACCGAAGCGGGATCGACGCGGTGGAGCGCGGCGAGCGTCTGCGCCATCGAGCTGTACATCGCGCTCCGCTCGGCGGAATCGACGCCGGGCAACGCGTGCGTCGCGAAGACGCGGCCTGCGACCCGATCCATCAGGTAGAACGGCGTCCCCACGACCTCGCGGCCGGCGTGGAACAGCACGACGGGCGGCACCGGCACGCCGGTCTCCGCGAGCGCGCCCATCACGCGGAACTCGCGATCGATCGCGTGCGCCGACGGCAGGAGCGCGCCCGGCGGCTGCTTGCGCAGCACCAGTTCGCGATCGCCGCACGCGACGAGGAAAGTGGGATTCGACTGTCCGCCGCCGATGCGCTCGAGCTGCATCGCACCCTCGAGGCCGGGCAGCGCGCCGCGCAGAAACGCTTCGAGCCGCGACGCGTCGAAGCCGGCGGCCGCGGCGACCGCTGCAGCGCTCACGCGGGCGCCGATCGCTTCGGCGGATCGACGTGGTTCCAGTCGAAGAACGCGTCGGGTGCGTCGGTCAGGCTCCTCGCGATCACCGTCCTGTGCACCTCGGAGGCGCCGTCGACGAGACGCGCCTGCCGCGCGTAGCGGTAGATCCATTCGAGCGGCGTGTCCTTCGAGTAGCCGCGCCCGCCGCAGAGCTGGATGGCGGTGTCGGCGGCGCGGTGCAGCGCGCCGGCGACGTGGACCTTCGCGAGCGAGAGTTCGGTGCGCGCCATGCCGCCCGCGTCGAGCCGCGTCGCCGCGTGCATCACCAGCAGGCGCCCGATGCGAAGCTCGATCGCGGCGTCGCCGAGCATGAGCTGCACCGACTCGCGCTCGGCGAGCCGCTTGCCCCCGCTCATGCGCTCCGCCACGTAGGCGTTCGCGATCTCCAGGCTGCGCCGCGCGAGGCCGAGCCAGCGCATGCAGTGCGTGAGCCGCGCGGGACCGAGGCGGATCTGCGCGACCTTGAGCCCGTCGCCCACGCCCAGCAACCGGTCCTCGTCGGGAATCTCGAGGCCGTCGAAGCTGAGTTCCCCGTGGCCGCCGTGCTCCTCCGGCCCCATGATCGGGATGCGGCGCTCGAGGCGCCAGCCGGGCCGGTCGCGGTGGAACATGAACGCGGTGTGCCCCTTGCGCGCATCGTCCGAGGTGCGCGCGATCAGCAGGAAGTGCGACGCCGTCGCGGCCCCGGTGATGAACCACTTGCGCCCGTGCACCACCCAGCGTTCGCCGCGCCGCTTTGCGGTCGTGCGGATCATCGAGGGATCCGATCCGCCGCCCGGATGCGGCTCGGTCATCGCGAACGACGAGCGCACGCGGCCGTCGACGATCGGATCGAGCCAGCGCGCCTTCTGCGCGTCGCTGCCGACGCGCTCCAGCACCATCATGTTGCCGTCGTCGGGGGCGGCGCAGTTGAACGCTGCCGGTCCGAAGATCGAGCGGTTCATCTCCTCGTAGCACGCGGCCATGGCGACGAACGGGAGGCCGCCGCCGCCGCGCGCCTTCGGCGACTGCAGCGCCCAGATTCCGGCTTCACGCGCCTCGCCGCGCATCCGTGCGAGAACGTCTTCCCGCAGGTTGTCGTGCTCGTCGTAGTTCGCGCGGTCCGCTTCGAGCGGAATCAGCCGCGCCTCGACGAACGCACGCACGCGCCGCCGGAGTTGGTCGATCGCCGGGTCGAGCCGGAAGTCCATGGAGCCCTCCTCCGGGCAAGTGTACCGAATCGCCCTCAGCGTTCGTGGAACACGTGCGGCGCCTTGCCGGTCGTCGTCCGCCGCGGCGGCTCACGCACGATATGCAGCATGCCCGTGCCGTGCCATTGACGCGCCATGATCCGTTCGCCGCCTTCGCCACCGCCGATCGCGTCCAGGAACGAGGCCGCCACGCGACTTTCGTCGAGCGGGCCCACGGCCGGATCCACCACGAGCGAGACTTCCGGGGCCGCGCGCGGGCCGTCCATGCGCTCGACCAGTTGCCAGTCGCCCGCCCGACCTCCGAACGCCGCGGGCATCGTCTCCTCGAGCACGCGCGCCACGTCGACGTCGAGGAAGTTCATGCCGCCCGCGGTCAGCTTGTCGAACGAACGCACGTCCTGGATGTGCAGGCCCCAGCCCTCGAGTTCGAGCCCGCAGCCGCAGGGCTGCGTCGACACCGTCGCGCGGTCGCCCAGGCACACGTTGAGAAGGCGCAGCGGTGCGCTCGGAAGGAGCGAGGTCAGGAGCATCGCGCCCGAGGGCGTCCCCGGCGTCTCCTCGCCCGGCGCCGGCTGCACCAGCGCGTGCCGGTCGTCGAGGAAGTGCATGTCGTCAGCGGCCCGGGAACTCCCGCAGGCGTAGGAGAGGATGTCGGTCTCGGTGGCCCCCATGCGCGGCAGCGCGACCGCGCCGACCGCCTCCACGGCCGCGCGCCGCGCCGGCGTCGTCGGCTCGCCGCCCATCGTGAACCGCGTGCCGCGGATGTCCGCACCAAGCTCCGCGGCCGACCGGCAGATGCGGGCTGCTGTGGACGCATAGCCCCAGAGGTGGGGAATGCCGCCGCGCGAGCGCACGTCCGCGATCCACGCGAGCACCGCGGAGTCGTCGTCGAACGGGACGAGTGTCGGACCCGGCAGCGGGACGCCGGCGAGGAGGCTGCCCGCGCGCAGCGCGCGCGCTCCCCATCGGTAGCGCGGCGAGAGTTCCGGCAGGTCGAGTGCGACCGGCGTGAACCAGCGCTCGGGCGGACGTCCGCCTTTGGCGAACTCGAGCGGATTGGTGACCGCAGTGCCTCCGGGTGCCCCGTGGTGGGCGTGCGCCCAGTCTCCGCCGCCGTGCGCCACCAGCGCCAGGTGCGTGTTCACCGCGTGGTCGCGCACGAACGCGAGGTCCAGCGGAACAGGCGTGCGTGCGCCGCGGCTCCCCGAGGTCTCGGCGAGACCGTGCACGGTCGAATGCGGGTTGACCAGCGACGCGGGGTCGACCGTGAACCGGAGGCTCCCGCGCAGGACCGGCGCTCGTGCCTTGAACTCGTCGCAGGTCAGGTAGACACCGGCACGCAGCAGCGCGGCGAGCGCGCCCTCGACGCCGTCGCGCGCCGCAAGCTCCGCGACGTCGCCCGCGGTGCAGCCGGCGTGCGCGAACAGCCGCGCGTACGGCGAGCCGGGAATCGCGAGCGCGAGGTCCACCGCCGCGAGGAATCGGGCCTCGCGCCGCTCGAACCGCTCGCGCAGGATCGCGCGCATCGCGTCGCACGACAGCGGCGTGCGCAGGAAGCGCGGCAGCGCCGCGAGGAAGCGCAGTCCTGTCGTCAGGTCGTCGCGCGACAACATGGGCCGAAACCGCCGCCGGCAGAAGCGAAAACGGCAGCGGTCGCCCGCTGCCGTCCCGCGAACGAACCTCGCGTTCGCGTCAGTTGACGCTGACCTCGACCCGGCGCGCTTCGGCATCGGTGGCGCCGGAGCCCTCCGAGATCACGGGCTTCTTCATCTCGAAGCGATCGTCGCCCACGCCTGCCGCCGCCTTGATCGCGTCGCGCACCGCGAGCGCGCGCTGCTTCGCCAGTTCCTGGTTCTGCTCGAGGTTGCCGGTCGCGTCGTGGTAGCCCGAGACCGTGACCTTCGACGTGCCGCTGGCCTTGGCCTTGTC
>JADLBN010000079.1 GCA_020847675.1 Burkholderiales bacterium | reverse complement strand
GCGTTTGGTTCAAGAAGTCAAGAAATCGACCTGCTACACGCTCAACTTCCACGAAGGCCTTTGGGGAACGCAACTCAGTCTTGCGAAGGAGTGCGTGCTCGATGGGCATTCTGAGGGGGCCTAACGTAATGTGTGGCTTGAAACGGCCGGATCGCAATGCGTCCTTCCGGCCGGGATCGCCGCCTCACTTCGTCCGAACGGCCTATGGGCCGACGGGACAAATCTCCTCAGAATCATCGGACGACTTTCCAATAGGGGGGCCGAAAGGCTCGGTTCCGTGGAGGCGATGGCGCCCGTTCTCCTGCTCGACCGCGTCCGGGAGCGAATCCGTCTCAAGCACTACAGCATCCGCACCGAGCAGGCGTATTGCGACTGGATTAGACGCTACGTCCTCTTTCACGGCAAGCGCCATCCGTCCGGGCTCGGGGCGGCGGAGGTCGAAGCCTTCCTGACTTCGCTGGCCGTTCAGGGGAAGGTCGCCGCCTCGACGCAGAACCAGGCCAAGAGCGCGCTCCTGTTCCTCTACAAGGAGGTGCTCGGGACCGAGCTGCCGTGGCTCGACGGCGTCCAGCAGGCGAAGGCGACGAAACGGCTGCCGGTCGTATTGACGCGCGACGAGGTGGCCCGCGTGCTGGCGCGCCTCGAGGGCGTGCACCGGCTGATCGGCGGCCTGCTCTACGGCACGGGCCTGCGCATCATGGAGGCGATGCGGCTGCGGGTGAAGGATGTCGAATTCGCCCGGCGCGAGATCCTGGTGCGCGACGGCAAGGGCAGCAAGGACCGCGTGACGATGCTCCCGGTGCGCCTGGTCGCCGCGCTGCGCGAGCAGCTCGCCCACGCGCGGGAGATTCATCGCGTCGACCTCGACGAAGGGTTCGGCGCGGTCTGGTTGCCGTTTGCGCTCGCGCGCAAGTATCCGGGGGCGGCGCGCGAATGGGCGTGGCAGTACGTATTCCCGGCCGACACTCGCTCGGTCGATCCACGCGACGGCGACGTCCGGCGCCATCACCTGTCCGATCAGTCGTTCCAGCGCGCGATGAAGAACGCGGTGCGCGGCGCCGGCATCGCCAAGCCCGCGACGCCGCACACGCTCCGCCACTCGTTCGCGACGCACCTTCTCGAGTCCGGCTACGACATCCGGACGGTGCAGGAGCTGCTCGGTCACCAGGACGTTTCGACCACGATGGTCTACACCCACGTGCTGAACCGCGGCGGGCGCGGCGTCGTGAGTCCCTTCGATCGCGATTGACCGCCCGTTAAACGGCTGATTGCGCCCGCCGGACGAATCTGTGGCGGCTTCGGCGGCGCACTCAGCGCCGCCTCACGCTCGCGGATCGAACCTCCGATAGCTGCGCTCGCGTGCGCGCGCGGCCTCGACGTCGCGATTCCTGGGATCCGACGTCGTCACCAGCGACGAGATGAGCGTTCGGGCGCTCGCAGCGACCTCGTCGATCGCGCGCTCGAAGGCGGCTTCGTTCGCCTTCGACGGCGCGTTCATGCCGGAGAGCTTGCGGACGAACTGGCGCGATGCCGCGCGGATCTCGTCCTCGGTCGCGGGTGGATCGAAGTTGAACAACGTCCGGATCGAGCGGCACATCGGGAGCCTCCTTGCGCTGGCGGACACCGAAACGAAACGGGCGCACCGGAGTGCGCCCGTCCATTCTTGCACGTCCGCCCGCGAAGGCGGCGCCGGCCCGTGCCGCTACTTCGACGCCGGCAGCTTCCCTTGCACGCCCTCGACATAGTAGTCCATCTTGCCGAGCGTGGCGTCGTCGATCACCTTGCCCGAGGCGAGCCGTTCCTTGCCCTCGTTGTCCTTCACCGGGCCGGTGAACGGGTGGAACTTCCCGGCGCCGATCGCGGCCTCGATCTTGCCGACTTCGTCGCGCACCGAGGCGGGCACCGCGGCGTTGAACGGCGCGAGCTTGATCATGTGGTCCTTGATGCCGCCCCAGATGCTGCCGGGCTTCCACTTGCCCTCGACCGCGGCGGTCACGGTCTTCGTGTAGTACTCGCCCCACACGTGCGTGACGCCGGTGAGCTGCGCCTTCGGGCCGTACTTCGACATGTCGCTGTGGTAGGACACCGCGTACACGCCCTTCGCCTCGGCGGCCTGCACGACAGCGGTCGAGTCGGTGTGGTGCGTCACCACGTCGGCGCCCTGCGAGATCAGGGTTTCCGCCGCCGTGCGCTCCTTGCCCGGGTCGAACCACGAGCTGATCCACACGACCTTCATCTCGGCCTTCGGATTGACGCTGCGCATGCCGCGCGTGAAGGCGTTGATGCCCATGACGACTTCGGGGATCGGGAACGCGGCCACGTAGCCGGCGACGTTGGTCTTGGTCATGCGCCCGGCGACGATGCCGGCGAGGTAGCGTCCCTCGTAGAAACGCGCGTTGTAGATGCCGACGTTCGGCGCGGTCTTGTAGCCGGTCGCGTGCTCGAAGTGGACCTTCGGGAACGACTGCGCAACCTTGATCGTCGGATTCATGTAGCCGAACGAGGTCGTGAAGATCATCTGGTGGCCGCTCTGCGCGAGTTCGCGGATCACGCGCTCGGCGTCGGCTCCCTCGGGCACGCTCTCGATGTACTTGGTCGTCACCTTGCCGGCGAGCGCCGCCTCCATCTGTTTGCGGCCGATGTCGTGCTGGTAGGTCCAGCCTGCGTCGCCGATCGGGCTCACGTAGACGTAGCCGACCTTCATCGGTCCGGCGGCCTTGGACTGCGCGCGGACGGGAAGGGCGGCGGAGGCGAGGGCGCCTGCCATCGTGGCGAGCGCGGTCCTGCGGTTCATGCTGGGCATTGCGGCTTTCTCCTGGGGGCGGGGTAGGGGCCGCCCGGCTAGGGGCGGGATCGGGACGGAGGCGGATTCTACCGCCCGCCCGGGACCGGGGTCATCCCGCCGGATGGAAGGGCTTGCCGAGCGAAGCCGGGGCGTTCAGCCGGATGGTCACCGTGTCGCGCGAGATGACGGCCAGGACGACAATCGTCGCGAGATAGGGCAGCATCGACAGGTACTGAGCCGGGATCGCCGATCCCGACGCCTGCGCCTGGAACTGCGCCAGCGTCACGCCGCCGAACAGGTACGCGCCGGCGAGCACGCGCCACGGCTTCCAGGTGGCGAACACGACGAGCGCGAGCGCGATCCAGCCGCGACCCGCGACCATGCCCTCGACCCACAGCGGCGTATAGGCCACCGACAGGTAGGCGCCCGCGAGGCCCGAGCAGGCGCCGCCGAAGAACACGGCGGCGTATCGGATCGCGATCACCGGATAGCCGATCGCGTGCGCGGACTGGGGCGACTCGCCGACGGCGCGCAGCACGAGGCCCGCGCGGCTGCGGTAGAGGAACGCTTGCACCGCCGCGAACAGCACGAACGACAGGTAGACGAGCGGGTTGTGGCCGAACAGCAGTTGCCCGACGACCGGGAGGTCGGACAGCCCCCTGATCGCGAGCGGCTTGATGCCTTCGATCACCACCGACACGAAGTCGAGCCCCACGAAAGCGGAGAGGCCGATGCCGAACAGCGAGAGCGCGAGCCCGGTCGCGACCTGGTTCGCCATCAGCGAGAGCGCGACGACGGCGAAGATCATCGACACCACGGCGCCAGCGGCCATTCCGGCAGCGACACCGAGCCAGGGCGATCCCGACGTCGACGCGACGATGAACGCCACGACCGCGCCGACCAGCATCATGCCCTCGACGCCGAGGTTCAGGACGCCCGCCTTCTCGGTGACGAGTTCGCCCAGCGCGGCGAACACGAGCGGCGTGCCCGCGGCGAGCGTGAGAATGACGAGCTGGGCGACGGTGTCCATCACGCAGGGGCTGTGCTTCTCGCTGCGCGGCGCAAACGGATCCGGTAGTGGATGAACACGTCGGCCGCGAGAAGGAAGAAGAGCAGCGTCCCCTGGAACAATCCGGTGACTGCCGACGGCAACGCGAGATTCAACTGCGCCGACTCGCCGCCGAGATAGAGCAGCGACATGAGCAGGCTCGCGAAGACGATGCCGACCGGATTCAGTCGTCCGACGAAGGCGACGATGATCGCGGCGAAGCCGTAGCCCGGCGACACCGAGGCCTGGAGCTGACCTATCGGACCGGCGATCTCGCCCACGCCCGCGAGTCCCGCGCAGGCGCCGCCGATCAGCATCCCGAGCCACACGGTGCGCGGCGACGAGATGCCGGCGTAGTGAGCCGCGGCGGGCGCGAGGCCGGCGACGCGCATCTGGTAGCCGGTGAAGCTCTTTTCCATGAACACCCAGCCGGCGGCCACGACCGCGAGCGCCACGAACAGCCCGACGTTGAGGCGAGTCTCCGGGAGCAGGTTGGGCAGGATCGCGCTCTCGGTGAACATCTTCGACTGCGGGAAGTTGAAGCCTTCCGGGTCGCGCCACGCGCCGTGCACGAGGATCGACAGGATCAGCGTCGCGACGTAGACGAGCATCAGCGACACGAGGATCTCGTTCGCGTTGAAGCGGGTGCGCAGCCACGCCGGGATCGCCGCCCATGCCATGCCGCCGATGATGCCGGCCACGAACATCAGCGGCAGCACGAACGGCGAGGTCGAGCCGTGGAGCGCCAGCGCAACGCCGCCGCCCGCGATCCCGCCCAGCGTTAGCTGGCCTTCGGCACCGATGTTCCAGACGTTCGCCCGGTAGCCCGCGGCGAGGCCGGTCGCGATCAGCATCAGCGGGGATGCCTTGAGCAGCAGTTCGCCGACGCCGTAGGCCGAATCGACCGGCTTGATGAAGAACGCGTGCAGCGCATCGAACGGATTCTTCCCCATGAGCGGGAACAGGACCATCCCGATCGCGATGGTCAGCCCGAACGCGATCAGCGGCGACGCCCAGCGGAAGGTGCGCGACGGCTCGGGGCGGGCTTCGAGGCGGATCATCGCGCGCGCGCCTCGGATCCCCCGTCCGTGGGACGTCCGTGGGGCCGGGGGTCAGACATCCACGGCTCCCGCGGGGGACAGGCGACGTCCCGACTCCGTGCCCGCCGCGATGAACGATCCGGCCATCAGGAGGCCGATCTCCTCGGCGTTGGTGTCGCGCGTCGGCCGGGCATCGGCGAGGCGGCCCTGCGCGATCACCGCGAGCCGGTCGCAGATCTCGAACAGTTCGTCCAGCTCCTCCGACACCACCAGCACCGCGACGCCGGCGTCGCGCAGGTCGATCAGCGCCTGGCGGATCTGCGCCGCGGCACCGACGTCAACGCCCCAGGTCGGCTGCGCGGCGATCATCAGCTTCGGCGCCTGCCGGATCTCGCGCCCGACGATGAACTTCTGCAGATTGCCGCCGGAGAGTGAACGCGCGGCCGCATCCGGCCCTCCGGCCTTGACGTTGAACTGCGCGATCGTCTCGGCCGCGAAGCCGCGCACCGCGTCGGTCCGAACGAAGCCGTTCCGCACGAGGTCCTGACGATGCGCTGTCAGCAGCGCGTTCTCCGCGAGCGACATCTCGGGCACTGCGCCGCGACCCAGCCGCTCTTCCGGCACGAATGCGAGCCCCAGTGCACGCCGCTCCTCGGCGTCGAGCCGGCCCGCCGGCGTTCCCATCAGCCGCACCGCGCCCGGACTGTCCACGGTCCGCTCGCCCGACAGCGCCGCCATCAGTTCCTTCTGGCCGTTGCCCGAGACGCCCGCGATGCCGACGATCTCGCCCGCGTGCACGGTGAGGTGCAGGTCCGAGAGCGAGGTGCCGAACGGATCGTCCGCTGCGAGCGTGAGTCCGTCGACGACGAGTCGCGCCTCGCCGAGCTTCGCTGCACGGTGTTGCGGGCGGGGAAGGTCGCCGCCGATCATCATGCGCGCGAGCGAGGCGGAGGACTCGCGCCGCGGGTCGCAGGCACCGGTGACCTTGCCGCCGCGCAACACCGTCGCCCGGGTGCACAGCGCCCGGATCTCGTCGAGCTTGTGGCTGATGTAGAGGATGCTGCAGCCTTCGTCGGACAGGCGGCGCAGCGTCTCGAACAGCTTCTCGACCGCCTGCGGCGTGAGCACCGAGGTCGGCTCGTCCATGATGAGGAGACGCGGATCCTGCAGCAGGCAGCGCACGATCTCGACGCGCTGGCGCTCGCCGACCGACATCGAGAGCACGTGCCGGTCCGGATCGAGCGGCAGCCCGTAGCGCGCCGACACCTCGCGGATGCGCGCGGGCAAGTCGCCTCCGGCCCGCTCACGGTCGAGCGAGAGCGCGATGTTCTCGGCGACGGTGAGCGTCTCGAACAGCGAGAAGTGCTGGAACACCATGCCGATGCCCAGCCGACGTGCACGCGCAGGGTTGGCGATCGAAACCGGTTTCCCTTCCCACAGGATCGTTCCGGCGTCGGGCTTGACCACGCCGTAGATCACCTTCATCAAGGTCGATTTGCCGGCGCCGTTCTCGCCCAGCACCGCATGGATCTCGCCCGCGGCGACGTCGAGGTCGATCGCGTCGTTTGCGACCACGGACGGGTACGCCTTGGTGATGCCCGATAGTGCGAGTCGAGGGCCGGTGTCAGACACCGTGTCTGACACCGGGGTGCGGGGGAGCGTCATCGGCTGGCCCGGCCGGTCGCCGTGGGGCGTGCGCCTGCGAACGGCGCGCAGGAGATGCGCTCTCTCAGCGCGAGGATCTCGGCCGCGACGCCGACCGCGATCACGCCGGGTTCCTTGCCGGCGAGTCCCGACGGCGCGCCGATCGGGCAGGTGACGCGCGCGAGCGCCGCCTCGGGCAGCCCGCGGACGGCCAGTCGCTTCGCGAACTGCTGGCGCTTCGACTTCGATCCGATGAGGCCCACGTAGGCCCAGTCGTCGCGCAAGAGCGCCTTCTCGACGATCTCGAAGTCGAGCGCGTGGCTGTGCGTGGCGACGACCACGAACGCGCCACGCGGCGCATCCGCGACCTCGTCGACCGGGGCGTCGGTGGCGACGACCTCGACGTTGGAGGGAACGTGCGCCGGAAACGCCGACTCGCGCTCGTCCACCCAGCGCACCGAGCAGGGCAGCGCCCCGAGCACCTGCACCAGCGCGCGGCCGACGTGCCCGTTGCCGAACAGAAGGACGTCGAAGGCCTGCGGCCGCACGACGTGGACGAACAGCGACGCGTCTCCCGCCTCCGCGACGCAGGTCGGGCCGTCCGCCGCGAGACGGGCGCGTGCAACCGCAACGGCCGCCGAGTCGAGACCGGCGTCGCCCAGCGAACCGCGGGAATCGTCGCCGGTCACGACCAGAAGGCGCGCCTCCGCGTCCACGGCGCCGAGACGATGGACGAGCGCGAAGGCCTGCGACGTGCGCTCGCACGCGGCCGCGACGTCGAGCCACGTGGCGGGGCGGTCGACCACGGCGAACGCGACGGTCGCGACGCCGCCGCAGCACTGCCCGAGCCGTGCGGCCAGCGGAAAGCGCACGAGCCACGTCGCCGCAGGCATCGCCTGCGCGACGGCTTCGCGCGCGATCCGCGCCGCTTCATGCTCGAGGTGTCCGCCGCCGATCGTGCCGACGGAGTCCCGCGCCGACACGACCATCCACGCACCGGGCTCTCGCGGGATCGAGCCGCTGCCCTGTGCAATCGCGACGACGGCGGCGCGGCCGCACGCCGCGAGCGCCTGGGCGAGCGCCGCGCCGAGTCCGGTCACGCCGCGTCCCTCGCGCGTCGCCTCATGTCCTCGACGGCGCGCAGGATGCGTTCGTCGGTCGCCGGCGCGTCGAGCTTCGCCGCGAAGCGGTAGTCGGACAGGCTCGACACCGCATCGCGCAGCGCGTGGAAGCCGGCGAGCGCGAGCATGAGCGGCGGCTCGCCGACCGCCTTGCTGCGGTGGATCGTCTCCTCGCGGTTCTCGCCCGGCCAGAAGTCGATGCGCACGCGCGCGGGCCAGTCGCGCGAGGTCGGGATCTTGTAGGTCGACGGCGCGTGCGTGCGAAGCTCGCCCTTGCCGTTCCAGACCAGTTCTTCCATCGCGAGCCAGCCCCAGCCCTGCAGGAACCCGCCTTCGATCTGTCCTCGGTCGATCGCGGGATTGAGCGAGGCGCCGACGTCGTGCAGGATGTCCACGGCCAGGAGCCGGTGCTCTCCGGTGAGCGTGTCGATCGCGGCTTCGACGCACGCCGCACCGTAGGCGAAATAGAAGAACGGCCGGCCCGTGAGCGTCTTCGCGTCGTAGTGGATCTTCGGCGTCGCATAGAACCCCGTGGCCGAGAGCGGCACGCGCGCGAGGTAGGCCGAGCGCGCGAGTTCGGCGAAGCTCATCGAGGCCGCCCCGCTCTCGACACGGCCGCCGGCGAACGAGACGGCGGCCGGGTCGCAGCCGGCCTTGCGCGCCGCGTGCGCGGCCAGTCGCTCGCGCAGCTTGCGCGCCGCGTCTCGTGCCGCCATGCCGTTGAGATCGGACCCCGACGATGCGGCGGTGGCCGACGCGTTGGGCACCTTGCTCGTGTCTGTCGCGGTGACGCGAACGCGGTCGGGCGCGATGCCGAGCTCCTGGGCGACGACCTGCCGGACCTTGGTGAACAGGCCCTGGCCCATTTCGGTGCCGCCGTGGTTGAGCAGCACCGTGCCGTCCCGGTAGACGTGCACGAGCGCGCCGGCCTGGTTGAAGTGCGTGGCCGTGAACGAGATCCCGAACTTCACCGGCGTCAGCGCCAGTCCGCGCCGCAGGACCGGGCTCGCGCGGTTCCACGCCGCGATCTCGGCGCGCCGCTCGCGGTAGCGCGACGTGACCTCGAGCCGGTCGATCAGCGCGGGTGCGATGTTGTCCTCGACCGTCATGCCGTAGGGCGTGACGTTGCGATCGGCGACGCCGTAGAGGTTCGCCTTGCGCACGTCGAGCGGGTCGCGGCCGAGCGCGCGCGCGACCTCGTCGATCACCGCCTCGATCGCGAACATGCCCTGCGGGCCGCCGAAGCCCCGGAATGCGGTGTCGGACACGGTGTTGGTCCGGCAGCGGTAGCTGTGGATCGCGACGTCGGGGAGCCAATAGGCGTTGTCGGCGTGGAACACGGCGCGGTCGTTGACCGGGCCGGAGAGGTCGGCCGAGAACCCGCAGCGCGAGGCGAGCGTGAGGTCGAGCGCGAGGAGGCGGCCTTCGTCGTCATAGCCGACGTCGTAGCCGTGCGCGAAGGCATGGCGCTTGCCGGTGGAGCGCATGTCGTCGTCGCGGTCGAGGCGCAGCTTGACCGCCCGGCCGGTGCGGCGTGCGAACAGCGCCGCGATGCAGGCGAAGAGCGACATCTGCGACTCCTTGCCGCCGAAGCCGCCGCCCATGCGGCGGCACTCGACCACGACGTCGTGCGACTCGAGACCGAGCGCGTGCGCGACGGTGAGCTGCACTTCCCCCGGGTGCTGGGTCGAGCAATGGACGTGCATCCCGCCGCCTTCGCCGGGTATCGCGAGCGCGACCTGGCCTTCGACGTAGAAGTGATCCTGCCCGCCGCTCGCGATCGTTCCGGCGAGCCGGTGCGGCGCGCGGGAGAACGCCGCCGCCGCGTCGCCGCGGCGCACGTGCACCGGCGGCAGCACGAACGACTGCGCCGCCATCGCCTCCTCGACGGTGAGGATCGGCGGCAGCGGCTCGATGTCGAACGTCGCGGCGAGGGCCGCGCGCCGCGCCGCCTCGACGCTCTCCGCGGCGACCGCGAACACAGGCTGGCCGGCGAAGTGCACGACGCCGTCGGCGAGGATCGGGTCGTCGTGCAGCACCGGGCCGACGTCGTTCACGCCGGGAATGTCGGCGGCGAGGATGACATCGACGACGCCTTGCATCGCGCGCACGGCGCGAAGGTCGATCGACCGCAGGCGCCCGTGCGCGACCGGCGAGACGCCGACCGCCGCGTAGAGCGTGCCGCGCGGCTCCGGAAGGTCGTCGGTGTAGGCGGCTTCGCCGCTCGCGTGCAGCGCGGCCGAATCGTGCGGCATCGGGACGCCGACCACGCTTGCGCCTGGCGCGAGTCCGAGATCGGGAAGCGGCAGTCGCGGATCGTTCATCGCGTCAGCCGGCCGCGAGCAGTTGCTCGACGCGCGTCGGGGCGTCGGTGCCGGCGCCCGTCTCCAGCCACAGGCGGCGCAGCAGGTTGCCGAGCGCGCGGCGACGGTAGGCGGCCGACGCGCGCATGTCGTCGATCGGCGTGAACTCGGCCTCCAGCACTTCGGCGGCCTGAGCGGCAGTCGCCTCGCTCCACGGCTTCCCGGCCAGCGCGCGCTCGGTCGACACGGCGCGAGCCGGCGTCGGCGCGACACCGCCGCAGCCGATCCGTGCCGAGGCGATGCGGCCGGCATCCATCGCCAGCGCGAACGTCGCGAACGCCGCCGAAATGTCCTGGTCGTAGCGCTTCGACAGCTTGTACGCGCGCAGCACGAGGCCGCCGGGACGCCGCGGCACGCGGATCGACGCGACGAACTCGCCGGGCGCGCGCGCGGTCTTCCGGTAGGCAAGGTAGAAGTCTTCCAGCGGCAGGGTTCGCGTCGACTCGCCGCAGCGCAGCACGACGCTCGCGCCGAGCGCGATCAGCGCCGGCATCGAGTCGCCGATCGGCGAGCCGTTCGCCACATTGCCGCCGAGCGTGCCGGCGTTGCGGATCGGCAGCGAGGCGAAGCGCACCCATGCCTCGTGCAGTTCGGGGTAGTCGTCGTCGAGCGCCGCGAACGCGTCGGCGAGCGTGGCCGCGGCGCCGATCTCGAAGGCGTCGTCGCCGCGCCGGATCGTCGCCAGGTCGCGCACCTCGGCGGTCGAGATGATCGTTCCGAGATCGCGGTGCTGCTTGGTGATCCACAGGCCGACGTCGGTCGCGCCCGCGACGAGACACGCCTGCGGGTGCTGCGCGCAGGCCTCCGCAAGGCCGTCCGCCTCGACCGGCGCCAGCCAGCGTTGCCCTTCGCCCCGGTAGTCGAACGTGGCGTCATGCGCGAGCGCATCGAGTGCCGCGGCGAGCTGCTGCTCCTCCCGGGACACGATCCTGCTGCCGTCCGCCGCGACGCCCGGGCTGCGCCACCCGGTCGCGCCGCAGGCTTCGGCGTCGTACTCGCCCATGCGCTCCGCCGCTTCGAGGATCGGCCGGTAGCCGGTGCAGCGGCACAGGTTTCCCGAGAGCGCGTCGTCGACCTGCTCTCGCGAGGGCGCGTGCGCGTTCTTGAAGAGCCCGAACAGGCTCATCGCGAAGCCGGGCGTGCAGAAGCCGCACTGCGAGCCGTGGCACTCGACGAGCGCCTGCTGCACCGGATGCAGTTCGCCGCCCGGAGCACGCAGCGACTCGACGGTGAACACCGCCTTGCCGTCGAGCGAGGGCAGGAGCCGGATGCAGGCGTTCACGGGCGACCACGCGAGCGTGCCGTCGCCGCGCGACTGCGCGACAACGACCGTGCATGCGCCGCAGTCGCCTTCGGCGCAGCCTTCCTTGGTGCCGGTCAGTCCGCGCTGCTCGCGCAGCCACGCGAGGAGCGTCGTCTGCGGAGAGAGATGCGCGATGTCGACCCGCTCCCCGTTCAGCACGAGGCGGATCGGGTCGGCGCCTTCGGCGTGCATCGATCAGGGCGGGGGGAGGGCAGGGCAGGGCTGCGCGCCCCGCGGTCGAGTCCGATGCTCGCGCCCCCGGGATGGGTTTGTCAACCGCTCGCCATGCGCGCAAACCGCGCGCGCAGGCCACGGCAGGCGCGGCGAAGCGGCTTCGAGGCCATCGTGCGGATGATCGATCGGTGCGGCCGACGTCCGCGAGCCAGTGCCTGCTGCGTCCGTTGAGGACGGGGCAGCCGGTGCCGCGGGAGCGGTAGAATGATCGCGTTTCGCGCTTGCCCATGGCGCTGCACCCGCTCGCGATGTCCCTGACCGCCGCCGTCGACTCCGCCCTGAAATTGCACCGAAGCGGCAGGACGCACGAGGCGTGGGAGGCGTACGGCGCGATTCTCGCGCACGACCCGCGGCAGCCGGACGCGCTGCACGGGATCGGCGTGATCCACGCCCAGAACGGCGACCTGGACCAGGCACGGAAGTTCGTCGAGCGCGCCGTCGGCGTGCGGCCCGCCGTCGCGGCCTACCGCAACAGCCTGGGCAACATCCTGCAGCAGCGCGGCGCGTTCGCCGAAGCCGAAGCCGCCTTCCGCAAGGCGATCGAACTCGACCCGCACCTCGCCCAGGCGCGGGCGAACCTCGGGCACGTGATGCGCGCGACCGGCCGCCACGACGAGGCGATCGCGTCGTTCCGGTCGGCCCTCGCGCAGGATGCGAAGCTCCTTTCGGCCTGGGCGGGGCTCGGGCAGTCGCAACTCGCGCTTCGCGACGCGCCGGGCGCGATCGCGTCGTTCGAAGCGGCCCTCGCGCTCAAGCCCGGAGATCCGCGCACGCGGTTCCTGCTCGGTTCCGCATTGCTCGACGCGGGGGAGTTCGCGCGGGCCGAGGCCGAACTCCGGTCTTGCGTCGCCACCCTCCGCGCGCCGGAGGCCTGGTGCAACCTCGGCCGCGCCGTCATCGCGCAGGAACGCTGGCGCGACGCGTTCGCGCCCTTGGACGAGGCGCTGCGCCTGAAGCCGGAGATGCCCGAGGCGCATTTCAACCGGTCTCTCGCGTCGTTCGCGCTCGACGACCTGCACGATGCGATCGCTTCGCTCGAGCGGACCGTCGCGGCGGATCCGAACTGGCCGGACGCCTGGCGACGCATGGGTGACGCAAGGCTCGAACTCTGCGACACCGCTGGGGCGAGGGCGGCCTACGATCGCGCGATCGGCGTCGCACCCGGCGATGCCGAGGCGCGCGGCAAGCGGGCGCTCGCGCTGTTGACCGACGGCGAAATGCCGCAGGGTTGGTACGAATACGAGTGGCGCTGGAAGTGCGAGGGCTACCGCCCGAGGCCGGAGCGCGCGCTGCCGCGCTGGGATGGCGGCGCGGTCGACGGGCGCCTGCTCCTGGACGCGGAGCAGGGATTCGGTGACCTGATCCAGTTCGCACGCTTCGCGCCGATGCTCGCACGGCGGGGACATCGCGTCGTGCTGGAATGCTGGACCGAGCTTCGCCGCCTGTTCGAGCGCATCGAAGGCGTCGAGGTCGTGACGCAGCACGACGCGCTGCCTCCGGTCGCCGCGCACTGCGCGTTGATGAGCGTTCCCGCGCGCCTCGGGTTGACGCAGGACGCGATCCCGGCCGAGGTTCCCTATCTCAGTCCGGACCCGGCTGACGTGCGGCGCTGGGAGGAGCGGCTCGCGCCGTTCGGCGCGCGGACGCGCATCGGTCTCGTCTGGGCCGGCAATCCACGGCGCTACAACGACCGCATCCGCTCGCTGACCTTCGACCACGTCGCGCCGCTCGTCGAGCGCCACGACGCGGTCTGGGTAGGCCTCCAGCACGGCGCGGCGGCGAAGGCCGCGACGGGCAACGTCCGCCTGCTCGACTGGTCGGCGGACTTCACAGACTTCGCCGCCACCGCGGCGCTGATCGGGACGCTCGACCTCGTCGTGGCCACCGATACGGCGGTCGCGCACCTTGCGGGCGCGCTCGGCAAGCCGGTGTGGATCCTGCTGCCGGTCGGCGACGTCTGGCGCTGGATGCTTCGCCGCGACGACAGCCCGTGGTATCCGACCGCGCGCCTGTTCCGCCAGACCGTGCGCGGCGACTGGCGGCCGGTGGTCGCGGCGGTCGACGCTGCGCTCACCGGCTTTCTCGGGGCTAGCGCGAGATCAGCTCCAGTCCGTTCGGATTGACGCGCACGCGGTCGCCCGGCCGCACGATCGGCGTCGCCTGCTGCCGGATCGTCGCGAAGCTGCCGTCGTCGTACCGGATCGCGATCTGCCAGACCATCGTCGGATTGCGCTGCGCGATCTGGTTGCCGGCATAGGCGCCGCCGACCGCGCCGACGACCGTCGCGACCGTGCGGCCGGTGCCGCCGCCGAACAGGCTGCCGATGCCGCCGCCGACCAGCGCGCCGCCGATCGCACCGAGTGCGGAATTGTCGTTCTCCGCGACGACCTGCTGCACCGATTCGACCGTTCCGATGCGGGTGGACGGCGTGTCGGTAACCTGGAACGCCGGTTGCGGAGCGCACGCCGCGAGGGCGAATGCCGCGGCGGCGATTGCCGCGGCTCGCGCGAACTTGATTCGAATCATCTTCGATCCTCCGGTCAGTCGGGAACTGCGTTCAGCACGTACATCGCCGCAAGCATGCCGCTCGGACGACCGAGCTTGCCGAGCCAGCGGGCGAAGATCTCCTCGATCTCGCCGGAGACGTAGACGCGGGTGAGTTCGCGATTGATGACCAGGCGTAGCGCCGAGTCCCCGCGCGGCAGCGCGAAGGCGTAGGGCTCGATCGAGAAGTCGGCGACCAGCAGCGAAAACACCTTCGGGTCCTTGGCCGTCACCGCGATGCCGATGAGCTTGATCTTGTCGCCGGCGAACGCATCGGCCTGCTTCGACTCGAGCAACTGGGCGCCCTCAGCGGCGTCGCGCACGCGCACGACGCCGGCTTCGACCTTGCGCTCCTTCAGCATCGCGACGAGCCGCTGCTCGGTGGTCGTGCCGCCGATCACCGCGATCTTCTTGCCCATCATGTCGGCGACGCCCTGGATCGGACCGTCGGCGCGCACGAGGAAGCCGCCGCTGTCGACGAACGACAGGTTGCTGAAGTCGACGTTCTCCATTCTCGACAGCGTTGCCGAGGTGTTGGCGCACTCGAGGTCGAGTTTGCCGGCCTTGATCGCGGCCAGGCGCTCGGACACCGTGCCCGGGATCCAGTTGACGCGCAGGCTGGTGTTGCCGACCGACCGACCGATCGCGGCGATCACCTTGTTGCAGAGGTCGATCGAGTAGCCGGCGGGCTTGCCGTCCGCCTCGGCAGCCGAGAACGGGATCGAATCGGGCGAAAATCCGACGTTGATCTGGCCGGACGCGCGGATCTTGCCGAGCGTGTCGGGCATGGACTGCGCCGACGCGGCCGCGGCGAACAGCGCGACGGCGAGCGCGGCGACGGGGACGGCGAATCGTGCGGGTGACGGTTTCACGAAGGTCTCCTGACGCGGGATGGGGGCGCTGCGTCTGGCGCGGGGCCGCTATGGTATCGCAACCCGCCGGCCCGGGCCCGGACGCCCTCCGTGGGCGCTCCCGTTGGTGCTACACTCGCTGCCGCCTTGCTGCTCCGCGCGGAGCGCGAACCCACACCTCGCCCATGCGCGTCACCACCTGCGTCGCCGTGCTCGCCCTCGCTGTCGCGTTCTGCGGATCGCCATCCGCGATCGCCGGGCCCACGCTCGACCGGATCAAGGCGTCCGGCACGATCGCGATGGGCTACCGCGACGACGCCGCGCCGTTCTCGTTCAAGGATCGCAACGCCCGCGTACGCGGCTACTCGGTCGAGTTGTGCGAGCAGGCCGCGATCGAGATCGGGAAGGCGGCAGGCGTGGAGGCGCCCAGGATCGCCTGGCGTCCGCTGTCGGCGGCCGAGCGGCTCGACGCGGTGACTCGCGGAGACGTCGATCTCGAGTGCGGCATGACGACGATCTCGCTTTCCCGCATGGCGAGCGTGGACTTCAGCGTGCCGATCTACGTCGACGGCGGCGCGGTGCTCGTGCGCGATGCGTCGAAGTTCACGCGCCTCGCCGACCTCAAGGGCAAGCGCGTCGCGGTCATCCCGGGCACGACGACCGAACAAGCCCTCGCCCGCACGCTGACCGCGGTGGGTTCGCCCGCCGTCATCGTGCCCATCGGAGACTACGCGGAAGGCGTTTCACTGCTCGAAGGCGGCAAGGTCGACGGCGTCGCGGGCGACCGCATCGCGCTCACGACGATGCGCTCGCGCACGTCGGGCGCGCGCAACACCGACTTCCTGCCCTCCGACATCTCGTTCGAGCCTTACGGATTGGTCATGCGCCGCGACGATCCGGATTTCCGGCTCGCGGTGAATCGCGCGCTCGTCGAGCTCTACCGCAGCGGCGGCATCGACCCGATCTTCCAGCGCTGGGTCGGGCTGCTCGGCCGGCCTGGTCCGATGCTGCACGCGATGTTCTACCTGAACACGCTGCCGCGATGAGCCTGCGCCTGACGCTCCGGTTGGGTTTCGCAGCATCGCTCGCGGCGCTCGCGCCCGGCGGCGAGGCGCAGACGACCGAGCGCTGCGACCGCTGCGGAACCGTTACCGACATCCGGCAGACTTCGGTGAAGAGTTCGTGGACGCCGCTCGGGAGCGCTGCGCCGGGCACCGTCGCGCCCGGCGACGAGATGAACGCGCCCGGCCGCGTGACCGCCACCTACCAGGTGGGCAAGGACCTCAGGAACCAGGGCCTGGTGCTGCTCGGGTCGGCCGGTGGCGGCTCGTACGCTCGCAGGCCCTCCGAGGACCAGCATCCGCGCTGGGACCTCACCGTCGCGATGGACGCGGGCGGACCGCCGCGCACCGTCTCGATGTCCTACGATCCGCCGTTCCGCGTGGGCGACCGCGTGCGCGTGTTCGGCTCCCAACTCGAGCTCGTCGCCCCCTGACGGCGCCCTCGATGGCCGCCCTCGCGATCAGCGACCTCCCGGACGGCAGGCGCGTGGTCGCGCTGGACGGGCGGCTCGACGCGGGGACCGTGCGCGTGCTGTGGGGAGAGGCCCACCGGGCGCTCGCGGACGCTCCCGGGAAGCCGGTCACGCTGGACGCGGCGAAGGTCGACTATTGCGACAACGCGGGTGTCGCGCTGCTCCTCGACCTGGTCGCGCAGGAACGGGGTGCGCCGGTCGAGGTGGCCAACCTGAAGCCGCAGTTCCAGGCGCTGCTCGGGCAGTTCGATCCTGCCCGCCTCGCGCAGGATCTCGATCCCGAACCGCGCCGCCGCCCCGCGATCGAGGAACTGGGCCGCGCGGCGGACGCCACCTGGCGCGACATCGCGCAGCTCGTGACCTTCGTCGGCGAACTCACGGCCGCGCTCTGGTACGCGGCGTGGCATCCGAAGAGCGTGCGCTGGAAGGATGTCTGGCACGTCTGCGAGCGCGTCGGCGCGGACGCGCTGCCGATCGTGGCGCTCATCAGCTTCCTGCTCGGAATGATCCTCGCGTTCCAGTCGGCGGTGCCGATGAAGCGGTTCGGCGCCGAGATCTTCGTCGCCGACCTGATCGGGCTGTCGATGCTGCGCGAACTCGGCCCGCTGATGACCGCGATCCTGCTCGCAGGCCGCTCGGGCGCCGCGTTCGCGGCGGAGATCGGGACGATGCGCGTGAACCAGGAGGTCGACGCGATCACCACGATGGGCCTCGACCCGGTCCGCTTCCTCGTCACGCCGCGCATCGTCGCGGCGATCCTGATGACGCCGCTGCTCACGCTGTTCTCGATGCTGATCGGCATGGTCGGCGGCGCAATCACGATGACATCGTTCTCGATTCCCGTCGTGACGTTCATGAAGGAGATCGACAGTGCCGTGACCTTCACCGACTTCATGGCGGGGTTCGTCAAGTCGTTCGTGTTCGCGATCCTGGTCGCCGGCATCGGCTGCCTGCGCGGCCTGCAGACCGCGGCCGGGGCGTCCGCCGTCGGGGAGTCCGCCACGCGGGCGGTGGTTTCGGGCATCATTCTGCTGGTCGTGGTCGACGGCATCTTCGCCGTCGCCTTCTACATCCTCGACATCTGAGTCGCATGGGGACCGCCGACCCGCTCGCCGCCGCAGGGCCGCCGCGCCGCGAACCCGGCGAGGTGCTGATCGAGGTCGAGCACCTCGACGCCGGTTACGACGGCACCGCGTTCCTCGACGACGTGAACTTCAGCGTGCGCGCGGGCGAGGTGTTCGGGATCCTCGGCGGCTCCGGCGGCGGCAAGAGCACGATCCTCAAGCACATGATCGGGCTGGTGCCGCCGGTGAAGGGCGCCGTGCGTTTCGGTGGCGAGGACATCGTGAGCGCGGACGGGCCGGATCTCGAGCGGATCCGCCGCCGGTTCGGCGTCATGTACCAGTCCGGGGCGCTGTTCGGCTCGATGACGCTGCTCGAGAACGTGCGCCTGCCGATCGAGGTCTACACCGACCTTCCCGACGACGCGATGAACCTGCTCGCGCGCATGAAACTCGCGCAGGTGGGGCTCGACGCCTTCACGGGGCACCTGCCGTCGGCGATCTCCGGCGGCATGCAGAAGCGAGCGGGCATCGCGCGCGCGATGGCGCTCGACCCGCCGATCCTGTTCCTCGACGAGCCCTCTTCCGGTCTCGACCCGATCACCTCGGCGACGCTCGACGCGACGATTCGACGGCTTGCCGAGAGCCTCGGCATGACGTTCGTGATCATCACCCACGACCTTCCGTCGGTGTTCGCGGCGATCGACCGCGTCGTGCTGCTCGACAAGAAGGCGCGCGGCATCATCGCCGAGGGAGACCCGCGCGAACTGCGCGATTCGTCTCCCGACCCGCGCGTGCG
>JADLBN010000324.1 GCA_020847675.1 Burkholderiales bacterium | reverse complement strand
TCAACACCGGCAGCGCTAAGAAGTGAGCCGCGGCGCGCAGGCCGCGCGCTCCAGCCTCGACGCGGCGACTGACGCGGCCAGCGCCATCAGCCCGAAAGCGACGAGCACCGCAACGCCCGGCATTGCCTCCGCGCATGGGCGACGAGAGGAACCGGTATTCGCCGATCTCCCGCCCTGACGGCCGCCGGCGCGGCCGGCGCAAGCATCCGGAAACCATGCCGACGCCCCGCGCCGCCGCGATGCGCCCGCGTCGATTGTGCAAGCGGTGGAATGATGGTTCTGTTCGCCTTCAAGAATCCGAGGAAAGCCGGTCCAAGGAATAAGGAATCCGAGAGAAAGTGCTCATGCGCCTGCGCGCCCTTGCCGTCACCGCCCTTCTGGCCTGGGCGGTCTGCGACATCCATGCGGCGGCGACGACGCTCGACCGCATCAAGGCCTCCGGCGTCGTCCGCATCGGCTATCGCGCCGATGCGCGGCCGCACTCTTTCCTGGATGCGTCGGGCTGGCCCGCCGGCTACGTCATCGACATCTGCAACGAGGTGACGGCGGATATCGGCCGCGCGCTCGGCATGGAGAAGGTGCGCACGGAGTTCGTCCAGGTGAGCGGCGAGAGCCGCTTCACGTCGGTGCGCGACGGCCGCCTCGACCTCGTCTGCGAAGCGAGCTCGATGACCATGACGCGGCGCGCAATGGTCGACTTCTCGCTGCCAATCTTCGTCGACGGCGCCGGCGTGCTCTCGCGCGGCACCGTCACCATCGTCACCTTCGCCGATCTCGAGAACATGCGGGTCGGCGTGCTCGGCGGCACCACCACGGAGCGCACCTTGCGCAACGCCTTGAAGGCGCTGGGGGTCGACGCCGACATCCGCGTCGTCGACGACCATCGCCGCGGCGCCGGCATGGTCGCCGGCGGCGAGTTGGACGCCTATGTCGCCGACCGCTCGATCCTCGCCATGCTGCTGGCGCAGCAACAGGAGGCGCGCGGCCTGCAGCTCTCGCCGCGCTATTTCAGCTACGAGACCTACGGCCTCGTCCTGGAGAAGGGCGACAGCGCCTTCCGCCTGCT
>JADLBN010000078.1 GCA_020847675.1 Burkholderiales bacterium | reverse complement strand
GGACTTGCCCTTGAGGTCCCGGAACGTGTTCACGTTCGCGGAGGCGAGCGTCACGAGCTGCACCTGCTCGGGGTACAGCGCGCCGAGCGCGCGCAGGTTCTTGAGCGCCTTGCCCTCGAACTGCCCCTTGCCGTTGAACGCGGCGTCGAGGATGTCCGCCGCGACGAACGCGCTCTCGATGTCCTTGCGGCCGAGGAGCTGCGCGTTGGCAACCGAGGCGCCCGCGGTCTCGGCCGTCGCGGAGAGCTTCTTCCCGCCGATCGTGACCTTGTTGCTGATGAGCTGGGCCAGCATGCCGCCGAGCGGATAGTAGGTTCCGCCGGTGCCGCCGGTGGCGATGCCGAAGAACACGCGATCCTGCGCGGAAACGGCTCCCGCGAAGGCGACCGCGGCCGCGATCGCGGTCGCGGCGACGAGACGATGGTGGCGCATTCGAACCTCCCCTGAGGATCCGCGCGAGGGCGCGGGCGAGCATGGCGTGGACGACGCGCGCAGTATGCCACGCCGCGCGCGTGTCGAGGGCCTCGCGAACGGTGTCAGACACGGTGTCAGACACGGTGTCAGACACCGTGTCTGACACCGGGGGTCGGGGTTGGTCAGGAAACGGCGCCGGTCCCGTAGCGCCCGGCGAGCAGGCGGCCGGTCGCGAAGCGCTCGAGCGCGTAGGGGGCGAGGGGGAAGTCGGTCGGCATGGCAAGCACCTGCTGGGCGATCAGGCGGCCGACGATCGGCGAGAGCTTGAAGCCGTGGCCGGAGAAGCCGTAGGCGACGCTGATGCCGTCGATCCCCGGAAGCGGGCCCAGCACCGGGTTCCAGTCCGGCGTGACGTCGTAGACGCCGGTCCACGACGTGGCGAGGCCGGCGTCGGCGAAGGCTGGCAGCCGGTGCGCGACCTGCTCTCCGAGTTCGACCACGTAATCAAGCGGCACGTCCGCCTGCTCGGTGTCGGGTGCGGCGAGCGCCTCGCCCTCGTTGCCGTCGCCGACCAGCAACTGCCGCGTCGCGTAGCTCCGAAGATAGAGTTTCGCAGGCGAAGCAAGATCCTTCAGCACCGGGAGATCCTTCGTGTAGGCCGTGGGCCCCTCCAGCGTGAATACCGCGTGGCGCGAGATCGTGAGCGGCAGCGCGATGCCAGTCCAGACGGCGACCTCGCGCGACCAGATGTTCTGCGCGCACACAACCGTGCCCGCGCCGAAGTCGCCGCCGGAGGTGCGCACGCCGGTGACGCGGCCGCCCGAGTCGCGCAGGAGTCCGGTGACGTTGACGCCCTCCCGGATCGCGACGCCTCGTCGGCGCGCGCCGCGCGCGAACGACGAGAGCACGAGATGCGCATCGGCGTAACCCGCGTCCGGCTCGAAGCCGACGTGTGCGATGTCGCCGAAGTCGACCAGCGGGTGCCGCTCGCGCGCTTCGGCGGTCGAGAGGTCGCGCGCGTCGATCCCGAGCGTACGCTCGACGGCGAGCGTCGCCTTGAGCGCCTCGGCGCGCTCGCCTTCGGGCGCGACGATCATCAGGCCGCAGCGGTTGTACCCGCTGACCGCTTCCGGGTCGTCCAGATAGCCGGCGAAACGCGCGAAGATGCGCAGCGCCGCGTGCGCGAGTTCGGCGTCCTCGCGCACCGAGTAGTGGGTGCGCAGGATGCAGGACGACTGTGCCGTCGTACCGCCGCCCAGCGTGCCGCGTTCGAGGAGCGCGACGCGGCGCGCACCCAGCATGGCGAGGTGGCAGGCGATCGACGTGCCGACCACGCCGCCGCCGATCACGACGACATCGAAAGTCTCCATGGGCCTTTCCGGATCGGTCCGCTCCGCAGGTCTGCGCATTGGATCACAGTCACGGCGATAATGGCCGTCTTCGCAACACAGGGAGGGGAAGCATGGCCTGGATCGCGCTCGTCGTCGCAGGGTTGTTCGAGATCGGATGGGCGGTCGGCCTCAAGTACACGGAAGGGTTCACCCGCCCGTGGCCGACCACCTGGACGGTGGTCGCGATGGTCGCGAGCGTCGTCCTTCTCGGATGGGCGATCCGGACGCTTCCGGTGGGAACTGCCTACGCGATCTGGACCGGCATCGGCGCGGTCGGCACGGTCATCCTCGGCATCGTCCTGTTCGGCGAGTCGGCGAGCCTGCTGCGACTTGCCTGCGTCGCACTCATCGTCGCGGGTATCGTCGGGCTGAAGCTCGTGACCGATTGACCAACGTGGAGATCGGATTCGCGGCCCGACCAGGGTTCCGGCCTGGAACCCGGGTCTGACGCCGAAAGGGCGGCGGATCACCGGGACTGCAATTCGCTCTCGTGCCAGCGCCCGAGCGCGAGCTTCGAGGCGAGCACCGCGCCCAGATAGAACGCGACGCCGGCGAGCGTGATCAGCACGAGCGCCGCAAACAGTCGCGGAATGTTGAGCTGGATCCCCGACATCAGGATCTGGTAGGCGAGGCCGGCTCCCTGGCCGCCGGTTCCGGCGACGAACTCGGCGACGACAGCCCCGATCAGCGCGAGCCCGCTCGCGATGCGCAGGCCGCCGAAGAAGTAGGGCAGCGCGCTCGGGATGCGCAGCCGCGTGAGCACCTGCCAGCGCGTCGCGCGGTTCATCCTGAACAGGTCCGCGAGACGCGGATCGACGCTGCGCAGTCCCAGCGTCGTGTCGGAAACGATCGGAAAGATCGCGACGACCACCGCGCAGAGAACCAAAGCCGTACGGGTGTCCTTCACCCAGAGGATGATGAGCGGCGCGATCGCGACGATCGGCGTCACCTGCAGCAGCACGACGTAGGGCGTGAACGCGGCCTCGATCCAGCGGCTCTGCACGAACAGCAGCGCAATCGCCACGCCGAGCACGACGGCGACGCCGAGCGCCATCAGCGCGATCGAGACGGTGACGCCGAGCGACGCGAAGAGCAGACCCGCATCGGCGACGAGCGTCTCCGCGACGACTTGCGGCGACGGCACGAGATAGACCGGCACTTCATAGGCGACCGTGAGCGCCTGCCACAGCGCGATCACGACGACGGCGACGGCGAGAGGCGCGACGTGGCGCCAGCCTGCGTCCCGTTCCGGCCGGCTCATGCTCGCCTCGCGCGAGGGCCGGCATCGTGCATCGCGCCGCCGGACGCTTCAGCGACCCGGGCCGAGAGCCGCTGCGCGTAGCCGGCGAAGCCGGTCGAGACGCGGAACGCCTCGCCGCGCGGATGCGGCTCGTCGATCGCGACTTCGTCGACCAGGCGCCCAGGACGCGGTCCCATCACCGCGACGCGCGTCGACAGGTAGACCGCCTCGTGGATGCTGTGGGTGACGAACACGATGGTCAGTCCGCGCTCGCGCCACAGCGCGATCAACTCGTCGTCGAGGCGCTGGCGCGTGAACTCGTCGAGCGCGCCGAACGGCTCGTCCATCAGCAGGAGGTCCGGGTGATTGACCAGCGCGCGGGCGATCGACGCCCGCATCTGCATTCCGCCGGAAAGTTCGCGCGGCCACAGGCGCGCGCTGTCGGAGAGCCCCACGAGCGCAAGCGCGTCACGGACGGCGCGGTCGGATTCGGCGACCGGCACGCCGGCGAGCGAAAGCGGGAGCCGAACGTTCGTGTCGACGCGCGCCCAGGGCATCAGCGTGGGCGACTGGAACACCATCGCGAGGCCGCGACCGGGCGTTCCGGTCGCGTCGAACGACGATCCCCACCACGCGATCGATCCCGACGACGGGGCCTCGAGTCCGGCGATCAGGTGCAGGAGCGTCGACTTGCCGCAGCCCGAGGGCCCCAGCACCGACAGGAACTCGCCGCGCCGAACCTCGAGGTCGACCGGATCCAGCGCACGCGTGCCGTTGGGCCAGACCTTCGTCGCGCGTGCGAGCGCGACCGCCGGCGGGTCCTCCGGCGCTGCGCGGGGAGCGCCGCCGCTCAGGGCAGGACCTTGACGTTGCGGACGACCGCCAGACTCCACGCCTTCGTGTAGTCGACGTTGGGTTTCGCCAGCCGGGTGAGCTTCAGGAAGTCGATGGTGGCGCGCCAGCGCGCGTCGGACATCGAGAGCAGCCCTTCGCGCTTCGCCTCGCCGCCTTCGACGATCGCGTGCTCGCGCATCTTGCGCACGCTGTAGGCGAGCAATTCCTCGCTCATCTGCGGATTGTCCTTGCGAATGAGCGCGTTGCCCGGCGCAGGATTCGCGAGGTAACTCTTCCACCCTTCCGCGGACGCACGCACGAAACGCGCGAGCACTTCCGCGCGCTTGTCGAGCGTGTCGCGCCTCACGACCAGCGCTTCGGAATAGGGCGGATAGCCGAAATCCGCGAGCAGGAACACCACCGGCTTGATGCCGCCCTTCTCGATCGAGTACGGCTCGGACGTCGCGAACCCCTGCTGCGAGAGCGCCTTGTCGGCCAGGAACGGCTGCACCGAAAATGCGTAGGGGCGCTTCTGCGCGTCGTCGAAGCCGAAGCGGGCGATGAGCCAGGGCCAGAACGTGGTGTTGGCTGCGGAAGCGATCGCGATCGGCTTGCCGCGCAGATCCTCGAGCTTCGCCACACCGGGGTGGGCGATGATCGCGGTCGGGTTCTTCTGGAAAGTCGCGGCGATGGCCACCAGCGGAACGTTCTGCTCGACGGCGTTGATCACCTGCAGTCCGTCGGCCATCGCGACGTCCAGCTGGCCGGCGGCGAGGAGTTGCAGTCCGTTGACCTGCGGGCCGCCCATCCTGATGACCACGTCGAGGCCGTGCTTCGCGTAGATGCCCTCGGCGATCGCCTGGTAGAAGCCGCCGTGCTCGGCCTGCGCGAGCCAGTCGGTCCCGAATACGACGCGGTCGAGCGCCAGCGCGTGCGGGGCGGGCAGCATCAGGGAGGCGAAAGCGAAAAAGACGGCGATGATCGGGCGGTGGCGATTCATCGGATCTCCAGTGCCAGCGAAGGCGCCGATTATGCCGCGAAGCCCGGGCCCGCCCAACCGTCCGCGGGTCTTCGTTGTGGGGAGCGTGGACGCCTCTCCTCCGGGAAATCGGGGGCTGTCCCCGATTCCCCACCCGATCTCCCACCGAGTCGTGCCGCGCGCCGGACCCGGATACCGGGTCCGAAAACGGCGAGTCCGGGTCGCGGGCGCGGCGTAGGATGCGGGTCATGACGCTCGACGCCGACGCCTGCTTCAGGGCCCTCGCGACGCACGACGCCCGATTCGACGGACGCTTCTACGTCGGGGTCTCGACCACCGGCATCTATTGCCGCCCGGTGTGCAACGTGCGCACGCCTCGGCGCGAGAACTGCCGCTTCTTCGGCAGCGCCGCGGCGGCCGAAGCGCGCGGATTCCGGCCCTGCCTGCGCTGCCGTCCTGAACTCGCGCCGGGGCACGCGGCGATCGACGCGTCGTCGCGTCTCGCGCAGGGCGCGGTCGACCTGATCGAGTCGGGCGTGATGGACGAGGGTGGCGCGGCGCGGCTCGCCGAGCGCGTCGGTGTCTCGGACCGGCATCTGCGCCGCGTGTTCGACGCGGAATTCGGCGTCTCCCCGGTCGAGTACGCGCAGACCCATCGGCTGCTGCTCGCGAAGCGCCTCCTGACCGACACGAGCCTGCCGGTCACCGACGTCGCGCTCGCGAGCGGCTTTTCGAGCGTGCGCCGCTTCAACGCGCTGTTTCGCGAACGCTACCGGATGGCGCCGGTGCAGTTGCGCCGCCGGGCGGCGGGCGCTTCATCCGACGGACTGGATTTCGAACTCGCCTACCGTCCCCCCTACGATTTCGACGCGCTGCTCGGCTTTCTGCGCGATCGCGCGGTGGCCGGCATCGAGTCGGCGGACGAGACGAGCTACTCGCGCACCTTGGCGATACGCCGCGGCGCGCAGTTGCACACGGGCCGGGTCACGGTTCGCCACCGCGCGCGCCGTCGCGCGCTGGCCGTCCGGCTCTCGCCATCGCTCGCGCGCGTGGTTCCGGCGGTCCTGGGCAAGGTCCGGCACGCGTTCGACCTCGCCGCGGACCCGGGCGAGATCGGCGCGGCGCTGGGCAGTCTCGCGAGCGCGTCGCCCGGGCTGCGCGTGCCGGGAACGTTCGACGGTTTCGAACTCGCGGTGAGGGCGATCGTCGGCCAGCAGGTGTCGGTGAAGGCCGCACGCACGCTGTTGGGCAGGCTGGTGGCTGCGCACGGTGCCGCGATCGAGGCGCCCGACGCCGGGACCGCGCGCCTGTTCCCGGCGGCTGCCGCGATGGCGGCGCTCGCTCCCGCCGAACTCGCGCGCATCGGACTGGTCGCGTCGCGAGCGCGTGCGGTGCACGCTCTCGCCTCGGCGGTCGACGCGGGCGCGCTGTCGCTCGAACCGGGTGCGGACGTCGAAGCGACGATGCGCGCGCTCACGGCGCTGCCCGGCATCGGTGACTGGACCGCGAGCTACGTCGCGATGCGCGCGCTGCGCTGGCCCGACGCGTTCCTCGCGGGCGATCTCGTGGTCAAGCGCGAACTCGGCGCAGCGACCGCGGCGCGTGCGGAGGCAGCGAGCGTCGCTTGGCGTCCGTGGCGGGCCTACGCGGTCATGCATCTGTGGCGAAGAGCATGATCGGAGGATGATGAAGCACGAACGGATGGTCACGAAGCATGAACAACCGAAGGAATGCAGATGAAGCATGAACCGAAGCGTCCCGGAGCAAACGAACGCGGCCAACCGGAGGTGCGCTGGTGCGGCTACCGGTCGCCGCTCGGGCCCATGCGGCTCGTCGCGCGGGGCGATGCGCTCGCGGGCCTCTATTTCGACGGACAGAAGTACGACGTCGAGATCGGCGAAGGCTGGAGCGAGTCGCCTCGCGATCCGGTGCTGCGCGAGGCGATGCGCGAACTGGACGAGTATTTCGCGGGCCGTCGCGTGCGCTTCGAGGTGAAGCTCGCGCCGCAGGGCACCGGTTTCCAGCGGGCCGTGTGGCGAGCGATCGCGGCGGTTCCCGCGGGACGCACGATCAGCTATGCCGAACTCGCGCGGCGCGCGGGCTCGCCGTCGGCCGTGCGCGCGGCGGGTGCGGCGACCGGCCGCAATCCCCTCTCGATCATCGTGCCCTGCCACCGGATCGTGGGGTCGAGTGGTTCGCTCACCGGGTACGCGGGGGGACTCAGGCGCAAAGTGGCGTTGCTCGCCCTGGAGGGCGGCGAGGGGTCCGGCCGCGGGATGGAGGTCCGCGCTCCCGCTCGCCGCAGCAGGTCGCCGAAGCCGTCCGGGGCGGCGGACCCGGCCCCGCCGCGCTCGCGATGATCCGCATCCCCGGCGCTGGGGAGGGAAGGTTCGCCGAGACGCCGGCGGTCGGCCACCCGGCGGAATGCGGCCATGCGGGGCGGCGCGCTATAGTTCGGGCGCTCGCCTCCCGCGAAGCTTGCCCGGAGCCCTCGATGCCGCTCGATCCCGGACTCGCCGATTACCTCGCTCGCGTCGCCGCGGCGGTCCCGCCGCTCGCCTCGACGTCGCCGGACGCGAGGCGGCAGCGCATGGAGCGGATCGCACGGAGCTTCCCGCCCCCGGAAGACGCGGTCGCCCGCGGGGATGCCTGGATAGCGCTTCCCGGGCGCGAACTCGCGGTCCGCCTCTATCGGCCGCGAGCGGGCACCCTGCCTGCGATCGTCTACCTGCACGGCGGCGGTTGGGTCGCGGGGAGCCTCGCGACGCACGACGGCGCGGCCGCGGCGCTCGCGCAGGACGCCGACGCGCTCGTCGCCAGCGTCCATTACCGGCGTGCGCCCGAGAGTCCGTATCCGGCATCCAACGACGACACCTTCGCCGCTCTCGCGTGGATCGCCGCGCACGCGGCCGACCTCGACGTCGACCCGCGCCGTATCGCGGTCGCGGGCGACAGCGCCGGCGCGCACCTCGCGCTCGGCTGCGCGATCGAAGCGCGCGACCGCAGCGGCCCGGCCATCGCGTTCCTGCTTCTGATCTACCCGGTCGTCGAGCCGGTGTTCGACACCGGGAGCTACGTCGCTCACGCGGAGTCCCCGACGCTCACGCGCGCAGACATGCAGTGGTACTGGCAGCAGTACCTGCCGTCCGGCGCGGACGACGGCGGCGCGCGCGCGGTGCCGACGCGGGATCCGCTCGCCGGTCTTCCGCGTGCCCATGTCGTCGTCGCCGGACTCGATCCGCTGCGTGACGAAGGCGTGATGCTCGCCTCGCGCCTGTCCGCGTCGGGCGTGCCGACGACGCTGGCCGAAGCGCCCACGCTCGCGCACGGTTACCTCCGGGCCGCCCCGTACGCCGCGACGGCGCGCGCTGCGCAGGCCGCCTTCGGCGCCGTCACGAACGCCGCCCTCCACGGCTGAACCGTTGCCCGGTCGACCGATGCCAGAACCCACGCGCCGCCGCGATCCCGTGTCTCCCTACGATCCCACCGGCATCGACGACGGCAAGGGCGGCATCCCGATCGGCGCGCGTCGTCCCGCGCTCAAGGCGACCGCGTGGATATCGCTCGTCGTGATCGCGATCGCGATCGCCGCGCTCGCGTGGCGCACGCTCGAGCGCCAGGCGGTGGACCGCGCGTATGCCGACGGCGTGGAAGCGCTCGCGGCCGGCCGGGTCGAGGCGGCGCGCATCGCGTTCGACCGCGTGGTCGAGAAGCGACCGCGCTGGGCCGCGGCCTGGCGCCAGCGCGGCTATGCCGCCGCGAACCCGGAACAGGCGATCGAGGATTTCACGCGCGCGATCGCGCTCGATGCCGGCGACGCGGACGCGTTCGCCGCGCGCGGCCGGGCCTGGATCCTGGCCCGTCAGCCGAAGAAGGCGATCGCGGATTTCGATCGCGCCCTGGCGCTCGGCGCATCGGGGGGATCGGACGCCGCGACGGTGGCGCGCTGGCGCGCGGATCGCGGACGCTCGCACGTGGAGGCGGGCGACCCGGCCGCCGCCCTCGCGGACCTGCAGTTCGCCGCGCAGGCACTCGACGCGCCGGAAGATCACCGGCAGTACGCGCTCGCGCTCGCGACGACCGGAGACTGGCCGGGAGCCAGGACCGCGTACGACCGTGCCGTGGCCCCGGGTTCGCAGCCGCTATGGCTGGGCGAGCGCGCTCTGGTGCTGATGCGGCTCGGCGACGACGATGCTGCGGGCGTCGACCTCGTGCGCTGCGCGCAGCTCGATCCGTCCTGCGCGGGGACGTTCGGACCGCGCGCGGGACAGCTCGCGCGCGAACTCGGCCGCGACCCGCCGCCGGGCGCGAGATAGGTTCGGGCGATGAGACGCGGCGATCCGGGCGTGCCTGCCGGCATGGCAGCGTTGCGGCGCGCGCGCGGCGCGTACGGTTGTCCGGCCCGCGACCTCGGGGCGGGCATGGCCTGGTTCGGAGACACCGCGCAGTGAACGCTCCCGTGGAGCCCGTCGCCGTCGTGGCGGACGACGCGCAGTTGCGCGCACGCTTCGACGCGCTGCGCGAGGCGTTTGCGCGCGACCCGTTTCCCGGCGTCGCGGCGCGCAGGGACCGCATCGCGCGGATCGCCGCGATCGTTCGCGAGCGAGAGCGCGACTTCGTCGCGGCGATCGACGCCGACTTCGGCCACCGCTCTTCGCACGAGACGCGGCTCGCGGAGCTGTTCATCGTCACGTCGGAAGCGCGGTTGGCGATGCGCCGCGTCGGACGCTGGATGCGCCCCGAGCGCGTGCGCACGCCGATCCAGTTGCAGCCGGGACGCGCGCGCGTGCTGCCGCAGCCGCTCGGCGTCGCCGGCATCGTGAGCCCGTGGAACTACCCCGTGCAACTGGCTCTCGCCCCGGCCATCGCGGCGCTCGCCGCCGGCAATCGCGTGATGCTGAAGCCTTCCGAGGTCACGCGCGCCACCTCGGCGCTGCTCGCGGAGGCGATCGCCTCGCGCTTCGCGCCCGACGAGTTCGCCGTCGTCCTGGGCGGCGCGGCGACCGGCGCGGCGTTCGCACGCCTGCCGTTCGATCACCTGTTCTTCACCGGCTCGACGGCGGTCGGACGTCTCGTGGCGAAGGCGGCTGCCGAGAACCTCACGCCGGTCACGCTGGAACTGGGCGGCAAGAGCCCGGCGATCGTCGATGCGAGCGCGGACCTCGCGCTCGTCGCGCGGCGACTGGTTGCGGGCAAGCTCCTGAACGCGGGCCAGACCTGCATCGCGCCCGACTACGCGCTGGTGTCCGCTTCGCGGGTCGATGCATTCGTCGAAGCGGTCTCCGCTGCGGTGCGCGCGCTCTATCCCGACCCGATGCGCGGCGACGACTACACCGCGATCGTCGACGAGCGGCACTATGCGCGGCTCACCGGCCTCGTCGACGATGCGCGCGCGAAGGGTGCGCGGATCGTAACGCTGGCGGGCGGCGCAGCCGCGGATCCGGCGACGCGACGCATTCCGCCGACGCTGGTCATCGGTGCCGACGAGCGCATGCAGGCGATGCGCGAGGAGATCTTCGGTCCGATCCTGCCGGTCGAGACCTTCGCGACGCTGGACGAGGCGGTCGCGAAGGTGAACGCGCGGCCGCGGCCGCTCGCGCTCTACGTGTTCGCCGAGGACCGCGCGGTGCGAACCCGCATCCTGCGCGGCACCGTCGCGGGCGGCGTCACGGTCAACGACACGCTGTGGCACTTCGCGCACGAGGGCCTGCCGTTCGGCGGCGTCGGCGCTTCCGGCATGGGCGCCTACCACGGCGAGACCGGCTTCCGCACCTTCAGCCACCGCAAGGGTGTCTACGTGCAGTCGCGTTTCACCGCGGCGAAGCTCCTGCACCCGCCTTACGGTGCCGCATTCGAGAAGGTGCTCGCGCTCCTGAAGCGCGTCGCGGGGTGAGTTGCGCCCCGCGTGCGATCCTGCGCCGGTTCCGGGTTCGTCGGCGCGAGGGCCCTCTCTCCGGGAGATCGGTGGTCTGCACGGCGCCCCGCACTGCGGCCTGCGCTACGGCCACCGGCCTCCCTCGATGGGCCGTAGCTCGAGTGCCGCGGGGTCGATGACGACGTGCCGGATGCGCTCGCGGCGCCAGGTGTAGGTGACGTGCACGAGGCCGTCGCGCGTCTGGATCACGGCCGGGTACGAGAATTCGCCGCCGGGATCGTCCTCGAGCACCGCGGCGGCCAACCACGCCCGGCCGTCGTTCGAGACCGCCACGTTCAACCGGCTTCGTCCCGAGGTGGTGTGGTTGTAGACGAGCAGGAACCGCCCATCGCGCAGCGCCACGGCGTCGGCTCCGGAGTTTGGGTTCGGCAGGTCCGTGAGTTCAAGCGGCGTCCACGTGCGTCCCTGGTCGGACGACCAGGTCTCGAACAGCCGCTTCGCGCGCGTGCGCCCGATCGCCTGCAGCGTGCCGTTCCGGTGGACGAGGATGCTCGGCTGGATCGCCGGGATCCTCCCGGCGTTACCGGGCTGCGGCGTCACGGTCCACGTCGCACCGTTGTCCGACGACCGCTCGAAGTGCACCCGCCACCCGTCGTGCTCGGTGCTGCTCCCTGACACGAGGGTGCCGTCGGCGAGTTGCACCGGTTTGTTCTTGACCGGACCGATGACGCCTTCGGGAAGTCGCCGGGACGGCGACCACGTGCGGCCGCTGTCGCCGGACTCCGTGACCATGCCCCACCAGGTGCCCGGACTCGGTCCCACCTTGTAGAACAGCAGGAGCGGACCCGAGCGGGGCTGGAACAGCACGGGGTTCCAGGTAGGATACCGCTGCGTCGGCGACTGCACGCCGTTCGCGATCTCCACCGGAGGGGTCCATTGACCTCCCTCGCGGCGGGACACCCAGATGCCGACGTCGGGGTTGCGCTCCGCGGTGCCTCCGAACCACGCGGCGACCAGCCCGCGATCGGTCTCGACGAGCGTGGATGCGTGGCACGCCGGGAACGGCGCGCTCTCGAAGATGAACTCGGACGACACCACGCCCGGCGGCTGCGCAAGGAGAGCGATCGGCGCCGCGAACATCGTGCTTGCCAGGGCCGCGCCGACGAATCTATTCATGGCACGGCCGATTCTATCCCGCTCGCGCGGCGATCGACGATGCGGTGACGCGGCTGGCGCCGCGATTCCCTCGATCAGGCAGGCGGTCAAGGGCTTCGAGGGACGCGGCTGGCGGAGCGGGTCGACCGCTGACGGAATGCAGGAGGAGGGGGCGGTCTGCGGCGCGGCCGCGCGGCCGACCCTCAATTGCGTACGGGCGACCCCGATTCAGGTCGGGGAAGCGGTCGGGGTGGTCCACGGCGGTCGGGGAGCCGAGCGGTGTCTCGTGTCCCCTCGATGCGGCAGCAGCGCGCGGAGTCCTTGCACGACCGCGGATGCGCTTCGCGGACGCCGCATCCGTTCCACGGCCCGCTGGAGCGTGAGGTGCAGCACGTCCCTCTGCGCGTGGCTGCCGCCCAGGCGATGCGCCCGGGCCGGCACGGCGGCGAGAAGCCGGATGGCGAGCGCGTCGTCCCCGCGGCCGTAGGCGATCAGCGCGCGGCACGCGGGGAGGCCCAGCACGCGCGTCGTTTCGGCGTGACGGGTGGGCTCCGACTGCGCCCGCGCGAGGCTGCGCTCGAGCCGGCGCGCGCTGCGGAAGTTCCGCGCGCCGACGAAGGCGAGCATCGCGTGGAGGTCGGTGAAGCTGCAATAGGCGTCGTCGATGTGCGGTACCCACGCGGCGGCGAGTTCGTGCCAGCGCGTGCCGCCGATGCCGCCCGCGAGCTCGAGCCGCCACAGGAGCGCAGCCGCGTCGATCAGATCGGCAATGGCGCCCGAGCGCTGGCCGCGGACGCGATCGTCGTAGACCTCCAGGGCCGCGCGCCCTTCGCCGAGCGCGAGATGGAAGAGCGCGAGATGCCACCAGCAGTGCGTCGCCACCACGGTCCGCCGGCTCCACGCGGCCTCATGCCCGCGCAGCCAGCGGATGCCTTCGCCGGGCTCCCGGCGCATCTCGAACACATGGGCCATCACGTGGTGCGCCCGCGCGTCGAGGGGCTCGAGTTCGAGGGCGGCGCGCGCCGCCGCTTCGCCGCGGTCGTACTCGCCGTTCTCCACGAGACCGAACGCGTGCATCGCCACGACCGCGTGGTAGCCGGGCGTCTCGCGCGACCAGGACGGCAGCACGGCCGCCGGGCGATTCAAGAGACTGCCGGTGTTGCCGAGGTGGTAGTCGAACACGTGCGCGACCTGCAGTGCCAGGGCGTCCAGCGGGTACGCGCGGAGCAGTGAGCCGAGCCGATCGAGGCCGCCAGGGAGGTCGTCCGCGAGTATCGCGTCGAGGGCGGCGAGGTGTCCCCGCTCGCGCTCGTTCGCCGGCAGTCCGCGCGCACCCGCGAACGCCTCGCGCGTCGACCGGATCCGCAGCGGATCGCGGCTGCACGCGAAGAGCCACGCCTTCAGCACGTGCGCCATCACGAACCGGGGCGCCTCGCGCAATGCGAGGTCGATCCCGGCTTCGGCACCCGAGCGCCAGCTCTGGAAGTCGGCCAGCGCGCGCCGGTAGCAGGCGAGGGCAGCGGACGTGGCGCCGTTGACGGGAAGCCCGCAGGGATCGACGAGGGTCGTCATGCAGCAGTCCCGCCGGGCGCCGGGGCGATGTTGACGTTCATGCGGAACAGGTTGCGCGGGTCGTAACGCGCCTTGAGCGCCTGCAGGCGCGGATAGTTCGCGCCATAGGTGGCCTCGACACGTGCGGCCTCGTCCTCGGTGTAGAAGTTGACGTAGCTGCCGTCGAGGGCGAAGGGCGCCGTCTTCCGGAACACGGCGCGCGCCCACTCGCGCACGCGGGCGTCGTCGCCGGAGTCCGACCAGCGCCCGTGGACGTTCATGATCGCCCGGGCATCGCGTCCCGCGAACGCCGTGGCGGTCGGCGAAACGCGACCCATGGCGCCGCCCAACTGAGCCAGCAGGATCTCGCAGTGCGGGCCGGGGAGGCGCGACGCGGCGTCGATCACGACGTCCAGCGCGACATCGCTCACGCTGGCGAAACTGTGCGACTTCCAGTAGTTGCGCCCGCCCGGGGCGAGCAGCGGGTCGAACGCCGTCTGGAAGCCGGCGTAGGGCGTCGGCCAGAGCGCAGTGGCGATCGGATCGCCGAACGAGAGCGCCGGGGCGACCGCCCTTTCGGCTTCGTGCGGGTCGCCGCAGTGCACGAGCGGCAGGATCACGACCTCGGTGCCGTGCGCCGACGCCGGCAGGAACGGCAGCGGCGGTGCCTTGCGAAGCACCGCCCAGACAGTCAGGTCGTCGTGCGCCACGGCGATGAAGTCGCGCCAGGCGCGCAGGACCTTCCGCGCCTGCGTGAACGGGTAGACGACGAATCCGGCGTACACCTCCGGTCCCACCGGATGGAGCCGGAACTCGAACTCGGTGACCACGCCGAAATTGCCGCCGCCGCCGCGCAGCGCCCAGAAGAGATCGGGCTCGGAGGTGGCCGAGACACGGTGCAGCGCGCCGTCGGCGGTGACCACCGTCGCGCCGATCAGGTTGTCGATCGTCATGCCGTGGCGGCGCGAGAGCCACCCGAAGCCGCCGCCGAGCGTGAGGCCCGCCACGCCGGTGGTCGAGTTGATGCCGAGCGGCGTGGCGAGGCCGTGCGCCTGCGCCGCCCGGTCGAAGTCGCCGAGGAGCGCGCCCGGGCCGACGCGGGCGGTGCGGGCGCCCGCATCGACGTCGACCTTGCGCATGCCGGACAGGTCGATCACCAGGCCGCCTTCCGCGACGGCGTTGCCGGCGATGTGGTGGCCGCCGCCGCGCACGCTGGTCAGGATGCTCCTCGCGGCGGCGAAGCGCACCGCCGTCTGGACGTCGGCCTCGTTCCGGCAACGCACGATCAGCGCGGGGCGGCGGTCGACCGTCGCGTTCCACACCCGGCGTGCTGCTTCGTACTCCGGTGAGTCGGCGGTCAGCACGCCTCCGCTGATGGCGGAGGCGAAGGTTTCGAGGTCGGGGCCCGGGAGGGGGTGGGCCTCCCGGTCCGGAGTGAGGTAGCTGAGCTTGGACATGGCGACTCCCCTGCGTGAAAGGTTCGGGCCGGCGCCATCGCTCGAGCGCGCGCCGTCAGGGGAGATTCTTCGCTTCCTGCGTCCGCCGCACTTGACCGGAAGTCGTCCGCGCTTGTCCGAAACTCCGAGGCCAGGTCCGCACTCGCGTTCCGCGCCTGCGCCGGGCGTGGCGCCTCCAGCGGGAGGTCGGCGTACGGTGGGGCGGTGCTTCGCGTCCTGCCGGGTGGCGGGCGCGTCAGCTCCGCCACCACTCGACGCGGAAGAAGCCCCGCGGAGGCTCCCCGCGCAGGAAATAGATCTCGCCGAAGCCGACCGTCGGCGCCGACCGCATCCCGAGGTAGCGGACGCCCACCGAGCGATCGGGGGTCGCCGCACCTTGTCCGAGCACAGCAGCGTCGCCGGATTCCAGCAGATCCGCGACGAGATGCGCCGCGTCGCCGAGGCGCGCGGCTTCGACCGGAGCGCAGCCGCCCGGGCCGGTGGACGCGTCGGCGAGTCCGAGCAGCGCGCTCGCCCGCCTGCCGCGTATGAGTGCGAGACGCTCGGTTTCGGTCCGCCATTGACGTGGTGTCGATCCCG
>JADLBN010000077.1 GCA_020847675.1 Burkholderiales bacterium | reverse complement strand
GTTCCTCACCGCGCGCGAACGCACTGCCATCGCGCGCCTGGACGACGACGCGCGGCGCGGCGCGTTCCTGCGCCGCTGGACCTGCAAGGAGGCGATGAGCAAGGCCACCGGCGACGGCCTGTCCGCGCCGTTCCGCGAGATCGGCATCGACGTCTCGGGAGGCTTCGTCGTGAGCGAGGGCCGCGGAGCGTATGCACCCGCCCGCTGGACGCTCGAGCCGGTGGCGCTCTCGCGCGACCTCGTCGCGACCGTCGCCCTCTGGGCGCCAGAGTCCTGAAGGATCCTGTTGTCGGACGAGAGCCGACTTGCACCCGGACACGGGCGCGCGTAGGATCGACTATGACGTTGTCATAGTCTGTCCACCCCTGTCCACGGAGGGCCGCGATGCTGAACTTCAACCGCAACGAACGAACCGGCGACGCGAAGGCCGGCGACAAGAATGCGCTGCGGCCTTCGATGACGCTCAATCCGCCTCCCGGGGCCGCCCCGTCGGCGGTCGGTCGCTACGCGCCAGGCGCGGCGGGCAGCACGACGGCGGCGCCCGCGGCCGGTCCGGCAACCGCCCCTCCGCCGGACACCGCGGCAACGGCCACGCCGGCGACACCGTCCCCGGGCACCGGTGGCAGCAAGCTGATCGTCGGCCGCAACGTGAAGCTCAAGGGCGTCGAGATCTCCGATTGCGAGATGGTCGTCGTCGAGGGCCAGGTCGAGGCGAGCGTCGCCAGCAAGGGCATGCAGATTGCCCGCCCCGGTGTGCTGAAGGGCACGGCGACGATCGACGTCGCCGAGATCGACGGCGACTTCACCGGCGAACTGACGGTTCGCAACAAGCTGGTCGTCAACGGCACCGGCCGCGTGTGCGGAACCATCCGCTACGGCAGCCTGATCGTCGCCGAAGGCGGAGAACTGTCAGGCGACGTCAAGCGGATCGAGGACGCCCAGGCGAGCGCCGCGCACGCGCCGGCCGATGCGCGCTCGCTGCCGCCGGCCGCACGCGCCAACTGACCGCCTCCCGGCGCGAGGCCTGGCACGATCGGAAGTCGCGCGCTCGCGACCTCTGCGGTGACACGCCGTCAGCCGTCGAGCGCGGCGAGGATCGCCGCGCTCGACGACGTGCCGATGCGACTCGCGCCCGCTTCGATCATCGCGAGCGTGTCGGCCAGCGTGCGGATGCCGCCGGAAGCCTTGACGCCGATCGACGGCCCGGCCGCTGCGCGCATCAGCCGCACGTCGGCGAGCGTCGCGCCGCCCGAAGGGTGGAAGCCGGTCGAGGTCTTGACGAACGCAGCGCCGGCTTCGACCGCGAGGCGGCACGCGAGCCGCTTCTCGTCGACCGTGAGAGCGCTCGACTCGAGGATCGCCTTGACCGGCACTCCGTTCGCGGCGCGAACCACGGCAGCGACGTCCTCGGCCACCCGGCTCGGGTCCGCACTGCGCAGCGCACCGAAGTTCATCACCATGTCGATCTCGCGCGCGCCGTCGTCGACCGCGAGGCGCGTCGCGGCTGCCTTCGCCTCCGCGCGGTCGCACCCGTGGGGGAATCCGACGACGCTGGCGACGACCGCGTCGCTACGCTTCAGCGCTTCGACTGCCGCACGCACGCTCCAGGGCTGCACGCAGTAGCAGCCGATTCCCCACTCGCGCACGACGTCCGCGCCCGAGAGCACCTCGGCCGACGTCGCCTCGGGCTTCAGGACCGAATGGTCGAGCATGCGCGCGAGTTCCGCGCGGGTCATGGCGTCTTCACCCCTCCCGCCCGCGCGCGGGCGAGCGTCTTGTCGAGGTAGGCGTCGAGCTTCGCGTCGTCGGCGAATTCCGGCGTCGTGTCGGGTACGCCGAGGTAGTAGACGACCATGGCCGGCGTGCCCGCGCGCGCGGCAGACTCCGAGGCGAAGAACAGCCACTCGGTGCGCGGCGTCTCGGCGAAGTGCGCGCGCGGGATGCGCACGTCGAGGAGGCCGGACACCGGCTTCGCCGCCACGAGCGGCTTTTCGTCCTTGGTGAACGGATCGACGCCGCGCACCGCGATCCAGGGGTAGCTCGTGTCGGTCGCGAGCCGCACGACGACCGCCGCGGAGGCCTCCGTCGCTCCGCGCGAGACGCCCCATGCCATCGCCACACCTGGTGCGGAGTAGGCATCGTGGCTGCCGTGAACGACGGTCTGGGCACCGGCGGCGCCCGCGATCGCCGCTGCCAGCAACGCAACTCCCATCAGGATCCGTCCCCCCGTCATCGTCCGTCTCCCGGAAGCAGCGCCAGCGCTTCCTCGGCGAAATTGAGCGTCACAGGCGCGCCGTCGGGCAGCACTTCGCCCGGGCCTGCGTTGTAGCGGACCGCCTGCAGCGCGGCGCCGCCGCAGTCGAGCCCGTACTCGATCTTCTCGCCCAGGAACGCGTGCGACGCGACGGTGGCCGAAGGCCCTTCACTGCCTGCGGCGGAGAGCCCGATTGCCTCCGGGCGAACGACCACGCGAACCGCGTCGCCGCGCGCGATCCCGTGCGCGACCGAGCGCACCTCAACCGTCGTTCCGAGCATCGAAACGCTGGCGACGCCGCCGACGAGATCGTCGATACGCCCCGGCACGAGATTCACCCGCCCGACGAAGGTCGCGACGAACTCGTTCGCCGGCCGGTGATAGAGGTCCTGCGCGGTGCCCTCCTGCACCACGCGCCCCTGGTTCATCACCACGATGCGGTCGGACACCGCCATCGCCTCCTCCTGGTCGTGGGTCACGTAGATCGTCGTGATACCGAGACGGCGCTGCAGATCCCGGATCTCGGTACGCATCTGGACGCGCAGCCTGGCGTCGAGGTTCGACAGGGGCTCGTCGAACAGCAGCACGCGGGGACGGATCACTATCGCGCGCGCCAGCGCGACGCGCTGCTGCTCGCCTCCGGAAAGCTGGGCCGGGAACTGGTGCTCGTACCCCGCCAAGCCGACCAGCTTCAGGACCTCGGCGACTCGCGAGCCGACTTCCGCGGAGGGCACGCGCCGCACCTCGAGACCGTAGGCGACGTTGTCGGCCACCGTAAGGTGCGGAAACAGCGCGTAGTTCTGGAACACGAACCCGATGCCGCGCCCGTTGGCCGGCAAGGCGGTCACGTCTTCGCCGCCGAAGCGGATCGCACCCTCGTCCGGCTTCTCGAAGCCCGCCACCATCCGCAGCGTGGTCGTCTTGCCGCATCCCGAGGGTCCCAGCAGTGTCAGGAACTCGCCCGGCGCCACGTCGAGGCGCACCTCGCGCGCCGCGTACACCTCGCCCTTGACGCGGTGGCTGAAGCGCTTCGACACACCGTCGACCTGAACGCCGATCGTGGCGTCGCCCATGTTCCTCAACCTCCCAGCAGGCTCGTGACGCGCGTGGATCCCGGCGCGCGGAACGCCCGCAGCGCGAGCCCGATGAGCGCAATCACCACGAACACGATCACGACCACCAGAACCGAATACGCGGCCGCGGGCCCGAGCGAGAGTTCGGTGATGTTCTCGAGGATCTTCACCGTGATGAGCGTCCAGCTGACCGACACCAGAAAGATGGTCGCGCTGATCGCGGTCATCGAGCGGATGAACACGACGCCCAGTCCGGCGAAGAACGCCGGCAGGATCAGCGGCAACGTGACGCGCCGGAACGTCGTGCCGCTTCCCGCCCCGAGCCCCAGCGACGCCTCCTCGAGGCTCCGGTCGATCTGCTGCAGGAGCGCGATCGTCGCCCGGATGCCGGTCGGCCCGTAGCGGAACACGTAGCAGGCGATGATCAGGAGCGCGGTGCCCGCCAATTCGATCGGCGGCTCGTTGAACGCTATCAGGTAGGCGATGCCGACGATGGTCCCGGGCAGCGCGTAGTTGACCATCGAGGTCATCTCCATCGTCCTGCGCCCCGGGAACGACTTGCGCGTCACCAGGTAGCCGAGCAGGACGCCGTAGAGTCCCCCGAGCGGCATCGCGAAGGCCGCGATGATCAGCGTGTCGCCGATCACCCGCAGCCCTTCGGTGAAGATCACGCGATAGTGCGCGAGCGTGAACGTGTGATTCGCCCCCAGCGCAACGACCAGCGACGCGTACAGCAGCAGGGCGTAGAAGTAGATGATCGCGACGGCCACGAATGCGCAGGCAGCGAGCAGCGCGGCGCGCGCGCGCGGCGAGACGCTGTCGTGCGGCGCCTGTCCGGCGCCCTTGCCCGTGACGGTCACGTAGAAGCGCCGGCTCACCCAGTAGCGCTGCAGCAGGAACACCGCCATCGCGGGCACGAGCAGCACGAGCGAGAGTGCGGCGCCGCCGCGCAGGTCGAACAGCCCGGTGATCTGCAGGAACGCCTGGGTCGGCAGCACCGGGAACTGGTTGCCGGCGAGGATGAGCGGCGTCGCGAAATCGGCGAGCGACGCAGCGAACAGGAGCAGGAACGCGTTGGCGAGTCCGGGGACGCACAGCGGCAGCGTCACGGTCCGGAACACGCGCCAGCGCGAGGCTCCGAGCGACTGCGCCATCCCCTCGATGTTGGAATCGATGCCCGCGAGCAGCGGGCGGAGCGTCAGGTAGGCGATCGGGAAGAAGGTGAGGATCTCGGAGAACAGCGTGCTCGTCAGGCCGTACGCGGTGACGCCCTTGAGGCCCAGCAGTTCGTAGGTAATGAGACCCCGGGGGCCGAACGAGAAGATGATCGCAATCGCGGTGGTGAACGGCGGCGAGACCAGCGGCAGCAGCACCGCGGCGTCGACGACGGTGAGCAAGCCCCGCGACAGACGGGCGCGTGCGGCGGTGAAGGCGAACATGAACCCGAGTAGCGTCCCGCCGACACCTACCAGCACGCCGAGCAGCATGCTGTTCCAGAATGCGCGGATCTGGTGGCGGTCGGTCAGCACCGCGAGGAATCCGTCCGCGCTGAACGCTCCCTTGTCGAAGAAGATGCGCGCAAGGAGCGTCGCCATCGGAAAGGCGACGAACAGCGCGAGGACGAGCCACAGAACCGCGACAGTGAGCGCGACCGCCGGATCGCGTCTCAGGGTAGCGGCGCCGGTCACGTCGTCAGCGCGACGAAGCACCGGCGGCCCCCGGGCCCGGGGAGCCGCGCGGTGCGACGAGGTTCAAGGATTGAGAATCTCGGCGATCCAGCGATCGACCACGCGCTTGCGGTTCTTTCCGGCGAAGTCCGCGTCGATCGGGAAGATGTTGGCGCCCTTCAGCACCGCCGCGAGCGAAGGCTCGAGCGCCACGTCCGGGTGCGCGGGCACGAAGTTGATCTTGTGCTTCGCGAACTGGTTCTGCATCGCGGGCGAGGTGGCCCAGTCGATCAGCTTCCTGCCGAGATCGGGATTCTTCGCTCCCTTGATCAGCGCGATGGCCTCGGCCGAGGTGCCGATCCCCTCCTTCGGGAAGCTGATCGCGACGTCGTAGCCCTTGGCCTTGGTGTCGAGCGCGTCCACGATGAAGAAGATGCCCCCGCCCGCCTGGCCCAGTCCGACCGGAAGCGTGCCGCCCCCGCCGCTCTTGGTGAAGATCTGCACGTTCGGGCGCAGCTTCTTCATGTAGGCGAAAGCCTTGTCCTCGTTGCGCCCGTTGACTTCGATGATCGAGAAGATCCGCGTGACCGCGGTCCCCGAGGTGCGCGCATCGGCCATCTGCAGCATGTTCTTGTAGGCGGGCGCGAGAAGATCGTCCCACGACGCGGGCGCCTTCAGGTTGTTCTCCTTCAGGAACTTCTCGTTGGTCATGAACACGAGCGGATCGTCGGCGATCGCGATCCACTGCCCGTCCGCGTGCTTCATCCGCGCCGGCAGCTTGTCGAACGACGGCGACTTGTAGGGCTCGAACAGGCCCTCGGCGATGCCGGCCGCGAAGGTCTCGACCGGACCCCCGAACAGCACGTCGATGCGCGGGTTGCCCTTCTCCGCGGTCACCCGTGCGAGTGCCTCGCCCGAGGAAAAGCGCACGAAGTTCACCTTGATGCCGGTGGCCCTGGTGAACTCCTCGAACATCGGCCTCGCCCAGTTCTCGGGCCAGATCGAGTAGACGTTGACGGTGCCCTGCGCGTGCGCCGCGAACGAGGTGACCGCGAAAGTGCAGGCGGCGAAGGTGCGCGCGAAGGCGCGCTTGAGGCGTGCGGGAATCATCGAGGGTCTCCTGGGAGGGCGTCGCCGCGGCCCGTTGCCGGGATCACGGTCGCGATGCGCAGGGCGACGGTACCGGAGAGGTTCCCTGCGCGTCAAATCGGTCCGCCGTCGGGGCGAGACCCGCACCGCCCGCGCGAGCGCACCGGGTCCGGCGTCAGGCGGCGTCGACGATGTCGGCCAGCACCGCGGCGGCCTCGTCGACCTGCGAACGCGACAGGTCGAGGTGGGTCACAGCCCGCAGTGTCCGGGGACCGAAAGCGAACAGGAGCACACCCCGCTCGCGCGCCGCGGCGACCACGGCGGCGCCGTCGGGCGCGCCGTCGCGCAGCGAGAACACCACGATGTTGGTCTGCACGGTGGCGAGGTCGAGCGCGATGCGCGGACTCTGCGCGAGCCGTTCGGCGAAGCGCCGCGCGCTGGCGTGGTCGTCGGCAAGCCGCGCGACGTGGTGGTCGAGCGCGTACAGGCCGGCCGCGGCGTAGATTCCCGACTGACGCATCGCGCCGCCGAACATC
>JADLBN010000076.1 GCA_020847675.1 Burkholderiales bacterium | reverse complement strand
GGTGAGGCGCTCACCGAACTGCCGAAAGACCTCTACATCCCGCCCGATGCGCTCGAGGTTCTGCTAGATGCCTTCGAAGGTCCGCTCGACCTGATGCTCTACCTGATCCGCAAGCAGAACTTCGACATCCTCGACATCCCGATGGCCGAGCTCACGCGCCAGTACCTGGGCTACGTGGAGATGATGCGCCGCACGCAGCTCGAGCTCGCCGCCGAGTACCTGCTGATGGCGGCGGTGCTCATCGAGATCAAGTCGCGGCTCCTGCTGCCGAGGCCGCCGGCGCCGCCGGGCGCCGAGCCCGAGGACCCGCGCGCCGAACTCGTCCGCCGCCTGCTCGAATACGAGCGCATGAAGGCCGCGGCGCTGGCGATCGACGCGCTGCCGCTCGCCGGACGCGACTACGAGATCGTGCGCTGGTGGTTCGATCGCGTCGCCGGCGCCCGGCTCCCGCAGGTCGAGCCCGAGGACCTCAAGCGCGCCTGGGCCGGGTTGGTCCAGCGCGCCCGCGTCAACCGGCACCACCTGGTGACCCGCGAACAGCTGTCGGTGCGCGCGGAGATGAGCCGGATCCTCAAGTCGCTCGAGACCGGACGCTACGCCGAATTCACCGCGTTGTTCGCCGGGCACGCCGACGTGGCACACCTCGTCGTGACCTTCCTCGCGCTGCTCGAGCTCGCACGCGAGCAGTTGGTCGACGTCGCCCAGGCCGAGCCCTACGCCCCGATCTACGTCCACGCCCGCGGCGAGGCGGCTTTCGCGCTCGCTGCCGACGCGCAATGACCGAACCAGACACCCTGCCGGACCCGGCCCCCGTGACGCCCGAGCCGGCCGTCGTCGCCGAGGGCGCGCCCGAGTCCGCGCCGCCGGCCGGCGACCTGGCCGAGATCAAGCGTGTCCTCGAGGCGGCGCTGCTCGTGGCCGGCGAGGCGGTGGCCACCGCCCAGCTCGCGAGGCTCTTCGACCCGCCGCTCGACGCCGAGACGATCCGCAAGATCGTGGAGGAACTGCGGTCCGACTGGGCCGGCCGCAAGGTCGAGCTCGTGCAGGTCTCGTCGGGCTGGCGCTTCCAGGCGCTGCCGGCGCTGCAGACCTACGTCGACCGGCTCTCCCCGGAGAAGCCGCCCAAGTACTCGCGCGCGGTCATGGAGACGCTCGCGATCATCGCGTACCAGCAACCCGTCACCCGCGGCGACATCGAGGCCATCCGCGGGGTCGCCGTGTCCACGCATGTCGTCAAGACACTCGAGGACCGGCAGTGGGTCGAAGTGGTCGGCCACCGCGAGACGCCGGGTCGTCCGGCACTCTACGCGACCACGCGGACCTTCCTCGACGACCTCGGCCTGCGCTCCCTCGCGGAGCTCCCGCCTCTGGCCGAGCTCGACGCCTCGAACCTCCTGGAGACCCCCGATGCCCCAGCCAAGGCCGCCGAGACGGCACTCGCACTCGCGAGCCCGATCCTCGGGTCCGATGCGCCAACCCCAGCAGCACCCGCACCAGTCGAGCCTGGCGATGCAGGGCTTCGCGGAGAGCCTCCCGCCGCCGAAACACAAACGTTCCACTGACGAGGTGTTCAGCGAGCCCCAGCGCCTGCACAAGGTGCTGGCGAGCTGCGGCTTCGGCTCGCGCCGCGCGATGGAGGACATGATCCTCGCCGGCCGGATCACCGTGAACCGCATGCCCGCGGAGATCGGACAGAAGGTCGGGCCGGGCGACGAGGTGCGCATCAACGGCGAGCCGGTGAAGGTGCGCTTCGCCGAGCCGAAGGCGCGGGTTCTCGTCTACCACAAGCCCGCCGGCGAACTGGTGACGCGCGACGACCCCGAAGAGCGCCCCACCGTGTTCGGCATGCTTCCGGCGATCCGCGACGGCCGCTGGATCGCGGTCGGCCGCCTCGACTTCAACACCGAAGGGCTGCTGCTGTTCACCAACTCCGGCGAACTCGCGAACCGGCTGATGCACCCGCGCTACGAGATCGAGCGCGAGTACGCGGTGCGCGTCCTCGGACGCCTCGCCGACGAGCAGGTCGAGACGCTGAAGCGCGGCGTCGAACTCGACGACGGTCCGGCGAAGTGCGAGAAGGTCGAGGACGCGGGCGGGGACGAGGACGCGTCGAACCACTGGTACAAGGTCGTCGTGAAGGAGGGGCGCAACCGCGAGGTGCGCCGCCTGTTCGAGGCGATCGGACTCACCGTGTCGCGCCTGCTTCGCGTGCGCTACGGGCGCGTCGCGATGCCGCCGCAATTGAAGCGCGGTGAGGTGATGGAGCTCGAGCCGCAGGAGGTCAACGCGCTCCTCAAGTCCGCGGGCCTGAAAGCCGCCGCGGGCGGGGGGGGCGGCCAGCAAGTCCAGCGACAGCAGGGCCAGCGCCCGCAGGGGGGCGGCAGGCCTCAACACGGGCAACGTCGCGGCGACGGCCAGCCTCAGGTGCCCGGCGAAGAGCGCCCCGGGGGCGGGCGCAAGCGCCGGCGCGGCCGCAAGCGCGGTGTCCAGGGCGGCCCGCGTCCCATGCACGGGGACGGCCCGGGCGCGCAGGCGCCCGAGCGCGAGGTGAACGGGAACGTGGCGCAGGGTCCGGGTTCGGCCTACCCGCCGGGAGAGGGGCCGATGTCCCATCGCCCGCGTGGAGCGTCTTCCGGTCATGCGCAGGGCGCGGTTCCGGGGCAGCAGAAGAAGCGGCGCCGCCGTGGACGCGGCGGGCGTGCTGGTGGAGCGAAGGGGCCCGGGCAGACAACCTGGGTCGGGCTCCCGAAGGACGAGGAAGACTGAGCCGCGCGTGTCGACCTCCCCGAGGTCGACTCCCGGCCAGCCCCCGGTCAACCCCCGGTCCATGGGACGTCCCGCGGACCCGAGGTGGCCTCAGTCGCGAAAGCGCGGCGAGCGCTTGTCGAGGAACGCGCGAACACCCTCGACGAAATCGTCGCGGCCGGTGAGCTGCGCGAAGCTCGCCGCCTCGGCGCGCAACTGCTCGGCGAGCGTGCGGTCGAACGATCCACGGACGAGCCGCTTCGTACCGGCGAGCGCCTCGCGCGGACCCTCGACGAGCGCGTTGACGACGCGTTCGACCGTCGCGTCGAGGTCTTGCGCGGGCACGACGCGGTTCACCAGACCCAGTTCGAGCGCGCGCGCCGCGTCGAAGCGCTCGGAAAGCAGCAGGATCTCGAGCGCGCGGCGCTGGCCCACGATTCGCGGGAGCGACCAGGTGCCGCCGCCGTCCGGCGTGACGGCGAGCTGGCGGTAGGCGCCTGCGAAATAGGCGTCGTCCGACGCGATCGCGAGGTCGCAGGCGTTCATGAGCGACAAGCCGAATCCGGCGACCGCGCCGTGAACGCGCGCGACCACCGGCTGGGGCATCCGGGCGAGCGTCTCGACAACCGTGTGGACGCGTTCGAGCAGGTGCGCGAATTCGCGCTCCCGCTCGGCCGGTCCCCGATCGAGCGACCGGGCGAAGGTGCGAATGTCGCCTCCGGCCATGAAGTGCTTGCCGGCTCCGCGCACGACCAGGACGCGGATCGCCGTGTCCGCCGCGACCTCGGCGGTGGCCGGCACGAGCGCGTCGACCATCGCGAGATCGAGCACGTTGAGCGCGGCGGGACGGTTGAGGGTGAGCGTCGCGACCGGGCCGTCGCGTGCGAGGAGGACGGAATCGTTCATGACTGGCGAAACGAGGTGGACCGGTCGATGCTAGCACTCGCGGCCTTGTAGGGTCTTGCCTCCTCGAGTTCGTCCACGGCCTGCGCAACCTCGGCGCGCTCGTTCGCGCAGGCCTCGGCGATCGCGCGCGCGAAGGCCGGATCGCCGATAGCGTGCGACGAGCGCGTGACGACGGGGTCGAGGCCGCGCGCGAGCTTGTGCGCCCCTTGCGCGCCGCCCTCGAAGACGCCGATGCCGTGCGCCAGGCAGTGCTCGATCGCCTGGTAGTAGCAGGCTTCGAAGTGCAGGCCCGGGACCGGCTCGACGGCGCCCCAGTAACGGCCCCACAGCGTGCGGCCGTCGGTCACGTCCAGCGCGGCACACAGCGGCCGCCCCGCGCGCGAGCCCAGGACCATCACGATGTCGTCGCCCAGTGCGGCGCCGATGCGCTCGAAGCAGTCGCGCGTGAGATAGGGCACGGCGTCGTGCGCGCGGTAGGTCGTTTCGTAGCAGCGCACGAAGAAGGCCCAGTCGCCGCTCGTGAGCGTGCTCCCGGGTCTGCGCTCGAAGCCGACCCCTTGCGCGGCGAGCCGGCGGCGGTCCTGCCGCACCTTCTTGCGCTTGTCGTGCGAGAACGAGCCGAGGAACTCGTCGAAATCGCCCCAGCCGGCGTTCCTCCAGTGGAACTGCACGCCGCGTCGCGGGACGAGTCCGCGGCGGTCGAGTTCGTCCGCCTCGCCGCCCGCGGTGAAGAGGACGTGCAGCGACGAGTGGCTGCCATCGGCCACGCGGGCGAGTGCCGCGTCCACGAGCGCCCGCCGCACCGCGGCGTCGGTGGCGAGGATCCTGGGGCCGCTGACCGGCGTGAAGGGGACCGCGGCGACGAGCTTCGGGTAGTACCGGTGACCGTAGCGACGGTAGGCCGCTGCCCAGCTCCAGTCGAACACGTACTCGCCGCGCGAGTGCGCCTTCGCGTAGAGCGGGATCGCACCTTCGAGCGCGCCACCACGCCACGCCGTCAGGAAGGAGGGCGTCCACCCGGTCGCCGGACTCGCGCACCCGGAATCGTGCAGGGCGGAGAGGAACGCGTGGCGCAGGAACGGCTGACCGCCGGCGATCGCGTCCCAGGCGCCCGCGGCGATCGACGCGAGCGGAACGTCGTCGCGCACGACCGCTGCTGCGCCTGAAGGCGGCGCGACCGGGCGGGTGTCTGGAGCGCGCATGCGTACGAACATTGTCGCTGTGGCAGGGGCGCGCCACAACCTCGGTCCCCATTCCCGGCCAACCTCCGGTCCGTGGGTCATCTCACGGCCCAGGGCAGGTGCGGACCGGAGGCAGGCGGCCGATCCGCGGGACGTCTCACGGACCGGAGGCGCCCGTCTGCTACCATCGATGCATGCACGTCGCGCTGGCGCAGCTCAATCAGGTCGTCGGCGATCTGGCGGGCAACGCCCGGCGCATCCTCGAGGCGGCGCGCGAGGCCGCCGGTGGCGGCGCGGCGCTGGTGGTGACGCCCGAGCTTTCGCTGTGCGGCTATCCGCCCGAAGACCTGTTGCTGCGCCCGGCGTTCCTCGACGCGTCCGCGGCCGAACTCGCGGCGCTGGCCTCCGCGGTGCGCGACACCGCGGTCGTGGTGGGATTCCCCGAACACCGGGACGGCAGGCGCCACAACGCGCTCGCGTTCATCCGCAACGGGCAGGTCGAGGCGGTCTACCGCAAGCAGAAGCTGCCGAACTACACGGTGTTCGACGAGCAGCGCTACTTCTCGCCCGGCGACGCTCCCTGCGTGGTCGATGTCGAAGGACTGCGCTGCGGTCTCGTCGTCTGCGAGGACGCGTGGTTCCCGGAGCCCGCCGCCCAGGCTCGGGCCGCGGGCGCCGGCGTGATCGTCGTGCCCAACGGTTCGCCCTACCACACGAAGCAGCAGGCCGCGCGCCTCGCGGCGGTTTCCGCGCGCGCGCGGGAGAACGGGGTCCCGGTCGTCTACGTGAACCGCGTCGGCGGGCAGGACGAACTCGTGTTCGACGGCGCGTCGATGGTGGTCGCCGCGGACGGGACGCTGTCGCAGCAGTTGCCGGCGTGGCACGAGACGGTGGCGCTCGCCGCGTTCGAAGGCGGCGTGCCTCGCCCGGTGCGCGGCGCGCTCGACGGGCGGCTCGAAGCGCACGTCTGGCAGGCGCTGGTGATGGGGGTGCGCGACTATGTCGGCAAGAACGGCTTTCCGGGCGTGCTGCTCGGCCTCTCGGGCGGCGTCGACTCGGCGCTGACGCTCGCCATCGCGGTCGACGCGCTCGGCCGCGACAAGGTGCGTGCGGTGATGCTCCCGTCGCGCTACACCTCGCCGATGAGCCTCGAGGACTCGCGCGAGATGGCGGGCCTGCTCGGGATCCGCTACGACGAGATCCCGATCGAGGGGCCTTTCGGCGCGTTCCTCGACGCGCTCGAGCCGCAGTTTCGCGGACTGGCGAGCGACGCGACCGAGGAGAACATCCAGGCGCGCATCCGCGGCACGATCATGATGGCGCTGTCGAACAAGACCGGCGCGATCGTGCTGACCACCGGCAACAAGAGCGAGATGGCGGTGGGCTACGCGACGCTCTACGGCGACATGGCCGGCGGATTCGCCGTGCTGAAGGACATCGCGAAGACGCTCGTCTACCGGCTCGCGCGCCACCGCAACGAGCTGGGCCGCGTCATTCCCGAGCGGATCCTGACTCGCGCGCCCTCCGCGGAACTGCGCGACAACCAGACGGACCAGGACTCGCTCCCTCCGTACGACGTGCTCGACGCGATCCTCGAGGCCTACGTGGAGGAGAACGCGAGTCCGGCCGAGATCGTGGCGCGCGGCCTGCCCGCGGAGGCCGTCGCGCGGGTCGTCAGACTGATCACGCTGAGCGAGTACAAGCGGCGCCAGTCGGCGGTCGGCATCCGGATCACGCCGCGCGGCTTCGGCAAGGACTGGCGCTATCCGATCACCTCGGCGTGGCGCGAGTGGGCGCGGGCGCCGGGTTCGGCCCGGTAGCGGCGCCGGCGCGGGGTCGTGTAAGCTTGGCGGCGGGCAGCGACGACGGGATGTCCATGAAGAAGATCGAAGCGGTGGTGAAGCCGTTCAAGCTCGACGAGGTGCGCGAGGCGCTCTCGGAGATCGGCGTCACCGGCCTCACGGTGACCGAGGTCAAGGGGTTCGGCCGGCAAAAGGGCCACACCGAGCTCTACCGCGGCGCCGAGTACGTCGTCGACTTCCTCCCCAAGGTCAAGGTCGAAGTCATCCTTCAGGACGCGCTGGTCGAGCAGGCGATCGAGGCGATCGTCCGTGCCGCGCGCACCGGCAAGATCGGGGACGGCAAGATCTTCGTCACCGCGGTCGAGCAGGTGATCCGCATCCGCACCGGCGAGTCCGGCGAGTCCGCGGTCTGAGTCAACACGGAGTCCCCATGTCGTTCGCCAAGGAATTTCGCGAGTTCGCGCTCAAGGGCAGCGTCGTCGACCTCGCGGTCGGCGTGATCATCGGCGGCGCGTTCGGCAAGATCGTCGATTCGCTGGTCAAGGACATCATCATGCCGGTGGTGAGCCGCATCTTCGGCGGACTCGATTTCTCGAACTGGTTCGTGCTGCTGCGCGACCCGCCCTCGGGCTATTCGGGCCCGATGACCTATGAAGCGCTCACCAAGGCCGGCGTGCCGCTGTTCGCCTACGGCAACTTCGTCACCGTGGCCATCAACTTCGCGATCCTGGCGTTCATCATCTTCCTGATGGTCCGCTCGATCAACCGCATGCGCCGCGAGGCGCCGCCGCCCGCGCCGGCGGCGCCACCCGAAGACGTCGTGCTGCTGCGGGAGATCCGCGACGCGCTCAAGCGCTGACGAGCCTTGCCGCGGCGTCCGGCCGGGGGGACGGACGCCGAAGGAGACGACGATGCAACGAACCCTCCCGATGTTCCTCCTCTTCGCGGTGCTCGCGATCGACACCGCGCCCGCGCAGACGCTTCCGCTCGCGAGCGTGGCGACCGGTCTTTCGCGGCCGACCGACATCGTCAACGCCGGCGACGGAAGCGGACGACTGTTCATCGCGCAGCGGGACGGGACTGTCCGGTTCCTGCGGGACGGCGTGCTGCAGGCAGGCGCGTTTCTCGACGTCCGCACGCTCATCGCCAGCGGCGACGAGCGCGGGCTCCTCGGCCTCGCGTTCCACCCGCGCTTCGCCACGACGCGCTTCGTCTACGTCAACTACACGCGCAAGGGCGACGGCGCCACGGTGATCGCGCGCTACCGCGTCCCGCCGGAGACGCCGGACGCTGCCGACCCGGCCTCGGCCGCGATCCTGCTGACCGTCCCCCAACCCTACGCGAACCACAACGGCGGCGCACTGCGCTTCGGCCCGGATGGCCTGCTCACCATCGGAATGGGCGACGGCGGCAGCGGCAACGATCCGCAGAACCGGGCGCAGGATCCGAACTCGCTCCTCGGCAAGATGCTGCGCATCGACGTCGACAGCGCGTTCCCCTACGCGATCCCTCCGGGCAACCCGTTCGCGGACGGCGCGCTCGGACGGCCCGAGATCTGGGCGATGGGACTGCGCAATCCCTGGCGGTATGCGTTCGACCCTCGCAACGGCGACCTGTGGATTGCCGACGTCGGCCAGGAACAGTGGGAGGAGGTGGACTTCGTGCCGGCAGGCGCACCGCCTCCGAACTTCGGCTGGCGGGTCCTCGAGGGAAACCGATGCACCGGCCTGGGGGGCGGGGCGCCCTGCGGCTCGGCGTCGTACACGTCCCCGGTGCTCCAGTACTCGCACGACGAGGGCTGTTCGATCACCGGTGGCGAGGTCAACCTCGGCACGGCGCTCCCGGAAACCCGGGGTTCCTACCTGTTCGCGGACTTCTGCAACGGCAAGGTCTGGGCCGCGATCGGCTCGAGCGCAACGGGCTACACGCGCCGGTCCCTCGGGACGACGGGTTTCCAGGTGAGCACCTTCGGTCGCGACGAGGCGGGGGAGATCTACCTCGCGGACTACGGGAGCGGAGCGATCCACCGCCTTGGCTCGGCGGAGCCGCCCGGCACCGTTGCGGTGGTCGAGTTCTACCACGCAGCGCTCGACCACTACTTCATCACCGCCGATCCGGCCGAGATCGCGGGCCTCGACGCGGGCGTGTTCTCCGGCTGGACGCGGACCGGGGCGTCGTTCCGGGCCTGGCCGCGCGCCACCGGCGGCGCGCTGCCGATCTGTCGATTCTGGCTGCCTCCGCCGCACGGTGCTTCGCACTTCTTCGCGGCTGATCCGGTGGAGTGCGAGATCGCCCGGACCGCGTTTCCGTGGTTCGAGCTCGAGAACCCGGCTGCGATGTACCTCGCGAGCCCGGATCACGTTACCGGAGCTTGCCCCGGTCCGTCGACTGGACCTGTGTACCGGGTGTGGAACCGTCGTCCCGACACCAATCACCGCTACACTACGTCGAAGGCCGAGCGCGACCGGATGGTTGCCCTGGGCGGCGTCGCCGAGGGCTACGGCCCCGATGCGGTGGCGATGTGCGCGCCGCGGTGAACGGTTCCGCCGGCAAGGCGGCGCTCCTTGGGGAAAACTGATCGCGATCAAGAGCGTGCATTGACCGGCGGCCCCCGCCCTGTGCCAGAATCCGGTCGGTACGTCGCATGCGACGAGGGGCGCCGCGAGGGGTCCCGAACGGACGAGAACGACGATCCCGGCAGGCTCGCGGCCATCGCGCCGTGCGGTGCCCGGCCGGCCGCTCACGACATCTGGAGGAGATCCATGGCCCCACGCAAGCTCGCGACGGCGCTCGCCGCCACCTTCACGCTGACCGTCGCTCCGGTCGCGCTCGCGGACATCAACGTCGGCGTGACGCTGTCCGCGACCGGCCCAGCCGCGTCGCTCGGCATTCCCGAGAAGAACACCATCGAACTCCTGCCGACGACGATCGCCGGCCAGAAGATCAACTGGATCGTGCTGGACGACGCCTCCGACACGACCAAGGCGGTGCAGAACGCCAAGAAGCTGATCAGCGAGGACAAGGTCGACGTGCTGGTCGGTTCGACCACCACGCCCAACTCGCTCGCGATGATCGACGCCGCGGTCGAGAGCGAGACGCCGATGATCTCGATGGCGGCCGGCGCGAAGATCGTCGATCCGGCGAACCCGAAGACCCGCTGGATCTTCAAGACGCCGCAGTCCGACGCGCTGATGGCGGACGCGATCGCAGTCAACATGAAGGCGTCGGGTGTCAAGACCGTGGGCTACATCGGTTTCGCCGACGCGTACGGCGAGGGCTGGCTCGCCGAACTCAAGCGCTCCGCGCAGACGGCGGGCATCAAGGTGGTCGCCGAGGAGAAGTACAACCGCGCCGACACCTCGGTGACCGGCCAGGTGCTGAAGCTCGTCGCCGCGAAGCCCGATGCAATCCTGATCGGCGCCTCGGGCACGCCGGGCGCGACGCCGCAGAAGGAACTCGCGGCGCGCGGTTACAAGGGCAAGATCTACCAGACGCACGGCGTCGCGAACCCCGACTTCCTGCGCGTGGTCGGCGCGGACGGCAACGGCACGCTACTGCCGGTCGGTCCGATGCTCGTCTGGGAGCAGTTGCCCGACAGCAACCCGATCAAGAAGGTCGCCGCCGGCTACATCACCGCCTACGAGAAGAAGTTCGGCCCGCGCTCGACCTTCGGGGGGCACGCGTACGACGCCACGATGCTCGTCGCCGCCGCGATCCCCGAGGCGCTCAAGAAGGCGCAGCCGGGCACCAAGGCGTTCCGCGCGGCCCTGCGCGACGCGCTCGAGAAGGCGGACGTGGTCGCCACCCACGGAGTCTTCGTGATGACCCCCCACGACCACAACGGACTCGACAACCGCGCCCGCGTGATGGTGAAGATCGAAAACGGCAAGTGGGTCCTGCTGAAGTGAGCCGATGACACCCTGACGGGCCGGCGGGGCTGCCCCCGCCGGCCCGTCGCTTGTCCGGCTCCCGTTCGATGGACTTCTCGATCGCAGCGCTGCTCGCGCAGGACGGCATCACCAACGGTGCGGTCTACGCGCTGCTCGCGCTGTCGCTCGTGCTGGTGTTCGCGGTCACGCGCGTCATCTGGGTGCCTTCGGGAGAGTTCGTCGCGTTCTCGACGCTCACGCTGGCGGGCCTGCAGCTCGGCAAGGCGTCGGGCATCGCAGGGCTCCTGGTGGCGATGGCGGTGGTTGCGGGCCTCCTCGAGGTGCTTAGCGCGTTCCGGCAGAGGGAGTGGAAGCGCCTCCCGCTGCGCCTCGCGGCGTGGACCGGCGCCCCGCTCGCGATCGCGGGCGTGCTGAAGTGGGCGGCGCCGCTCGCTCCCCCGTTCGTCGTGCAGATCCTGCTGACGCTCGTCGCGGTCACGGCGCTGGGGCCGCTCAGCTACCGGATCGTCTACCAGCCGATCGCCGAGGCCTCCGTGCTGGTGCTCCTGATCGTGTCGGTCGCGCTGCACTTCGCGATGCTCGGACTCGGGCTGTGGTACTTCGGCGCCGAAGGTTCGCGCACGCCCCCGTTCACCTCGGCGACCTTCGACTGGGGCGGGGTGCTGGTGAGCGGGCAGAGCCTGCTGGTCGTTGCGACCAGCGTCGCGCTCATCTTCGTGCTGGCGCTGTTCTTCAACCGGACGCTGTACGGCCGCGCCCTTCGCGCGACGGCCGTGAACCGCGTCGGGGCGAGGCTCGCCGGCATCTCGCCGGCGTTCGCCGGAATGCTGACGTTCACGCTCGCCGCGCTGGTGTGCGCGTTCTGTGGCGTGCTGATCGGCCCGATCACGACGGTCTATTACGACTCCGGCTTCCTGGTGTCGCTCAAGGGTTTCGTCGGTGCGATCATCGGCGGACTGTCGAGCTACCCGCTCGCTGCCGCGGGGTCGCTCCTGGTCGGGCTGCTGGAGTCGTTCTCCTCGTTCTGGGCGAGCGCGTTCAAGGAGGTGATCGTGTTCACGCTGATCATCCCGGTGCTCCTGTGGCGCAGCCTCACCTCGCAGCATCATGACGACGACGAGTAGCTGCCGCGGCGGATCCCGATGCGCCTGACCTGGTCAGCGGCGGCTGTCGTCGTGTTCCTCGCCCTGGTGGCCGGGGCGCCGATGTTCGCGCCGCCCTTCTGGGTCACGCTCGGCAACTACATAGGCCTCTACAGCATCGCCGCGCTCGGCCTCGTGCTGCTCACCGGCGTGGCGGGCCAGACGTCGTTCGGCCAGGCGGCCTTCGTGGGCCTCGGCGCGTACGCGTCGGCCTGGCTCACGACGAGCTACGGCTCGTCGCCCTGGGTCGCGCTCGCGGCCGGCCTCGCGTTCACCGCGCTCGTTGCGCTCGCGCTCGGATTCATCACGCTGCGCATGCGCGGCCACTACCTGCCGCTCGCGACGATCGCCTGGGGCATCAGCCTCTACTTCCTGTTCGGCAACCTCGAGTTCCTGGGCGGCCACACCGGCATGACCGGCATCCCGGCCATTGCGATCGGAGGCCTCGAACTGAAGAGCGAGCGCTCGATCTGGTACCTGATCTGGGGCACGACGCTCGCGTCGCTGTGGGCCACCAACAACCTGCTCGATTCCCGGCCCGGCCGCGCGATCCGGTCGCTGCGCGGCGGCTACGAGATGGCCGAGGCGTTCGGCGTGGACGGCGCGCGCCTGAAGATCGTCGTGTTCATCTACGCGGCGCTGCTGGCGGCGGTCTCGGGGTGGCTCTACGTGCACCTGCAGCGCTTCGTGAATCCGACGCCGTTCTCGATCATCGCCGGCATCGAGTACCTGTTCATGGCGGTGGTGGGCGGCGCCGGCAGCGTGTGGGGCGCGGTGGTCGGCGCGGCGCTCATCACGGTGCTGAAGCAGGTGCTTCAGGACGTGCTGCCCCAACTCCTCGGGCGCACCGGCAACTTCGAGATGGTGGTGTTCGGCGTGCTGCTGATCGTGCTCCTGCAGCGGGCCCGCGACGGCGTCTGGCCGTGGATCGAGCGGCTGCTCCCGAAGGCGCCGCCCGCGCCGGTGCGCGACGCCGCGCCGCTCGCGCCGCGCGACCGCGGGGCGGCTTCGGGTCCGCTCCTCGAAGTGAACGCCGCGCGCAAGACGTTCGGCGGGCTGGTGGCGGTGAACGATCTCTCGTTCCGCATCGAGGCGGGCGAGATCGTCGGCCTGATCGGCCCCAACGGCGCAGGCAAGAGCACCACCTTCGCGCTCATCTCGGGCGCTCTCGCGCTCACCTCGGGCGACATCCGGTTCCGCGGCGCTTCGATCGGCAGCCGTCCGCCGCACGAGATCGCGCGGCGGGGCATCGGGCGCACGTTCCAGCACGTGAAGCTCATCCCGGCGATGAGCGTGCTCGACAATGTGGCGCTCGGCGCCTACCTGCGCGGGCGCGCGGGCGTCGGCCGGGCGGCGCTGCGGCTCGACCGGCAGGAGGAGGCGAGCACGCGCGCGGAGGCCGCGCGCCAGATCGCGCGCTGCGGACTCGACGCGCACACGTTCGACGCGGCCGGCAGCCTCGCCCTCGGGCAGCAGCGCATCGTCGAGATCGCGCGCGCGCTCGCGAGCGACCCGACGCTGCTCCTGCTCGACGAGCCGGCGGCGGGCCTGCGCTACCTCGAGAAGCGCTCGCTCGCGACGCTGCTGCGCACGCTCAAGGGCGAGGGGATGACGATCCTCCTGGTCGAGCACGACATGGACTTCGTGATGGGGCTCGCCGACCGGCTCGTCGTGATGGACTTCGGCGAGAAGCTCGCGGAGGGGCTCCCCGCCGAGATCCAGCGCAACCCGGCGGTGCGCGAAGCCTACCTGGGCGGCGTATGACGGCAGCGTCCGGATCCCCGCTGCTCGAGGTGCGCTCGCTGTCGGTGCGCTACGGCAAGGTCGAGGCGGTCCACAACGTCTCGCTGCGCGCCGACGAGGGCAGCATCGTCACGGTCATCGGACCGAACGGCGCCGGCAAGACGACGCTGCTCGGCGCGGTGATGGGCCTCCTGCCCGCGCAGGGCGAGGTGAGCTACCGCGGCGAGTCGCTCTTCGGCCTGTCGGTCGAGGACCGCGTGGCGAGGGGACTCGTTCTCGTGCCGGAGAAGCGCGAACTGTTCGCGTCGATGAGCGTCGCGGACAACCTCGCGCTCGGCGCGTTCGCGCGGCGGCGGGAGGGCGAGGCGGCGACGAAGCGCGCGCTCGACGAGGTGTACCACCGCTTCCCGCGCCTGCTCGAGCGGCGCGCGCAACTCGCCGGCACGCTGTCCGGCGGCGAACGCCAGATGCTCGCGCTCGGTCGCGCGCTGATGGGCCGCCCCAAGCTCCTGATGCTGGACGAGCCTTCGCTCGGCCTCGCCCCGCTCGTGGTGCGCGAGATCTTCAGCATCGTCGTCGCGCTGCGCGAGGCAGGGGTGTCGATCCTGCTGGTCGAGCAGAACGCGCGCGCGGCGCTGCAGGTATCCGACGACGGCTACGTGCTGGAGACCGGGGAACTCGTCCTGTCAGGCCGCAGCAGCGACCTCGCAGCGAACCCCAAGGTCGCCGCGACCTACCTCGGGCAGGGCGCCGCCGGCTGATCGCCGCGTTGCGCCGTCGGCGGGATCCTCCGCTCGGGGGCGTATCCTAGCGCGTGGGCCCGCGCTTGCAACGGGTGCACCTCGCAGAAGCCTGCCGGGAATCCGCTTGCAACCGGTTTCCCCGCGATCCCGTTGTCGCATGATGCTCAGGCTTGCTGATCCCTGATCCCTGATACCTGATACCTGAACATGACCGACCTCTCCGTCCCCCCAGTCGCCGAAGCGCTGCTGGCCGAGGCGAGTGCGCTGCTGCTCGCTCCTTCGGGCCTCACGCCGGCACGGCTCACGCAGGTGCTGGGCGCGATCCACCGGCACGACGTCGACTTCGCCGATCTCTACTTCCAGCACTCGCGCTTCGAGAGCTGGAGCCTCGAGGAAGGCATCGTCAAGTCGGGGAGCTTCTCGATCGACCGCGGGGTCGGCGTGCGCGCGGTGTCGGGCGAGCGCCAGGCCTACGCCTACTCCGACGACATCTCGGGCGCCGCGCTCGACGAGGCCGCCTCCGCCGTGCGTGCGATCGGGCGGCAGGGACAGAGCGCGTCGGCGCCGGTCGGCGCGCGAGGCGCTGCCCGCAAGCTCTACTCCGGCGTCGATCCGGTGGGCACGCTCGACGAGGCGGCGAAGGTCGCGCTCCTCGAACGGCTGGAGCGGATGGCCCGCGCGCGCGACCCGCGCGTGGTCCAGGTGATGGCCTCGCTTGCCGGCGAGCAGGAGACGGTGCTCATCGTGCGCAGCGATGGGCAGATGGTTGCCGACGTGCGCCCGCTGGTGCGCGTCTCGATCACCGTGATCGTCGAGGAGAACGGGCGGCGCGAGCAGGGGCACTCGGGGGGCGGCGGGCGCTTCGGCTACGCCTGCTTCGACGACGTGCTGCTCGCCGACTATGCGCGGCTCGCCGTCGACCAAGCCATTCTCAATCTGTCGGCGAAGGACGCTCCGGCGGGTCCGATGACCGTCGTGCTGGGACCCGGCTGGCCAGGCATCCTGCTGCACGAGGCGATCGGCCACGGCCTCGAAGGCGACTTCAACCGCAAGGGCACGAGCGCGTTCTCCGGCCGCGTCGGCGAGCGGGTCGCCGCGAAGGGGGTCACCGTGGTCGACGACGGGACGCTCGACGAGAGGCGCGGGTCGCTCAACGTCGACGACGAAGGCCAGGCGACGCGGCGGACCGTGCTGATCGAAGACGGCATCCTCACCGGCTACATGCAGGACCGGCTGAACGCCCGCCTGATGGACGCCGCGCCGACCGGCAACGGGCGCCGCGAGTCGTTCGCCCACCTGCCGATGCCGCGCATGACCAACACGATCATGCTGGCCGGCGACCGCGATCCGGCCGAGATCCTCGCTTCAGTCGACCGCGGCCTCTACGCGGCGAACTTCGGCGGCGGGCAGGTGGACATCACCAGCGGCAAGTTCGTGTTCTCGGCGTCGGAGGCCTGGCTGGTCGAGAACGGCAAGCTCACCCATCCGGTGAAGGGCGCGACGCTGATCGGCAACGGACCCGACGCGCTCACCCGTGTCACGATGGTCGGCAACGACCTGCGCCTCGACACCGGCGTCGGAACCTGCGGCAAGGACGGACAGAGCGTGCCGGTGGGCGTCGGTCAGCCGACGCTGCGCATCGAGGAGATGACCGTCGGCGGGACGCGATGACGCGGACGGCGAAGCGGCGCAGGCGTTTGCCCGGCGGCGACCGGCCGTTGCCGCCGCCGCGGCGCGTTCCGCGCGATGCGCGGAAGGTCGACAGCGAACTCGACGACGCGCTCGCCCAGACCTTTCCGGCGAGTGATCCGGTGGCGGTCGATGCCGACGAGCGCGAGCGGCCGCGAAAGTAGGGTCAGACTCGACTTTCCGCTCACGTCGAGCGATGTCTCCCTCCTGCAAGCCGGAAAGTCGAGTCTGGGCGGTGTAACCCCGTCATTGCAACACCTTCTGGTTCAATGGAGAAGGGAGGTGTTCAATGGGACAAAGTCGTAGGTTCACGGCGGCGGAGCAATCGGCGATATGGGAGGCGCGGAGGGAAGGCCT
>JADLBN010000075.1 GCA_020847675.1 Burkholderiales bacterium | reverse complement strand
TCTAGCCGCCGCGCTGGCCCGTCGTCTCGTTGGAGGGTATCGGGCGCGCAAGGTTCCCCGGCTCGCGCGCGCGGCGGCCCGACATCGCCGACCCCCAGAACGAGAAGTAGCTCCGGGGCGGGAACCGCTCGAGGCAGTCGACCTCGCCCAGGAGCAGCATCTCGACCAGCGCGTCGAACCAGCCCCCGCATTCGCCGAGGTGCAATTCCCCCGCCCCGGAGGGCCGGAAGTGCTTGGGCCGCGTGGGCATTGCGAAGAGCCGCGCTGGTCCAGCCCGCAGGCCAGGTCGGACCCGCGATCTCGAAGCCACGGTCGGCGTCGACGGCCTCGGTCTCGATGCCCTCCCAGAGCGGTGGTGCGGAAAAGGCGAGCCGGAACAGGTTGTCCATCGGGGCGTACGCGGTCGATCGCCAGTCGACTACGAGAGAGCGGCCGGTCGCCGTTGCGCACCGGTGCGCGGCAAGGAGGGAAACGAGGCAGTCGCCCATCCCCGTCCATCGGCGCGCGAAGACGATCCTGCGGCCCGCTGTGTTGTATGGCGCGACGTCGTGCACGGGATTTCGCTACGGAGCGGAACGCGAGACGACTTCGGTGACGAGCGCAACCGCGGCTTCCTGCACCGGCGTCGACGGTCGCTGCGCGGAAACGGCGATGGCGAGCGCGCTCGTGAGCGGCGGGCGCACGATCGGCCTCGCGACGAGCCTGCGCGACACTTCCGCGGCGTTGACCGCCCGGCGCGACAGCACCGCGTGGCCCTGGCCTTCGGCGACGAGTTCGAGGATGGCGCCGATCGCGTCGACTTCGAGCGCGACCTGCGGACGCGCACCGAGCGCCGCCAGCCGGGCTTCGACCAGCGCGCGGATCGAGTTCGGGCGGCTCGGAATGATGAGCGGGTAATCCGGCAGATCCCGCAGCCGGACCGTCGCGGCGCTGCGCCGCGCGGTCCGCCGGCTCACGAGGCACAGGGGCTCCTCGATCAGCGGCTTCAGTTCGATGGCAGGCGAAGGGGCGGGGTTGTAGAGCACGCCGACGTCGACCCGGCCGACGACCACCCACTCGCTGATGCTGACCGACAGGCCCTCGACGATGCTGATGGTCGCCTTCGGGTGGCGGCGCCGGAACTCGCGCACGATCGCGGCGGTGTGCGCGAGCGCGAGCGTGGGCGGCAGTCCGAGCACGACCGGCCCCACCGGGGTGCCCTTGGCTTCGTCGACCTCCCGCCGCGCGCGTTCGACCTGCTGCAGGATGCTTCGCGCGTGCACCAGCAGGCGCTTGCCCGCCTCGGTCGGCAGCGCGCCGCGGCCGTTGCGCAGCAGGAGGTTCTGGCGCAGTTCGACTTCGAGCGCGCGAACCTGGCGGCTGATCGCAGGTTGCGCGATGCCGAGCAGGCGCGAAGCCCGCGTGAAGCCGCCCAGATCGACGACGGCGACGAAATACTCGAGTTGCCTCAAGTCCATGCGTTCATGCCGCTACGGCATAGCTGCTAGTCTAGCAAGCGGGATGGCCGGTGGCCGGATCCGGGCGCAGACTCGGGCCTCGCCCGCGCAGAGGCGTTCCCGCCATGAATGTCCCGCTCAGGATCGTCTCGTCGATGGCCACCCGCGAGGTGCTGGCCGAACTCGTCGCGGCTTACGCGATGCGGTCGCCACCGGCCGCGTCGCTCGTGTCGGTCGGTGGCGTCGATGCCGCGAAGCGCGTGCGTGCGGGCGAAGCCTTCGACGCCGTGGTCCTCGCGTCGGACGCCATCGATGCGCTGACCGGCGAGGGTCACCTTGCCGCAGGGAGCCGCGTCGATCTCGTCCGCTCCGGCGTGGCGGTGGCGGTCCGCTCCGGATCGCGTCGTCCCGACATCCGGACCGAGGATGCGCTGCGGCAGGCGGTCCTGTCGTCGGCGAGTGTCGCGGTGTCGACCGGGCCGAGCGGTGTCCACCTGACGAAGCTGTTCGCCCGCTGGGGCATGGCCGAGGGCAAGGGGCCGAAGCTCGTCCAGGCGCCGCCCGGGGTTCCGGTCGCCGCGCTCGTCGCCCGCGGCGAGGCCGACCTCGGGTTCCAGCAACTCTCCGAACTGCTGCACGCCGCGGGCATCGACGTCCTCGGACCGCTGCCGGAATCGGTCGCGATCGTGACGACGTTCTCCGGAGCGCTCGCGGCCGTCTCGGTCCGGCACGACGAGACGCGGGCGCTCATCGCGTTCCTGGCCTCGCCCGAGGGGGACGAGGCCAAGCGGCGCCACGGCATGGAGCCGGCGTGACGGTTCGTCCGGCGCGCCGAAGAGCGATGCCGGATCGGCATAGCTGCTAGTGCGGCCATAGCGCTGTCCAACCCGCGGCCGCCGATGCACACTGGCGTCGAACCCCGGGGCGCGCGGCACCGCCCGGCGGCGGGTACGACGGAGACCGGCGAACGACCGGCCGACAGGCGGGACACCTCGGAGGCAGGCATGGGCGAATTCGGCAAGCTCGGCGTGGCGGTCCGCAACATCGCGCGAGCCGATGCCGGCGCGGTCGACCGGCTTGCGAGGGCGGGCGTGGCCACGGTCCACGAAGCGCAGGGCCGGACCGGGCTCCTGAAGCCGACGCTGCGCCCCGTGTGGCCCGGAGCCGCCGTCGCCGGGACCGCGGTCACCGTGCTCGCGCAGCCCGGGGACAACTGGATGCTGCACGTCGCGGCCGAGATGCTGCGGCCAGGCGACGTGTGCGTGGTCGCGGTGACGACCGACAACGACGACGGCATGTTCGGCGACCTGCTGGCGACCTCGTACCGCGCGCGCGGGTGCCGGGCGCTGGTGATCGACGCCGGCGTGCGCGACGCGCGCGTGCTGCACGAGATGAAGTTCCCGGTGTGGTCGAAAGCGATCCACGCGAAGGGGACGGTGAAGGCGACCGTCGGCTCGGTGAACGTCCCGGTCGTGTGCGCGGGCATGCTGGTGAATCCGGGCGACGTCGTCGTCGCGGACGACGACGGCGTCGTCGTGGTGCCGCGCGAGCGGGCAGTCGCGGTCGCGGACGCCGCCGAGGCGCGCGAGAAGAACGAGGAGGCGAAGCGCGCGCGGCTCGCCGCGGGCGAACTCGGCCTCGACCTCTACGGCATGCGCGAGCCGCTGGCGAAGGCCGGTCTCAAGTACGTCGATTGATTCCGGTTCCGCCGATGGACGCCGACTGGATCCCGTTCCACCCGAATCCCGCGAAGCCGCGCTTCCGGCCGCCGCCGGGCGCGGTCGACGCGCACTGCCACGTGTTCGGGCCCGCGGCGGTGTTTCCCTACGCGCCGGAGCGCAAGTACACGCCCTGCGACGCGCCGAAGGAGAAGCTCTTCGCGCTGCGCGACTTCCTGGGCTTCGAACGCAACGTGATCGTGCAGGCGACCTGCCACGGCAACGACAACCGCGCGCTGGTCGACGCACTGGTGCACTCGGGCGACCGGGCGCGCGGCGTCGCTTCGGTCGCGCGCACGGTCAGCGACGCGGAACTGGAGGCCATGCACGCGGCCGGAGTCCGCGGCACGCGCTTCAACTTCGTGCGCCGGCTGGTCGACTTCACGCCGCGCGAGGTTCTCGTCGAAATCGCGAACCGGATCGCGCCGCTGGGCTGGCACGTCGTCGTCTACTTCGAGGCGAAGGACCTGCCGGAATTGTGGGATTTCTTCACCGCGCTGCCGACCACGGTCGTCGTCGACCACATGGGCCGGCCCGACGTGAACCAGCCGGTGGACGGGCCGGAGTTCGCGCGTTTCGTGAAGCTCATGCGCGAGCACCCGAACGTGTGGTCCAAGGTGAGCTGCCCCGAGCGCCTGTCGCTCGCCGGCCCGCCCGGGTACGGCGACGTCGTGCCGTTCGCGAAGCACCTGGTCGAGGCCTTTCCCGACCGCGTGCTGTGGGGCACCGACTGGCCGCACCCGAACATGAGGTCGCACATGCCCGACGACGGCGAGCTCGTCGATTTCGTCCCGCGCATCGCGACGACACCGGAGGCGCAGCGGCGCCTCCTGGTCGACAACCCGATGCGGCTCTACTGGAAGGACTGAGAGCGTGAACACCTACAACGAGGCGTTCAGGGACATTCCCGGCACCACGGTGTTCGACGCGACGCAGTCGCGGCTGGGCTACCACCTCAACATGTTCTGCATGTCGCTCATGAAGGACGAGAACCGCAAGGCATTCAGGGCGGACGAGAGCGGATACCTGCGGCACTTCCCGATGACCGACGCCCAGCGCCAGGCCGTGATCGACCGCGACTACAACCGGATGATCTCGCTGGGCGGCAACATCTACTTCCTCGCGAAGATCGGCGCGACCGACGGCTTCTCGTTCCAGAACCTCGCGTCGAAGATGACCGGCGTGCCGGAGGAGGACTACCGGGCGATGATGATTGCCGGCGGCCGGCCGCCGAAGGGCAACCGCAGCAAGACCGACCCGGCGAGGTAGCGATGGCACGGATCACCGCCGGTCTCACGACGTCGCACATTCCCGCGGTGGGCGCCGCGATCGACCTCGGCAAGACGCAGGAACCGTACTGGAAGCCGGTGTTCGCCGGCTACGAATTCGGCCGGCGCTGGATCGCCGAACACCGGCCTGACGTCGTGATCCTGGTCTACAACGACCACGCCTCCGCGTTCTCGCTCGAACTGATTCCGACGTTCGCGATCGGCTGCGCCGAGTCGTTCCAGCCCGCCGACGAGGGCTGGGGTCCGCGTCCGGTGCCGGTGGTGCAGGGCCACCCGGAACTCGCCTGGCACATCGCGCAGTCGGCGATCCTCGACGAATTCGACATGACGATCGTCAACCGCATGGACGTCGACCACGGCCTCACGGTGCCGTTGTCGCTCCTGTTCGGGCAGCCGCAGGCCTGGCCGGTGAAGGTCATCCCGCTCGCGGTGAACGTCGTCCAGTACCCGCCGCCGACCGGGAACCGCTGCTGGAACCTCGGCCGCGCGATCCGCAAGGCGGTCGAGTCGTTCGACGACAACCTGAAGGTGATGGTGTGGGGCACGGGCGGAATGTCGCACCAGTTGCAGGGTCCGCGGGCCGGTTTCATCAACAAGGAGTTCGACGCTCGCTTCCTCGACGGCCTCACGAAGGATCCGCAGGCGCTGGTGAAGATCCCGCACGTCGACTACGTGCGCGAGGCGGGATCGGAAGGCATCGAACTCGTCATGTGGCTCGTCATGCGCGGGGCGCTCGACGAGCGCGCGCGCGAGGTCCACAGGTTCTATCACGTGCCGGCGTCGAACACGGCGGTGGGGCACATCATTCTGGAAAATCCGTGAGGCGACAGGCGATGGGATGGCGCGCGTTTCCCGTCGCCCATTGCCCATAGCCCATCGCCCGCCCTTCCCACCGCCCATCGTCCAGCCCCCATGTCCCTCCAAATCTGCCTCGCCGGCGCCGGCGCCTTCGGCGTCAAGCACCTCGAAGCGCTCGCGAAGATCGACGGCGTGAAGGTGACGTCGCTCGTCGGGCGCACGCGCGAAGCGACCGGGGAGGTCGCGCGGAAGTTCGGGATCGGCCACGTCGCGACCGACCTCGCCGAGAGCCTCGCAAGGAATGACGTCGACGCGGTGATCCTCGCCACGCCCACGCAGCTCCACGCGGGCCAGGCGATAGCGTGCCTCGGGGCCGGCAAGCACGTGCAGGTCGAGATCCCGCTCGCGGATTCGCTGCGGGACGCGGAGGCCGTCGTGGCGGCGCAACGGGCTTCCGGCAAGGTCGCGATGGTCGGGCACACGCGGCGGTTCAATCCGAGTCACCAGTGGGTGCGCCGGCGCATCCTCGCCGGCGAGTTCCGCCTGCAGCAGATGGACGCTCAGACCTACTTCTTCCGGCGCAGGAACATCAATGCGCTCGGCCAGCCGAGGTCGTGGACCGACCACCTGCTGTGGCACCACGCGGCGCACACGGTCGACCTCTTCGCCTGGCAGTCGCGCGGCGAGATCGTGACCGCGCACGCGGTCCAGGGACCGATGCACCCCGAACTCGGCATCGCGATGGACATGTCGATCCAGCTCAAGAGCTCGTCGGGCGCGATCTGCACGCTGTCGCTCTCGTTCAACAACGACGGGCCGCTCGGGACGTTCTTCCGCTACATCGGGGACACGGCCACCTACATCGCCCGCTACGACGACCTGGTCGACGGCAAGGACAACCGGATCGACGTGTCGAAGGTCGACGTGTCGATGAACGGCATCGAACTGCAGGACCGCGAATTCGTCGGGGCGATCCGCGAGGGCCGCGAGCCCAACGCGAGCGCCGCCCAGGTGCTGCCCTGCTACCGGACGCTCGACCGGCTCGAGCGGCAGTTGGCGGCGCAGCCTTGACCCTCGGGGCGATGAGGGCACGAGTCGTCCGGAAATTGACGCGAAGCAAGGCCCGCCGCGGCGGAAGCGGACAGACTGGACCGGTCGCGGCGACCGTCCCCTTCGAGGGCGGGACCGCGAGGATTCGATCCCCAAGGAGGTCACGATGAGTGCAGGACCAAGGGACTACGGCATACCGGGAACACCGATCTTCGACGGCACCAAGGCGCAGAAGGGCTACGCGCTCAACGCGATGTGCTACTCGTTCAACTCGGCGGACAACCGCGCGGCGTTCAAGGCCGACGAGGACGCCTACTGCCGCAAGTTCGGCCTGTCGGCCGAGCAGCGGGCCGCGATCGCGAGCCGCAACGTGAAGCAGCTCCTCGACGCCGGCGGCAACATCTACTACCTCGCGAAGTTCGCGGGGATCTTCGGCCTCGACGTCCAGGACGTCGGCGCGCAACAGACCGGCATGACGAAGGATGCCTTCAAGGCGATGCTGGTCGAGGCGGGGAGGTAGCCATGGCAACCATCGTAGGCAGCGTGATGACATCGCACGTTCCGGCCATCGGCGGGGCGATCGCGAAGGGGCGGCAGGCGGATCCGTACTGGAAGCCGTTCTTCGACGGCTATCCGCCGGTGCACTCGTGGCTCGGGCGCGTGAAGCCCGACGTCGCCGTCGTGTTCTTCCAGGACCACGGCCTCAACTTCTTCCTCGACAAGCTCCCGACCTTCGCGGTCGGTGCGGCGGCCGAGTACCCGAACGCCGACGAGGGGTGGGGGATCCCGACGCTCAAGACGGTCAGGGGGCAACCCGATCTCTCGTGGCACATCATCGAGGGGCTCGTCGCCGACGAGTTCGACATCACCAGTTGCCAGGAGATGAAGATCGACCACGCGCTCTCGTTGCCGCTGGCGCTCCTGTGGCCCGGAGGCGGCGAATGGCCGGTGCGGGTGGTGCCGATCACGATCAACCACGTGCAGCATCCGCTTCCGTCGCCGAAGCGCTGCCACAAGCTCGGCGAGTCGGTCGGCCGGGCGATCCGTTCGTGGAAGAGCGACGCACGGGTGCTCGTGATGGGAACCGGAGGGCTCTCGCACCAGCTCGACGGCGAGCGTGCCGGCTTCATCAACAAGTCGTTCGACATGCTGTGCATGGATGCCCTCGTCAACGATCCGCTCAAGCTGACCCGCTACTCGGCGATGGACATCGTGCGGGAGGCGGGTGCGCAGGGAACCGAGGTGATGGCCTGGATGGCCGCGCGCGCGGCGATGCCGGGTCCGGTCAGGAAAGTGCACTCGAACTACCACATCCCGATCTCCAACACGGCAGCGGGACTGCTCGTGCTCGAGAACGAGGAGACGGCGCTGTCCAAGGCGGCGTGACGCCGGGCGCCGGGACGCCGCGCGAGCGGCGCCCCGGCGATCGGACCGAGTCGCCCGACGAACCACGACGAGCGGAACCCGATGATCATCGACTGTCACGGTCACTACACGACCGCGCCCTCCGGGCTCGAAGCCTGGCGCAAGCGCCAGATCGCCGCGCTCGGCGATCCGTCGAAGGCGCCTGGCGTCTCCGAGCTCGTCATCACCGACGCAGAGATCCGCGCGAGCCTCGAGAACGCCCAACTCAAGATGCAGCGCGAGCGCGGCACCGACCTCACGATCTTCTCGCCGCGCGCGAGCTTCATGGCGCACCACATCGGCAACGAGGCGACCAGCCGCGACTGGTCGCGGCTGTGCAACGACCTCGTCCACCGCGTCTGCCAGCTCTACCCGGACAACTTCGTCGGCGTGTGCCAGCTTCCGCAGTCGCCGGGCGTGCGTCCGGAGAGAAGCATTCCCGAGCTCGAGCGCTGCGTGACCGAGCTCGGCATGATCGGCTGCAACCTGAACCCCGATCCGTCCGGCGGCCACTGGAAGGAGCCGCCGCTCACCGACCGCTGGTGGTACCCGCTCTACGAGAAGATGGTGGAACTCGACGTCCCGGCGATGGTGCACGTGAGTTCGTCGTGCAACCCGGTGTTCCACGCGACCGGCGCGCACTACATCAATGCCGATACGACGGCCTTCATGCAGTTCCTGACCTCCGACCTGTTCCGCGACTTCCCGACGCTCGGGTTCATCATCCCGCACGGCGGCGGCGCGGTCCCCTACCACTGGGGCCGGTACAAGGGGCTCGCTCAGGACCTGAAGCGACCGCCGCTGAAGGAACTGGTGCTGAACAACGTCTTCTTCGACACCTGCGTCTACCACTACCCGGGCATCGAGCTTCTGACCAAGGTCGTGCCGGTCGACAACATCCTGTTCGCCTCCGAGATGGTCGGCGCGGTGCGCGGGATCGATCCCGACACCGGCCACCACTACGACGACACGCGCCGCTACGTCGACCAGGTCAAGGCGCTGTCCGAGGAGGCTCGCCACAGGATCTTCGAAGGCAACGCGCGGCGGGTGTTCCCGCGCCTCGGCAACCGCAGCGCGCGCGAGGTCAACGGCGCCGCGCTGCGCAATCCCACTCCGCACTGACGGCAGCCGCGAGAAGCTGCCGGATCGACACGTCCCACGAGCGTCCCAACAGGAGGAACTCCATGAACCCGTCATTCCTGCCGTCCCGCCGCAAGGTCCTGCAGGGCCTTGGCGCCGCCGCCGCCGCAACCGCGTTCCCGCGCTACGCGTACGCGGCCGACCCGCTGAAGATCGGCCTGATCCTGCCGATGACCGGGCCGTTCGCATCCACCGGCCGGCAGATCACCGCGGCGTGCAAGCTCTACCTGCAGACCCACGGCGACAGCGTCGCGGGCCGCAAGGTCGAGCTGATCATCAAGGACGACACCGGGCTCGCGCCCGAGACGACCAAGCGCATCGCGCAGGAGATGGTCGTGCAGGACAGGATCACGGTCCTCGCCGGATTCGGACTCACGCCGCTCGCGTTCGCCGCTGCGCCGGTCGCGACCGAGGCGAAGGTCCCGATGATCGTGATGGCGGCGGGGACCGAAGTGATCCCGCAGCGCTCGCCGTTCATCGTGCGCACCGGCTTCACGCTGCCGCAGAACACGGCGCCGGTCGCGCTGTGGGCGGCGCAGAACAACATCAAGCGCGTCTTCTCGCTGGTCACCGATTACGCGCCGGGCCACGATTCGGAGAAGACCTTCGTGAACCGGTTCAAGGCGGCCGGTGGCACGATCATCGAGGCGGTGCGCACGCCGCTGCGCAACCCCGACTACGCGCCGTTCCTGCAGCGGGCGAAGGACTCGAAGGCCGACGCGCTGTTCGTGTTCGTGCCCTCCGGCGAGGGCCTCGCAGTCATGAAGCAGTTCGAGGAGCGCGGGTTGAAGCAGACAGGCATGAAGATGATCGGCCCGGGCGACGTGGTCGACGACGACATCCTGGTGAGCATCGGTGCGCCGGCCGTCGGCGTCATCACCTCGATGCACTACTCGGCCGCGCACGACTCTCCCGAGAACAAGGCCTACGTCGCCGCGATGACCAAGGCCAACCCCGGCATGCGGCCGAACTTCCACTCGGTCGGAGGCTGGGACGGCATGCACCTGATCTACGAGGCGGTGAAGAAGCAGCCGAACGGCAACGGCCAGCAGCTCGTCGAGGCGATGAAGGGCATGAAGTGGACGAGCCCGCGCGGACCGATGATGATCGACCCGGCCACCCGCGACGTCATCCAGAACGTCTATCTGCGCGAGACCAGGATGGTGAACGGCGAGCCGTGGAACATCGAGTTCGCCAAATTCGAGAACGTGAAGCCGTCGGGAGACCTGTGAGGTGGCGGAAGGGTTCCCCCCGAGGCACGCTGCGCGTGCCTCCCCCCGAGGGGGCCCTCGCCCTCGGGGCGGCCCTTCGGGCGAGGGTGTGATCCCCCCGAGACACGCTGCGCGGGCCTCCCTCCGAGGCGCAGCGTGATCGGCAGCGCTCTCGGCGTGCTGTTCGACGGCATCGCCTACGGCAGCCTGCTGTTCGTCATCAGCATCGGGCTGTCGGTGACGATGGGGCTGATGAACTTCGTCAACCTCGCGCACGGCGCGTTCGCGATGCTGGGCGGCTACACCTGCGTGATGCTGATGTCGAAGGCCGGCGTGCCGTTCCTCGCGACGCTGCCGGTCGCGTTCGTCGTCGCCGCGGCCGCCGGCATCGTGCTCGAACGCACGCTCTACGTGCGGCTCTACAAGGCGCCGCCGCTCGACCAGGTGATGTTCTCGATCGGCCTCGTGTTCATGGCAATCGCGGCCACCACCTACTTCTTCGGTCCGTCGCAGCAGCCGGTCCGGCTGCCGGACTTCCTGCGCGGCCAGGTGCAGGTCTTCGGCATCGGGCTCGGCGCCTACCGGATGTTCCTGATCGCGGTCGTGGCGGCGATCACCGTCGCGCTGCACCTCTTGCTCGTGAAGACGCGCTTCGGCGCGCAGGTGCGCGCATCGGTCGACAACGCGGTCGCCTCCGCCGGACTCGGGATCAACGTGAACCGCGTGTTCGGCGTCACTTTCGCTCTCGGTTCCGGACTCGCAGGACTGGGTGGCGGCCTCGGCATCGACGTGCTCGGCCTCGACCCCACGTTCCCGTTCAAGTACATCGTGTACTTCCTGCTGGTCGTCGCGATCGGCGGCGCCGGGACGATCAAGGGCGGGCTGGTCGCCGCGATGATCCTCGGCATCTGCGACGTCGCGGGCAAGTACTACATCCCGCAGGTCGGCTCGTTCATCATCTACTTCCTGATGGTCCTGCTGATGATCCTGTACCCGGCAGGGCTCTACGGGCGGCGCTCGTGAGCGAGCCAGGCCCCGCCGGCGCCGTGGCTCCGCGCCTGCCCACCGACCGGTGGCGCGCCGCCGAGATCGTGTTCTGGCTCGCGCTCGTCGCGGCGTTCTTCCTCTTTCCGCAGCACCGGGTGCTCGGAAGCCAGATCCTGATCACGGCGCTGTTCGCAGTCTCGCTGGACCTCATTCTCGGCTACGCGGGCATCGTCTCGCTGGGGCACGCGGCGTACTTCGGCCTGGGGGCCTACGTCGCCGGCATCCTCGCGGTCCACGGATGGGGCGAGCCCATCTCGGGCCTGCTGATCGCGGGGCTCGCGGGCGCCCTCTTCGGTTTCGCGACCAGCATCCTCGTCGTTCGCGGTTCCGACCTCGCGCAACTGATGGTGACGCTCGGCATCGGCCTCATGATGTACGAACTCGCGAACCAGCTCTCGTCGATCACCGGCGGCGCCGATGGCCTGTCCGGCGTGGCGATGAACAAGCTCCTGGGCGCGTTTTCGTTCGACCTCGCCGGCAGCACCGCGTACGTCTACAGCGTCGTCGTGCTGTTCCTGCTGTTCGTCGTCGCGCGGCGCATCGTCGCGTCGCCGTTCGGCCTGTCGCTGCGGGGAGTGCGCGAGAACCGGAAGCGCATGCCGGCCATCGGCGCGCCGGTGACGCGGCGACTGATCGCGGTCTACACGGTGAGCGCCGCGATGGCGGGCGTCGCCGGGGGGCTCCTCACCCAGACTACCCAGTTCGTGGGCCTCGACGTGTTCGGCTTCCCGCGCTCGGCCGACCTCATGATCATGCTCGTGCTGGGCGGCGCGGGCCGGCTGTACGGCGGCATCGTCGGCGCCGCGGTCTTCATGCTCGCGCACCACTGGCTGTCGGACCTGAACCCGATCTACTGGCAGTTCTGGCTCGGGCTCCTGCTCGTCGTCGTGGTGCTGTTCGCGCGCGGCGGACTTCTGGGCGCGATCGACGTCGTGCGCGGGCGCTTCGGAGGGCGGGAACGGTGAGCGCGGCGCTCCGCACCGAGAACCTGTCGAAGCACTTCGGCGCGTTCAAGGCCGCGAGCGACGTGACGCTCAGCTTCCCGCATGGCGTGCGCCACGCGCTGATCGGACCGAACGGCGCGGGCAAGACGACGCTCATCAACCTGCTGACCGGCGCGCTGCCTGCCACTGCCGGGCGCGTGTACCTGGGCGACGAGGACGTGACGGTCCTGCCGCAGCACCTGCGGGTCAAGCGCGGAATGACGCGCACGTTCCAGATCAACACGCTGTTTCCCGGGCTCACCGTGCTCGAGTCGGTCGTGCTCGCCGTCTGCGAGCGCAAGGGGCGGGCGGGCGTCTGGCGTCGCACGGTGGCCGCGGGTGCCGAGGAAGCGGACGAGGCGGGCTCGCTCCTGGCAATGTTGCAGCTGTCCGGCGAAGCGAACACGCTCACCCGCAACCTGCCCTACGGCAAGCAGCGTCTGGTCGAGATCGCGCTCGCGCTCGCGACGAAGCCGCGCGTCCTGCTGCTCGACGAGCCCGCGGCGGGCATTCCGGCGGGCGAGAGCGCGGAGCTGTTCGGGGTGATCGCAGGGCTGCCGAAGGACGTCACGATCCTGTTCATCGAGCACGACATGGAGCTCGTGTTCCGCTTCGCCGAGCGCATCACCGTGCTGGTCGGCGGCAGGGTGCTGACCGAAGGCACGCCGGACGAGATCGCGAAGAATCCGCGCGTGCGCGAGGTCTACCTGGGCGAGGCGCAGCATGGCTGAACTGCTGCGCGTCGAGCACCTGACCGCCGGCTATGGCGAGGGCGTCGTCGTCGAGGACGTGTCGTTCGCGCTCGACGAGGGGGACAGCCTCGCGCTGCTCGGCCGCAATGGCGTCGGCAAGACGACGCTGCTGGTCACGCTGATGGGGCTTACGCACCTGCACGGAGGGACGCTTGCCTGGCGCGGCCGCGACCTCGCGGCGCTGCCGACGCACGCGCGAAGCCGCGCGGGACTGGGCTGGGTGCCGCAGGAGCGGTTCATGTTCGCCTCGCTCACGGTCGAGGAGCACCTCACCGCGGTAGCCCGCCCCGGAAAGTGGGACGTGAAGGCGGTCTACCAGCTCTTTCCGCGGCTCGAGGAGCGCCGCGCCAACTTCGGCAACCAGCTCTCGGGCGGCGAGCAGCAGATGCTCGCGATCGCGCGCGCGCTGATGGTGAACCCTGCGCTGCTCCTCCTCGACGAGCCGATGGAAGGACTCGCCCCGATCATCGTGC
>JADLBN010000074.1 GCA_020847675.1 Burkholderiales bacterium | reverse complement strand
GCGGCCGAGCGCATCCGCGACTACAACCCCGCGATGCGCTGGGTGCTGCTGCTGCGCGACCCGGTCTCGCGCGCCTACTCGCAGTGGAATATGCTTCGCCAGCGCCGCCAGGTGGCGATGTCGTTCGAGGCCGCCCTCGACACCGAGATAGCGCAGATGAACGAGCGTCCGGGGATGTTCGTCCGGATGGCCGATGGAGCCGACCACGCGTTCGTGTCCCGCGGCTGCTACTCGCAGCAGCTCGAACGGCTCTGGAGGCTGTTCCCGCGCGAGCAGTTCCTGATCATGCGCAGCGAGGACCTGCAGGGCGATCCCACGCCGGCCGTCGACCGCGTGTGCAGGTTCCTCGGTGTGGCGCCGATGGGACAGCTCGCGCCGTTCGAGGCGCACGTGGGCCGGTACACCGAGCGCCTGAACCCGGCGACGCGGGCGAGACTCGTCGCGTCTTTCGAGGGCGAGTACGCCCGGCTCGAGGCGATGCTGGGCTGGGACCTGTCGGACTGGCGGCGCTGACCCGGGCGCCGCGGCCGTTCGCCGGGCTATGATCTGCGCCTTCGCGCAACCGAGGGAGCCCCCGTGGACATCGACTGGCTGCAGGTGCTGAAGGCGGGGCTCGGGACGCTCGTCGCGATCGCGGTCGTCCTCGCGCTGATCGTCATGTTCGTGCGCGACGTGACGCAGAAGAAGCACACGGTCTTGCGCAACTTCCCGGTCATCGGCCGCTTCCGCTACTGGTTCGAGGAACTCGGCGAATACTTCCGGCAGTACTTCTTCGCCAACGACCGCGAGGAGATGCCGTTCAACCGCGCCACGCGCTCGTGGGTCTACCGGCTCGCGAAGAACGAGGGCGGCATCATCGGCTTCGGCTCGACCTACGACCTGCACGCGCCGGGCGCGCTCATCTTCGTGAACGCGCCGTTCCCGGTGCTCGAGTCCGACCGCCTTCCGACACCGCCCCTCGCGATCGGCGAGGGGTCGTGCCGCACGCCGTTCGTCGCGCGGTCGCTGGTCAACGTGAGCGGCATGAGCTTCGGCGCGATCTCCGAGCCCGCCGTGCGCGCGCTGTCGCGCGGCGCGCAGGCGGCCGGCTGCTGGATGGACACCGGCGAGGGCGGCCTCTCGCCGTTCCACCTCGAGGGCGGCTGCGACGTCATCATGCAGATCGGCACCGCCCGCTACGGCGTCCGCGACGCAAACGGCGAATACGACAACGCGAAGATCCGCGAGATCGCCGCGCACGAAAACGTGCGCGCGTTCGAGATCAAGCTGTCGCAGGGCGCGAAGCCGGGCAAGGGCGGCGTGCTGCCCGGCGGCAAGGTCACGCCGCTGATCGCGAGCATCCGCGGCATCCCGGCCGGCAGCGACTCGATCAGCCCGAACCGCCATCGCGACATCGCCTCGATGGACGACCTGCTCGACCGCATCGCCTGGCTGCGCGACCTCACCGGCAAGCCGGTCGGGATCAAGACCGCGGTCGGCGGGCGCTACTTCGCCACCGAGCTGTGCGAGCGGATTCTCGCGCGCGGGGCCGACGCCGCGCCCGACTTCTTCGCGGTCGACGGCGGCGAAGGCGGCAGCGGCGCGGCGCCGCAGGCGCTCGCCGATCACGTCGGCCTGTCGATCGACGAGGCGCTGCCCCGCGTGGTCGATGCGGTGGCCGCCGCCGGACTGCGGGGCCGGATCCGCATCATCGCGTCCGGCAAGCTCGTCACGTCGGCGCGCGCCGCCTGGGCGCTGTGCTGCGGAGCCGACTTCGTGAACACCGCGCGCGGCTTCATGTTCGCGCTGGGCTGCATCCAGGCGCTGCGCTGCCACACCAACACCTGCCCGACCGGCATCACGACGCACAACCCGCGTCTGCAGCGCGGCCTCGTCGTCGAGGAGAAGTGGCAGCGCGTCGCGAACTACGCGGCGAACATGAACAAGGAGATCGACATGATCGCGCACAGTTGCGGCGTGCGCCACGCGCGCGAACTCGAGCGGCGCCACGTGCGCCTCGTGCAGCCGACCGGGGGCACCATCGCGCTGGACGTGCTCCATCCGTTGCCCTCGGACAGCCGGAGCCGGGCGGCGTGACCGGGACCCCGGGGTCCTGTCGGCGCGCCCCGATCGCTGCTCGTCCCGATCGCGTGGCCAGCGGGACGATCGTGCTGGGCGGCGGGCGAACGGGCGGCGCGACCCTCGCCGGAGCGTGATGCCCCTGTCGCAGGAGCGCGTCGCGTTCGTCATCGGCGGCGCCCAGAAGGGCGGCACCACCGCGCTCGACGGCCTGCTCCGCGCCCACCCCGGCGTCGCGATGGCCTCGATCAAGGAACCCAAGTGGTTCGATGACGACCGTCGGTTCGGAGACGGCCCGCGGATCGGCGACTACCACGCGCTCTTCGACCCTGCCGAACCCGGCCGGCTGCGCGGCGAAGCCACGCCGACCTACTGCTGGTGGCCGTCCGCGGCAGCGCGCATCCGCGACTACAACCCGGCGATGCGCTGGATCCTGCTGCTTCGGGATCCGGCCGAGCGCGCGTACTCGCAGTGGAACATGCGCCGCACGCGCGAGACGGGCCTCGCGTCGTTCGATGCCGCGATCGACGAGGAACTCAGGCGCGGAGCCGCCACCCCGGTCCGTCAGCCTGCAGGCACCAACTACCTGTCGCGGGGCTTCTACGCGACCCAGGTGAAGCGGCTCCTCGCGCTGTTCCCGCGCGAGCAGATCCTGCTCCTGCGCAGCGACCGGTTTCGCGCCGACCCGGCGGGCACGCTGCGCGAGGTCCACGCATTCCTGGGCCTCGCCGCACACCCTCCCGCCGCACCGGCGGAAGCCTGGGTCGGTGCCTACGCCGAGCCGCTGCCCGCCGCCACGCGCGGAAAGCTCGTCGCGGTCTTCGCGGACGAGATCCGCGAACTCGAGCGCATGACCGGCTGGAACCTCGCCGACTGGCTCAGTTGATTCCCGCCACCCCGCTCCCCGCCGCCGCGAGGCCCGCGGGATCCTGCCCGTAGAACGCGGCGAACTGGCGGTGGACTTCGGGGTAGGCGTCGGCCAGCATCGCCGGCGCGGCGAAGAACACTTCCGAGAGCACCGCGAAGAACTCACCCGGACTGTCAGCCGCGTAGGGATCGATCGCGGTGTCCTCGTCGCGGTCGACGCGCGCACAGAAGTCTTCGTACGCGTCCGACATCACGCGCTTCCACTCGCGTGCGTCCAGCGACGCCGGAAGCGGCGGGCAGCCGTTGGCGTCGCCGTCGCGCATGTCGAGCTTGTGGGCGAACTCGTGGATCACGAGGTTCATGCCGCTCGCCTCGAAGTCGGCGGACGCCTCGACGTCGGGCCACGACAGCACGACCGGCCCGCCCGGCATCGCCTCGCCCGCCAGCGGCCCGTCGTTGACGTGCACGACACCCGCTTCGTCCTCCCAGGTCCAGTCCGGAACGAATTCTCCGGGGTAGACGACCACGCTCTCGAAGTCGTCGTACCAGTCGAGCGAATGCTCGAGCTCGAGCACCGGCACGCAGGCCTGGATCGCGATGACGACGCGCTGCAGCGGCGTCACGTCGTGGCCGCCGGCTCCGACGATCGACTTGCGACCGAGGAACAGCACGACGAGTTCGCGCAGGCGCGCGCGTTCGGCTTCGCCGTAGATGCCGAGGAACGGAAGCGCCGCGACGGCTTCGTTCCACAGGTCGTCGGGAATCGCGGAACGTTCGAGCGCCCTCCTGCGGCGCCAGCGCTTCAGCGCGTCGAGCATCGCGCTTGGGTCAACTCGCCTCGTCGCCGCCCGCGGCGCGCGCGCCGGAGTCCGGCTCGACGTCGATCACGTCCGTCCCCTCGCCGGTCAGCAAGCGGTCGGCCTCCGCCTCCGGAAGCGCCTCGACGTCGCGGAGCCTGCGCGCGATCGTCTTGCTCTTCTTCCCGGCGTCGTCGAGCGTCTTGCCCACGGCATCGAGTCGCTCGCGCGTCTTCGACAGGATCTCGCCGAAGCGGCCGAACTCGGTCTTGACCGCGCCGAGCACGCGCCAGACCTCGGTCGACCGCTTCTCGATCGCGAGCGTCCGGAAGCCGAGTTGCAGGCTGTTCAGCATCGCCGCGAGCGTCGTCGGGCCCGCCAGCGTCACGCGGAAGTCGCGCTGCAGCGAGTCGGCGAGGCCCGGCCGCGCGACCGCCTCGGCGAACAGTCCCTCCGTAGGCACGAACAGGATCGCGAAATCGGTCGTGTGCGGCGGCTCGACGTACTTGTCGCGGATCATGCGCGCCTGCAGCTTGAAGAACGCGTCCAGCGAACGTCGGGCCGCCTCGACGGCCGCGCTGTCGGCGCGCCCGACGGCGTCCTGCAGGCGCTGCCAGTCCTCGAGCGGGAACTTGGCGTCGATCGGAAGCCAGCACGCGGTCGCGCCGTCGCCGCGGCCCGGGAAGCGGACCGCGAACTCGACCCGCTCCTTGCTGCCGGGGCGCGTCGCGATGTTCTTCGCGTACTGCGAAGGCGTGAGCAGGTCGGCGAGCAGCGTCTCGAGCTGCACCTCGCCCCAGCCGCCGCGGGTCTTGACGTTGGTGAGCACGCGCTTGAGATCGCCGACGCCCACCGCGAGCGACTGCATCTCGCCTAACCCCTTGTGCACCTGCTCCAGCCGGTCGGAAACCTGCTTGAACGATGCGCCGAGCCGTTCGTCGAGCGTCGACTGCAGCTTCTCGTCGACGGTGACACGCATCTGCTCGAGCTTTGCCGCGTTCTCCGTCCGGAGCGTCTCGAGCCGCTGCTCGACGCTGGCGCGGATCGCCTCGAGCTTCTGGTCGTTGCGCTGCGCGAGTTCGGCGAGGCGTTCCGCGGTCGTGCGCGCCTGCGCGCCCTGCTGATCGGCGGCCGCGCGCAGCGCTTCCTGGGTCGATGCGCGGAACTCGTTCAGCCGCTCGCCGAACGCCGTGAACGATTCCCTCTGTCCGCGCGTGAGCCCGCCGAACTGCTGCTGCATCGAACCCGAGAACTGGGCGAGCCGCTCGCCGACCTCGCCGCGCAGCGTCTGCGACGCCTTCCCGTGCTCTTCGCGCGCGATCGCGAGATCCTGGCGCAGTTCCTTGCGCGCGCCCTGCATGTCGAGCTTGAGGTCGCGTTCGAGGTCCTCGCCCTGCGCGCGCACGATCGCCAGCTCGCGCGCGAGCGCCTCGAGGCGCTCGCCCTGCGCGCTGCGATCGCCGGCGAGCGCGCCGAGCCGCGCGAGCACTACCGCCAGCAGCACGAGCGCGATTGCGCCGGCGACGAGCGCGGCGGCGACGAGAACGACGGGCGACAATTCGGGCACGCGAACGATTCTAGCAGCGGAGGTGGCTCACGGCGCGAGCCGTCCGGCTCACGCTTCGGAGAGCGCGAGAAGCGCGAACGACGCGAGCCAGTGCGCGCCCGCGTAGTCGTCGCTGTCGAGGCCGGTCCATCCGGCCGCGAGATGGCGCCGCGCCGCATCCGCGAGCACCGGCGTCCGGGCGTCGTCCGGGGACAGCGCGTTCGCGATCCCGCGCAGGCACCACGCGCGCGACAGGTTGAGGCCGTCGAGGTGCACGAGCTGCGGATCGGAGCGATCCGACACCGGCACCGGAGCGAGCAGGGTCCGTGGAGCGCCCTGTTCGAGCGCCGGAAGGAAGCGCGAGAGCCAGTCCCGATAACGGTCGTGCGGGAGCACGCGGCGCATCAGATCCGCTTCCATCAGCGCGGGCGACAGGAAGTCCGCACCGGAGGGTTCCCAGGATGCCGGCGCGTCGGTGTCGGCTCCGAACCATTCGAGGGCCTTGGCGACGCAGGCCTCCTCGAGCGCCCGTTCGCCAGTGGCGCGGGCATAGTCGATGGTCAGCGCGAGACCGAACGCCGAGTTCGGGTGCACGCCATGGCGTATCGGATAGCGCGCGCGCGGCAGCCACGCGAGCCAGCGCGCGGCGAACGCCTCGGCCAGCGGAGCGAGCGCGCGCGACCAGCGCAGAGCCTCGGCGTCCTCGCCCTGCCCGAGCTCGCGCGCGAGTTCGAGCAGCCACGCCCAGCCGTAGGTGCGCTCGAACGCCGCCGCGTGCGGCCGCGCGAGATAGGCGCACTCGGCGGCGACCGCGCGGTCGGCGAAGGTCTCGTCGAAGGCGCGGCCGATCGCCGGTCGCTCGGGCAGCGCCGGCACGAGCCGTCGCAGCCGCGCGAGCGACCAGTGCATATGGACGCACGAGTGCCAGTCGTAGCTGCCGTGGAAAGCCGGATGCAGCTCGCGCGACGAGCGCAGGTCGTCGGGCCCGGCGATGACGTGATCCTGCCTGGTCGGGTACTCGGTGCGCAGGTTCGCGAGCGCGACGCGCGCGAGGCGGGACGCGATCTCGGGGGTCAGGACGGGAACGGTCACGGCGGGTACGCGACAGGAGAGGAGGCATTGTCGCGCGAACGGCGGCGCGCTTCTCCCGGGCCGGCCAGCGCGGCGCGGCGGGCGCGGCGGAGGGCGGCTCCCCTCTCCGATCGTCCCGCTACCCGGCCACGGCCTCACGGCTCGCCCGCTTGCGCTCGTGCTCCTTCAGATGGCGCTTGCGGATGCGGATCGACTTCGGCGTCACCTCGGCCAGCTCGTCGTCGGCGATGAACTCGACCGCATACTCGAGCGTGAGGCGGATCGGCGGCGTCAACAGGATCGCGTCGTCCTTGCCCGACGCGCGGACGTTGGTGAGCTGCTTGCCCTTGATCGGGTTGACGACGAGGTCGTTGTCGCGCGCGTGGATGCCGATCACCATGCCCTCGTACAGCGGCTCGCCGGGCGAGACGAACATGCGTCCGCGCTCCTGAAGCTTCCACAGCGCGTAGGCGACGGCGGCGCCGTCGTCCTGCGAGACGAGCACGCCGTTGCGCCGCTCGGGGATTTCGCCGCGGACCGGCGCGTAGCCGTCGAACACGTGGCTCATGAGGCCGGTGCCGCGGGTCAGGTTCATGAATTCGCCCTGGAAGCCGATCAACCCGCGCGCGGGGATCCGGTAGTCGAGTCGCGTGCGCCCGCGCTGGTCGGACTCCATGTGGACGAGTTCGCCGCGTCGCCCGCCGAGTTCCTGCATCACCGCGCCCTGGTGCGCATCCTCGACGTCGACGGTCAGCGCCTCGTAGGGTTCCTCGACCACGCCCGCGACCTCGCGCGTGACCACGCGCGGCCGCGACACCGCGAGCTCGTAGCCCTCGCGGCGCATGTTCTCGATCAGGATCGTGAGGTGCAACTCGCCGCGGCCGAGCACCGAGAACACGTCGGTGTCGCCGGTGTCCTCGACCCGCAGCGCCATGTTGGTCAGCAGTTCCCTCTGCAGCCGGTCGCGCAGGTTGCGCGAGGTGACGTACTTGCCTTCGCGTCCCGCGAGCGGCGACGTGTTGACGAGGAAGTTCATCGCGAGCGTCGGCTCGTCGACCGCGATCGGCGGGAGCGCCTCGGGCACTTCGGTGTCGGCAAGCGTCGTGCCGATCGTGAGGTCGTCGACCCCGCTCACCATCACGATGTCGCCGGCCACCGCCTCGTCGACCGGGACGCGCTCGAGTCCGGCGAACGTGAACACCTGCGCGACCTTCGCCCTGGGCGCGACGCCTCCTTCCGGCAGCGGTCCGTGCAGCACCGCGACCTCGCCGCCCGACCTGAGCGTCCCGCGGCGGATCCGCCCGATACCGAGCCGCCCGACGTAGCTCGAATAGTCGAGCGCCGAGACCTGGAATTGGAGCGGTGCCGCCGCGTCGTCGGCGGGCGCGGGCACGTACGAGAGGATCGTGTCGAACAAGGGCTTCATGTCGCCGCCGCCTTCCGGCGGCTTGCCGGTCTTCGCGACCTTGACGTCGAGCGTCGCCCAGCCGCCCAGCGCGGAAGCGTAGACCACCGGGAAGTCGAGCTGCGCGTCGTTCGCGCCGAGGCGATCGAAGAGGTCGAAAGTCTGGTTCACCACCCACTCGGGCCGCGCACCCGGACGGTCGACCTTGTTGACCACCACGATCGGCCTCAGGCCCTGCTTCAGCGCCTTCAGCGTCACGAAGCGCGTCTGCGGCATCGGACCTTCGACCGCGTCGACCAGCAGCAGGACGCCGTCGACCATGCCGAGCACGCGCTCGACCTCGCCGCCGAAGTCCGCGTGGCCCGGCGTGTCGACGATGTTGATCCGCGTGTCGCCCAGGCGGATCGCGCAGTTCTTCGCGAGGATCGTGATGCCCCGCTCGCGCTCGATGTCGTTGCTGTCCATGACCCGCTCGCCGACCTGCTGGTGGCGCGCAAAGGTGCCCGCCTGGACGAGCAGCTTGTCGACCAGCGTGGTCTTGCCGTGGTCGACGTGGGCAATGATCGCGATGTTGCGAAGCGACGGGAGCATGGGGGAGACGGGACGAGAAAAGCCTTCCATTATAACGGGTTAGCGGCCCCGAGCGAAAGGGTGAGCGGTCCCCGGCGCGAGGTCGACGCGGAACCCGCTCTGGAGTATGATGTCGAAGTCATTGTTTCCGGTCGCTTTTTTTCAACGGTTGATGCCGCAGCCTGGACCGGAACTCGCTCGACGCGAGTGGGCCGCGTTCCAGGAGATGCGAAGATGAGCAGTGCCCCGAGCTTTGCGGAGCTCGGCCTCGCGCCGGAGTTGCTCCGCGCGGTGGCCGACGCCGGCTACACCCAACCCACCCCGATCCAGGCGCAGGCGATACCGGTGATCCTCGCCGGACGCGACGTCATGGGCGGCGCGCAGACCGGCACCGGCAAGACCGCCGGCTTCGCGCTCCCTATCCTGCACAAGCTGCTTCCGCAGGCCAACGCGAGCCCGTCGCCCGCACGCCATCCGGTGCGCGCGCTGATCCTCGCGCCGACGCGCGAGCTCGCGATCCAGGTCGAGGAGTCTGTCAAGACCTACGGCAAGCACACGCAACTCCGCTCGACTTGCGTGTTCGGCGGCGTCGACATCAAGCAGCAGCTTCCGATCGTCCGCGGCGGCGTCGAGATCCTCGTCGCCACGCCCGGCCGCCTGCTCGACCACATCGAACAGAAGAGCGTCACGCTCGGCCAGGTCGAGATCTTCGTGCTCGACGAAGCCGACCGGATGCTCGACATGGGCTTCATCCCCGACATCAAGCGCATCATGGCGCTCCTGCCGGCGACCGCGAAGCGGCAGAACCTGCTGTTCTCGGCGACGTTCTCGACCGAGATCAAAAAGCTCGCGGACTCGCTCCTGAACCAGCCGCAGCTGATCGAGGTCGCGCGCCGCAACACGGCTGCGGAGACCGTCGCGCAGAGCGCCTACAAGGTGCCGCAGGAGCAGAAGCGCGCGCTGGTCGAGCACATCGTCCGCACCCGCGGCTTGAGGCAGGTGCTCTGCTTCGTGCGCACCAAGCACGGCGCCTCGCGCCTCGCGCGCCAGCTCGAAAAAGACGGACTCGAGACCTCCGCGATCCACGGTGACAAGACCCAGGCCGCGCGTCTCGAGGCGCTCAAGGCGTTCAAGGAGGCGCGGCTCGAGGTACTGGTCGCGACCGACGTCGCCGCGCGCGGGCTCGACATCGACGACCTGCCTCTGGTCATCAACTACGAACTGCCGCACGTTCCCGAGGACTACATCCACCGCATCGGCCGCACCGGCCGCGCGGGAGCCTCGGGCGAGGCGATCTCGCTGGTCGACCCGGTCGAGATGAAGTACCTGACCGAGATCGAGAAGCTGCTCCGCAAGCCGATCCCGATCTCGTCGGTCGAGGGCATGAACCTGACCGCGAGCCGGGAGCGCGGCGAGCGCGCACCGTCGCGCGGACGCGCCGACGCTGGCGAAGCCCGTCGCGGCCGCGGCGAACGCGCGCCGCACGGCGAGAAGACGTCGCGCGCACCCCGCAGTGAGCGCGCGCCGTCGGCTCCGCGCCCGACACGCGAAGCCGAGCGCGAAGCCGCCTACGCGAGGAATCCCGACCAGCCGGTACCGCGCAAGCCGGCCGCGTCGCCGCACCCTCGCGCCGACGCCGGGCACCGGCGCGGCTTCGGTGCGAACCGGCCGGTTCCCGCGCTGCTCATGAAGCGCCCGCCTGCAACGCCGGTTCCCGCCGACGTCGAGCCCGCCCCGGCGGCCCCGGCGCACCCCGAGAAGGCGTAGTCCCGCAACGTACGCAGCGCGGCGGCAGCCCTCGATGCCGGCGGTCGTCGTCGCGCTGTGCCGCGAGGGCTTCGAGAGCGAAGCGGCAGCGGATCTCGCGGCCATTGCGCGCGCCGCGCGGCTCCCTGTCCGATGCGAGTTCGCGCCGCGTGGCGCGCGGGTGGTCGCGCAGATCGACGGCAATGACGTCGACGCGTGGCGGCGCGCGGCCACGCGTTCCGCGCCGGTGTTCCTGCGAACCCGGTTCGCCGGGACCGGGCCGCACGCAATCGCGGACCCGGACGCGAAGCGCCCCGACCGCGTCGCCGCGCTCGTGGCAGCCTTCGAGGATCTCGCCCGCCGCGACGGTCACGAGCCGCCGTGGCTCGCTCCGTGGATCGAGTTTCCCGACACCAACGACGGCAAGGCGCTGTCCACGCTCGCGCGCGCGCTGGAGCCCCGGCTCGCGGCGGCGTTGCGAGAGCGCGGACTCGTCGGCGATGCCGCGGCGCTGCGCGCGCAGGTCTCGCTGATCGACGGTCGCCGGGCCTGGGTCGGCACGAGCGATCGCGCGTCGGGGAGCGCCTGGCCGTCAGGCGTCGCGCGCCTCTCCATGCCGCGCGAGGCGCCTTCGCGCTCGACGTTGAAGCTCGCCGAGGCGATCGCCGTCTTCCTCGGGCCGCGCGAGGCGGAACTGTTGCACGCGGGGCAGTCCGCGGTGGACCTCGGCGCCGCGCCGGGAGGATGGACCTGGCAACTCCTTTCGCGCGGCCTGCAGGTCGTGGCGGTGGATCGGGGCGCCCTCGCGCCTTCCCTCGAGCGCCACATCGACGTCGAGCATCTGCGCGTCGACGGATTCGCCTTCCGGCCGCGCCGCCCGGTCGACTGGCTCGTCTGCGACATGGTCGAGCAGCCGTCGCGGATCGCCGCGCTGGTCGCCGACTGGATTGCGACCGGCGCCGCGTCGAACTCGATCTTCAACCTCAAGTTGCCGATGAAGCGGCGCCACGACGAAGTGATGCGCTGCGCGGCGTCGATGCGCGAACGCCTCGCGCGGGCGGGCCTCGACGTGACGCCG
>JADLBN010000073.1 GCA_020847675.1 Burkholderiales bacterium | reverse complement strand
TGCGTCGCCCGGAACGGCCAGGGCCAGGCGGTGGTGTCGCTGCCGTCGTGGTCGAGCGTGAGCAGAGCGGTGTCGGTCGAGCGCGATGCGACCGACCACGCGCGCTGCCAGCCGATGCCGTGGATCGCGTGCGGAGAGTCGCCGAAGTTGCGCGCGAGGTCGTGCGTGCGTCCGCTCCACGAAAGCCGGGCGAGGGCGATGCGGTTCGAGTACGGGATCAGCGGGTAACACGCGTGGCGGCGGACGTCGTTCGCCGTGCGCGCGTCGTCGGGCGTGGAGCGCAGGATCGGTTCGCCGAGCAGCGTGAACGCCGCGATCGCGCCGCCCGTCTGCGGCGCGAGTTCGATCTCGGCGTCTCCGGCTGCGAGGCGGGTCATGTCGTGGGTCGGGATTCAGCCCGTCGCCGTTCCTGCGATTTCGCGAAGACCATCGGCCTGAAGGCCGACCCACGAGGGCACCCTGTTGGTCGGTTTTCAGCCCGACGCCGCCGGGTCAGCAGGCCCCTTCCTCCTTCCGCGCGACCGCGTTCGCGTCGCCCCGCGCCGCGCCGAGCCACTCCCGCGCGCGGGTCGTCATCATGCTCATGTCCGAACCGAGGGCGACCCATGCGTAGCCGTACTCGACGAAACGGGCGGCCATCTCCGGGTTGGGCGCGATGATCCCGCAGGGCTTGCCGTGGCGCCGGCAGGTCGACGCGGCCTGCGCGAGCTTCGCCTGCAGGTCCGCGTGGCCGATGTCGCCGAGGAGTCCCATCGACGCCGAGAGGTCGACCGGGCCGATGAAGATCGTATCGACGCCCGGCACCTTCGCGATCGCCTCGAGCTCATCGAGCGCCGCGAGCGTCTCGACCTGCACCGCCACGCAGATCTCGCTCGCCGCCCTGCCGAAGTAGCCGGGGACGTTGCCGTAGCGGCTCGCCCGCTGCACGCCGGCCGCGCCGCGGATGCCGTCGGGCGGATAGCGCGTCGATGCGACGGCGCGCGCCGCCTCCTGCGCGTTCTGCACGAACGGGAACAGGAGCGTCTGCGCGCCGGCGTCCAGCGCGCGCTTGGCCAGCACCGCGTCGTTACACGGGACGCGCGTGACCGGGGAGGCGGGCGTTCCCGCGATCGCGCGCAGGATCTCGATCGCCTGCGGCACGTCGACCGGCACGTGCTCCATGTCGACGACGAGGAAGTCGAAGCCGGAGCAGCCCATCGCCTCCGCGGTCGACGGCGCTCCGCTCATGAGCCACGCACCGAACTGCGTGCGCCCGGAGGCGAGCGCGTGCTTGAATGCGTTGCGCGGCAGGTCCATGGCGGACTCCGTTCAGTGGACGCGCGGCGCCATCGTCGGCGCGATGGCGGCGAAGTGCGCGCCGAGCCCCTCGATCTGCCCGCGCTCGAGCATCAGGACGAGCCAGCCGAACGAGGGCGTGCGCACGCCGAAGGCCGCGCGCTTGCCGTCGGGCGTCACCTGCACGGCGATGCGCGGCGCGTCGACGCCCGGGCAGGAATCGGCAGGCAGGTCCGCCGGCACCTCCGGCTTCATCGACGCGCGAAGCTGCCCGAGGTTCTGGACCAGGCGCTCGAGTTCGGCGGCGGACAACTCGATCCTGCTGCCGCCCAGTTCGAGCGTGACCTTTTCGCGGGCGGCGTCGAACTCGAATCGGACGTGCTCGGGACCGGAGGGGTCGGCCATCGCGCGGGAGATCGTGTCGGGGATCCCCGCAGCATATCAGCCGAAGGCGCTCCCGAGCGCGGCGGCGATCTCCTCGAGCGCCCCGTCGGAGAGGCCGGGATAGAAGGGCACGCCGAGGAGCCGCTCGCCGATCGCGTCGGCGTGCGGGGTGGGCAGGTGGGCGACGTGGCCGAACGCCGGCTGGCGGTCGATCGTCGGCAGGTACCAGCGGCGCGTGCCGATGCCGCGCGCGCGGCACGCATCCTCGGCACGATCGCGCGTGGCGACGTCGGGGAAGAGGTAGGGGCAGACGCTGCGCACCGTGTCGGCAGCGACCGATTGGACGGCAAGCCGGCCGCGGCAGGCGGATTGCGCCGCGCGCACCGATCGGGCGTGGAGCGCGTTGCGCTCCGCGGCGATCGCTTCCCAGCGGTCGAGGCTCGCGAGCGCGACTGCGGCGTGGTACTCGGAAAGCTTCGCGTTGGTGCCGGTCGCGACCGCCGAGCCGATCGGGCCGTCGCCCGGCCGGTCGAGGTTGATGCCGAAGTTGGTGAGGCGCCGGATCGCGTGCGCGAGCGAGGCATCGCGCGTCACCACGAAGCCGCCTTCGCCCGCGGCGAGCGGCTTGGTCGCATGCAGGCTGAACACCGTGCAGGTGGGCCCCGGGTCACGCTGGTTGCCGTAACCCGCGGCCGCGTCGATGACGACGGGCACGCCCGTGTCGCGCGCGAACGCGACCCAAGCTTCGCCGTCCTGCTCCGCACCGAACGTCGTGACCGGCATCACCGCCCGCGCACCGATCGTGCGCACCGCCGCGCGCGCGATGGCGGGCGTCAGGAGCCAGGTGAGCGGGTCGACGTCGGCGACCACCGGCGAAAGCCCCGCGCAACGCACCGCCGACGCCGTCGCGATGAACGTGAGCGCGGGCACGAGGACCGGCGCGCCGGCGGGCAGCGCGAGTGCGCGTAGCGCCAACTCCATGCCGGCGGTGCAGCTCGAGACGCTCACGATGCGGCAGTCGCCGGCACCGGCGAACGACGCGGTGATGCGCGACTCGAACTCCGCGACCAGCGGGCCGAAGTTCGAATACCAGCGGGCGGCGTCGATGCGCTCGAGATAGGGGAGCAGTTCCGCGGCCGTCGGGAGGGACGGCATCATCAGCGGGATGCGCTCGCGGACGGCGCGCGTGCCGTCGACCTGCCGCGGGGCCTCGTGGTTCGGGGTTGCCAATATCGCCGTGGAACGCATCGTCTCCCCGGTCACCTCATCCCATGCCGACCGTTCACCGCATCGGCCCCCTCGTTCCGTTCTCTTGTCATGCTCGACGCCGTTCGTTCGCCTCGCGCCGATGCAGTCGATTCTAGGCTTTCGCGCCGCGCCGCGACAGACGCCACGGAGCCGTCCAGCTGCGGTCCAGCACGGGTCGCAGGCGCTCGAACGACCAGAAACCTACGAAGCATCCAACAGTCGTTCCGACCGCGTACACCGGAAGGACCGCGAGGTTCCCTTCCATGAGATTGGTTGCGAGCGTGCACGCGGGATTCATCGACAGGCCTCCCGCGAAGCGCCCGGAGAGCGCGCTGATCGCGAACACCATCCCGCCGATCGCGACCGCGCGCCACTTCGGAAAGCAGGTGCCCGACACCATGCAAAGAAACATGAAGGGAGCCATGACGACGACTTCCCCGGCAATGGCAGCCATCCAACCCTGCGGCGCACCGGGCGCGCCGAACCGATTCACCGCCGGGAACGCCGCATGGACGAAGCCCATGGCTGCGAGCGCGCCCGCGTACTGGACGCCGACGAACGGCCAGACCTCGCGCCACGGGTGCCAGCGCAGGAGCCCGAGTGCCACGGTCACGCCAGGGTTGAATTGGATCGAATACCGCCCGAGCGCCTGGATTCCGAGTGCCACTACGACTCCGAAGACCGCGGAAACACCGTAGGGGCCGGGCAGCCAGAGTCCGCTCGCGGCTGCCGCAATCGAGCCGTAACCCAGCGCCACGATGCCGAAGACGCCGACGAACTCGGAGAGGAGCCTGTTCCTCACGGGATTGCGGCGATCGTCTCAGAAAAGCGATCCAATCCGGTTGCGCCGCCCGTCGCGCAGGCGACGCTCCTACCGCGCGTCTCTCGACGGCTCCGGGGGATCCGCGGGTGCCGACCGGTTCGATGTGCCGCGGCAATCGCGCGACCAACCGGGGCGTCGACGCTGATGCGTCCGGACGCCGGCAGATTGCCTGCTTCAGTCGCGCGAGCCTTCGGCACTTTGAGATTGACGCTATGCACGCGTACAGTCGCAGGGAGAGGCAGCATTCCAGAGCTCGAAAGGGCGTGATCTCCGGTCGTGCGAGGCGCACCCGGGCCGCCTCGCCGCCAGGGCCTGGACATCGCCGCACACGCCTCGCGGAACCACCCGACCCTCTCCTCGAGCTTTCCCGGGACATCCGGTCGCTTCGGCTGCTCGCGGCCGCGCTCCCGGACGTGTCGCGGAACCCCAGTTCACGCAAGTGCTCCGAGGCTGCGCGGAGCATCGTAGTGCACGGACCCGGGAACTCCGCCAATGGCGGAACGTCCGGCGAGCGTGCGACAACGGTGAATCGACCGCCACACCCAAGCGTTGTTCTCCACGAGGTCGTCGAGAGGGGCGATGAACTGCTGCGCGCGTCTCCTCAGGCGTTCCCGTTCTTCGGCGAAAACGATCATCATCGGGCACCCGTCTCCGGGCTCGCGCAGCGTTCTTGCGCGCGGCCAAGCTGCGGTCGACTCGACCGCAGTAGTCGCACGCGGCGATTGCGCCTGTCGCCACGGGTCGCGGTCTGCGGCGCCATCGGTTCCGGGCATCGGGCGGTCCGGGTGGCGCCCCGAGCTTCCGAGGAAAATGATCTCACGCGAGGAACACGACCTTGGCCGGGTTTCCGAACACCGTCGCGCCAGAGGGGACGTCGCGGGTGACGACGCTGCCGGCTCCGACCACGGCGCCGTCGCCAACGGAGACATTCGGCAGGACGCACGCATGGGGATACACGATGACATCGCTGCCGATTCTCGCCCCTCCCCCGACGAAGACGCCGCTGCCGATCTGAACGTAGTTGCCGATGCGCACGTCGTGTCCGATGATGGTCATCGCCAGGATGTCGACGAACTCCCCGATGATGGAATCGGTCCCGATGTGCACCTTGCGCTCGATCACACCGCCCCGACCGATCGAAACGGTCGGCGGACAGGCCAGGTCCGGATACACGGTGATGAAACTGGCGGATCGGGCGAGCAGGGGCTCCGCATACTTGCGACGATCCGCGGGACTGCCGAGCGCGCAGACAATGAGATCGTCAGGCTCCGGAACGTAGGTGAACGGATCTCCGATGACACGCGCGGGAATGTCGTAGCCGTCGAGCACGGACGGTCGGTCATCCAGGAAGCCGCCGATGGTCCAGACGAGGCCGTGGTGCGGATCACCCATGCACTGCCAGTAGACGGTGCGCCCGTAACCTCCCGCTCCGAGGATGACGACGCGCTTCACGGTTCGCTCATCCGATCGTGTGCCCGCCGTCGATCACGAGCGATGTTCCGGTGATCCATCGGCTCGCGTCCGACAGCAGGAAGGCCGCCAGGTTCGCAACGTCTTCCGGCTTGCCGAACCCCAGCGGGTAGTCGGCGCGTTGACGCTCCACCGTGTCGCCGAGCATCGCCGACCCGGCGGCGGCCATTTCGGTCTCCACGATCCCGGGCGCGATCGTGTTGACGCGGATCCGACGCTTCGCTACCTCCATGGCGAGGCAGCGTGCCGAAGCGGCCAGGGCCGCCTTGGTCCCGGCATACGCCGCCACGCCGGCGACGCCGATGTGCGCGGAGATCGAGCCGATGAAGACTATCGAGCCTCCGTCGGCAATCCGACCGCGCTTCAGGAGCGCTTGAGTCACCAGCATCGGAGCCCGGTAGTTGACCGCCCACAGGCGATCGAACATATCCGGACTGGCAAGGCGCAGCGGCGCAAGCGCTGACACGCCCGCGGAATGCACGACCCCGTTCAACGCGCCGGCACCTTCCTCGATCGTCGCGGGCGCGTCGCTTTCGGTCAGGTCGACGACCAATGTCGCGTGCGGCGCGCCGCCGATCGCGGCGAGCGTCTGGTTCAGGCGCGTCGAGTCGCGTCCGGTGATGACCAGTTCGGCACCACTTCCGGCGAGCGCGATGGCGGTTGCCCGCCCGATTCCCGACGACGCACCGGTAACCAGTACGCGTTTCCCGTCGAGCGAAAAGGGAACGCCGTTCACACTTCGACCAACTCCGGCATGACGACCGAGTCCATCCGGACGATGCAACTGCCCCAGGAGAGTCCGATGCCGAAGCCCGACATGAGCACGGTCGCCGCGCGAGTCGTCAGCGCGTCGCGAAGCCGGACCGACATCGTGAGCGGTATCGAGGCCGAGCTCGTGTTGCCGAAGTCGTAGAGCGTCGAGGGAACCTTCTCCGGGGCGAGCTGCAACTTCTTGCGGATGGTCTCGTTGATCATCCGGTTGGCCTGGTGCAGCACGAAGTAGTCGATCGACGTCATGGGGACCTTTGCGTACTCGCAGAGATCGCGCAGGGCGGGAGGAATCCGCTGGGTCGAGAAATTGAGCACCGCGGTACCGTCCATGATGAGGTCCACGTCGCGATGAAGGTCGCCGTTCTCGTCCTTTCGCGCAATCAGATGGTGCATCTGCGTTGGCTCCCGGTGCCCTCCGACCGGGAGGATGATGGCCCGATGGCCGGAGCCGTCGCTGTTCATGTCGAACGCCATGGGCGGCGCGTCAGGATCGTACTCGAGTGCGGTGGCAGTACCGCAGTCGGAGAAAATCGGGTCGTCGATGCTCGCACAACGGTCGCCAACCAGGAGAAGCGCCTTCCTGATCCCGCCGGAAGAGAGCATCGAGCCCAGCGTGAAGATCCCGAACGGATAACCTGAACATCCCAGGTTGATGTCAAAGGCGATCGTGGTGGTCGGCAGCTTCATCCGATCCTGGATGATGATGGCTGTCGCGGGAATCGGATAGTCGGGGGATTGGGTGACGACAACCAGCGCGTCGATCTCCTCGCGCTTCCAGTCGACGGCTTCGAGGAGCCGCTCCGCCGCGCTCCTGGCGAGATCCGAGAAGAACTGCCACGGATAGCACAGTCGCCTGGTATGAATGCCGATGTTGCGGACCAGCCGCTCGCGCTCCGGGCGCCTTTCCTCGGAGGCATCGAGGTTGCAGATGGTCGCCTTCGGAACGCAGCTGACGATGCCCCGAAGGCGAACGTTGTTCAGCGTAATTGCGGCCATCAACCGCCCTTTTTCGCCAGCACCCGCGCGTAGATGTCGGCCACCGTCCTGCATTCCTTCAGGTCGTTGCCCGTGATCGCAACCCCAAACTCCGTGTCGCACATGACGATCACCCCCAAGGCCGCAAGGCTGTCCCATTCCGGAAGGTCGGTCAGCCTGGTGTCTCCATGGACCGGAACCGGATTCTGGAAATCGACCGCCAGGGCGAACTGATCGACGAACGCGAGAACGTCTTGCGATTCGATGGCTACGGCTTCTGACATGGCATACCTCCCGCTGGTGGATGGTGCAGGGGCAATCTCCATGCAAATGTCATGCCATCGAAGTGGGATTCCAGGCGGCCATGAGCCAGGAGGCGCACAGAAGTTTCGTACGTCCGTTGCGGAAAGCCGCCCCGATATCATATAGATGAACCTGCCAGATCAAACCACTCCGCGAAAGCGGGATGCTACGGCAGCGAATGAGGCGCGGGTCCGGACGATACGATTGTCCGACGGCTTGAGTTCGGGAAGGTCCTTTTCATGACGGGTCACGACCTCTCGAGCGGCCCCATTTCGATGGCCGGCGCCAGCCCGCGAAAGACCGGGTTGGGCCAGAGCGACGCCCGGCGGAACTGGCCGGGGCGGTCGCCGTCGTCGACCTCGTTGACGATGGGCCCAAAGGGCCGCCGCCCGCGCGGCCTGGGACCGTCCCGTTGCCGGTTGTCCGATGTGCGCAGCATCGGTCCACACAGGCGTGTGCTCGCGAAACGGCGGGAGGGTCCCCGACGTCGACGCGTTACCCTTCCGTCGGACGGTACGCGGCACCATTGAAGTCGGGTTGCGGCGGCGATACGGATCTGGCGGTGACGCACGCACGTGCCGGCGAGGCGTCGGGAGTCCCGTTCACGACGAATTTCTGCCGGGCTTCCCGCTGCCTTGGATGATGGCGCAATCGAGGGTCGCAGGCGAATCTGCCCGGGCTCATCGACTCAATCCCGCGTCGAAAGCGCTCGCGTAGAATCGATCGCACCCGGGGCGGCGCCCGCTTCCCCGTCTTCCCCACCCATGCGCCACCTGATCGCCTCGCGCGACTTCCGCGAAGGCTTCCTCGAAATGCTGCCCGCATGCATCGGGCTCATCCCGTTCGGGCTGGTGTGCGGCGTCGGCGCGGCGGCGGCCGGCGCGGATCTCTTCGCGGCGGTCGGGATGAGCGCGATCATCTTCTCCGGCGCCGCGCAGATCCTCGCGGTCCAGCTCTACGCGGCCGGAGCGCCGACGGCCGTCATCATCCTCACCTGTTTCGTGCTGGGGCTGCGCTTTCTCATGTACAGCGCGGCGATGGCCCCATACCTCAAGTCCCTGCCCCCGGCCTTGCAGCGGATGGTGGCGTTCCTGCTCACCGACCAGGCTTTCGCCGCGGCGATCCGCCGTTTCGACGCGAAGGACGACCCGCGCGGCGGAGGCCTGCACTCGC
>JADLBN010000072.1 GCA_020847675.1 Burkholderiales bacterium | reverse complement strand
GCGCGTGGGCACCGAGCGCGATCAGGTGCGGGAGCTGCATCGACGGCAGTCCCGCCTCGCGCCCGATCGCGACGGCCTCGCGCGAGGCTTCGGCGGCCTCGCGTGCGCGCCCGGAGATGAGGAGCACAGCCGCTTCCTGATGGCGGAAGTACGCGACATCCATCCGGCGGGCGGGCCGGAGCACCGCGCGCAGCGTCTCGAGCGCCGCGCGCGCGCCGGCGACGTCGCGCGCGGCGGAGGCTGCGCTCACGTCCGCATGGTAGATCTCGAACAGCACCGACACGAGGCCGTGTTCCTTCGCGATCGCCTCGGCCTCGGCCATGCGCCTGCGCGCTTTCGCGAACTGCCGCGTGAGCTGCTCGTGGAACGCGAGGTGGACGAGGAACCACACGCGGTTGAGCGGGGTGGCCTGGGGATCTTCGAGCCAGGGCGTAGCCAGCGCGATGAGCTCGCCCGCCGAGTCGCCCTTGGTGGCCCAGTTGGCGTAGTTGAACAGCACGGAGGCCGCGGACATGCGAAGGTTGACCGGTGCCGCGGCGATCTCGCGGCTCGCGAGCAGGCTCGCGACCGCCTGCGCGTGCCGCTCCATCTCGGGGTGCGCCGGTTGTCGGAACAGGATCGCGAGCAGGAGGCTCGCGCGCACGCGAAGTTCCTCGGCGGCGTCGCTCAGCACCGGCGGACCGGCGAGGCCGCGCTCGATGACGGCGATCCACCGGTCGAGCGGCGCGAAGTCCGCCCACTCGTGGTAGTGGCAGTCGATCGAGGCGGCGGCCGCGAGCATTGCCTGGCGGGTGTCGCCCGCCTCCGAGAACGCATCGTGCGCCTTCGCGAGTAGGACTTTCGCGCGCGCCGGGTCGGCGTAGGCGCAGGTGCTTGCGAGCGCGTGGAGGAGTTCGGGTTCGCGGTCGCGCTCGGACTGCGGCAGCGCCTCGATCCACTCGCGCAGCGTCTCGTGACGGCCCTCGCCGATGAGGCGGGGCGCGGCGTCGCGTGCGAGCGAGGCGAGTTCCTTCCACGATCCGGCTTCGCGGTACAGCGTTGCGGCGGCCTCGACGTCGCCGCGCCCGGCGAGCGTCTTCGCCGCCCGCGCCAGCGCCGCGCGCCGCTCGACCGGATCGACGCGGCGGCGTCCCTCGGCGAGCAGGAACTCGCGGAACAGCGCGTGGAAGTGGTAGCTCGTGCGCTCGCCCGCGCGGCGCCGGTCGACGAACATATGCCGCCGGTAGAGATGCTCGAAGAGTTGCAGCGCCTCGGGATTCCCGGACAGCGCCTGCGCCTCGTCGGCGGTGACCGAGGGCAGGAACGCGCAGAGCATCAGTGTCCGTCGGTTCTCCGGCCGCGCACGCGCGAAGATCTCGCCGGTGAAGTAGGCGAACACGGACTCGCGGCTGTCGTCGAGTGCGGACGGGTTGGAGAACGCGCCGCCGTCGACCAGCGCGAGCCGCTTCACCGATTCGCGCATCAGCACGAGGCCCGCGGCCCAGCCGTCGCTCGCGCGATGGATCGCCTCGACCACGGTGGGCGAGTCGCCCACCTTGCCCACGACCGCGAAGGCTTCCTCGGCGGTGAACCGCAGCGACTCCCAGCCCAGCGAAACCATCGCCTGCGTCGCCGCGAGCCGGCTCATCTCCGGAGGTGGATCGACGCGGGAGAGGAAGACCACGTTGACGCCGGCGGGGATCTCGTCGAGGGCGTCGATGAAGGCCTTGCGCCACTGCGGGCTGCCTGCGGCTTCGTGGAAGTTGTCGACGACGAAGACCGATCCCGGCGGGAAGAGCGCGAAAAACTCGCGCAGGAACCGCCGGGTGAACGCCGCGAGCTCGTCGGCGTAGCCCGGATTCCAGCGCGGCAGCGCGGACGCCTTGCGCGCGGCCCGGCCGCCGATCGAGGCAGCCGCCACGCCGAGGTAGTGGAAGAACGTCGCCGGATCGGCGTCGCCCGCATCGGCCTGGAACCACAGTCCGGGCGCGCGGCGCGCCTCGACGTAGCTCGCGACCAGCGTCGACTTGCCGGCGCCCGGCGGCCCGGCGATGAACACCACCGGGTGCGCGCGCGCTTCGTCGAGCTGCAGGAACAGGCGCTCGCGCTTGACCACCGCGTACAGGCGCGGTCGGCTGAACTTGGCGAGCGTCGGATTGGCGGCCATCGTGCGGGCACCCCGCACGGGAGCCGTCCGGGGAACCCGCTACGTTACCTGTTTCGGGCGGCGACGGGGCCGGTGCGCCGGCGCCTCGATGGCCGCGATGCGTGCGGCGAGCGCGTCGACGCGCGCCTCGGCCTCCGCGGTGCCGCAGGAGAGGGCGTCGAAATCCGCCCGGCGCGCGATCGCATCGGACTCGACCGCGAACTGCCCGAGGCTCGACGCCGCGTGCTTCGAGAGCACGGCGGGGACACCGAGCAGCGTGCGGCCGGCGTCGGCAAGCGCCTGGCCCGCGATCGGGCCGAACGCGGAGGCGAGCGCACGCTCGACCACCCAGGGAAACGCCTGCGCGAGTTCTTCGAGCGTTGCCGCGAGCGCCGGGTCGCCGTCGTTGCGCACGAGTTCGCCCCAGCGCGAGGGGTCCGCCGCCAGCGCCGGGAGCGAGAGTGGCGAAGTCGTCACCGTGAGGCTCGGCGCCGCACCGGACGCGCCCGTCGCGAGAGCGCCGTCGTCGCCGACGACGAACGTCGCCGACAACGGTCCTGCGCACAACGCGAAGCTCCGGCCGGCGAAAGTGGCGAGCTTCGCGCGTGCCCAGTCCTCGCGGGCGAGCGCGCGGTTCGCGAGGCCTGCCGCCAGGGCTTCCGGCGACATGCCGACGTTCACGACGGCGTCACCTGCTGCTGGATGCCGGCGACCTGCCAGCCGGAGGCGCCGTCGACCGGCTTCACCAGGTTCCAGACTTCGTCGAACGGCTCGAGAACTCCGCCTTCGCGGGCCGTTCCGGCGAAGCGAACGCTCACCCAGTGGTTGCGGCCCTCGGTCGCGACGTCGACGACTTCGGCCTCGACCTCGACGATCTCGGTCGGACGTGCTGCTCCCGAGACTTCCATCTCGCGCCGGATCTCGCGCAGCAGTTCGGGAGTCATCACGTCGGCGAGCGCCTTCGCGTCGTTGCGGTCGTGCGCGGCCTGAACGGCGAGGAACTGCTTGCGGGCCTCGCGCGCGAAACCGGCGGCGTCGAAGCCCGCCGGGACTCGGTGGCCAGCCGACGGGTTCATGGTCGGCACGCCGCCGAACGCCGGTTCGGCACGCGGGCGCGGCGGGGCCTGCGTTTCGTAGCCGCCGGGCGTGGAGCCGAGGCCGGCGCCGGCGCCCGCGTAGGGCATGGCCGGCCGCGAGGGGGCGCGGCGCGCGAACGCGAAGCGCAGCAGCGCGATCGCGGCGACCGCGATGAGCGCGACGAGGAGGAGGCTCGCGAGTTCCTCGGAGAACCCGAGATGCGCGGCCAGCGCGGCGAGGCCGAGCCCGGCGGCGAGCCCGGCCACCGGACCGAGCCAGCGCGACGCCGGTTTCGTGGCCTGTGCCGCAGGCGCAGCGGTGGCTGCCCGGGCGTTCGGGCCGCCCGCGGGGGGCGCCATCACCGGATTGCTCGCCGGGCCCGCACCGGGCGGCGTCGCGGCTGCGTTCGACGTGGAGGCCCCCGCGGGACTCGCAGCGGGAGGTGCCGGTTGTGCCGGTTGCGCGGCGGGCCGTTGTGCGCCGAGGCTTCGCCCGCCGGAGAGCCGGCGGGCGTCGGCGAGGTCCGCCGCCAGGAACGCGGCAACGGCGAGGGTCAGGGTTCCGAGCAGGGTGGCGTGTTTCACGTTCGACTCCAGGGCGGCGGGACGAAAAGGTTGATCGGCGGCCGCGGGCGTCCGAAATCCGCAGTCAGTAGGCGCGCCCGACGTGCAGCGCGACGACGCCCGCGGTGAGGTTGTGGTATTCGACCGCGTCGAAGCCCGCCTGTTCCATCATCGTCTTGAGCGACTCCTGGTCCGG
>JADLBN010000071.1 GCA_020847675.1 Burkholderiales bacterium | reverse complement strand
CGTTCTGGATCGAAAGCCGGTAGCTCTCGAGGGCGCCACGTTGCGCCGCCTCGGCCTGCGCGACCTGTCCGCTCACCGCACCGAAGGTGAAGATCGGGCCGGCGAGTTGCCCGGCGAAGCTCCAGATTCGCGAAGGCCCCTTGAACAGATCCGAGAGTTCGGGACTCGCGAAGCCCAGCGCGCCGGTCAGCGTGATGCGCGGGTAATAGAGCGCTTTCGCCGCGCCGATCTGCGCGTTCGCGGCGACGAGCTCTTGCTCGGACTGCGCGAGGTCGGGACGGCGTTCGAGGAGCGACGAGGGGAGTCCCGACGGCACGGCAGGCGCGACGATTTCCTCGATCGGCTTGCCGCGCGGGATCGGCCCGGGATTGCGCCCCACGAGGATCGCGAGCGCATCCTGCGTCTGCGCGATCTGGGTCTCGATCTGCGGGATCTGCGCCGCGGCGGTCTCGTACTGCGAGCGCGCCTGCGCGACGTTCATCTGCGACACCTGCCCGTACTTGAACTGCAGCTCGAAGAGCTTCACCGATTCGGCGTAGGTCCCGAGCGTCTTCTTCGCGACCGCGAGCTGGCCGTCGAGGCCGCGCAGTTGCAGGTAGTTCTGCGCCACGCCGGCGACGAGCGACAGCACCACGCCGCGGCGAGCCTCGTTGGTCGCGAGCAGGTTCGCGCGCGCCGACTCGCTTTCGCGGCGGACGCGGCCCCACAGGTCCAGTTCCCAGCTCACCGACAGCGCGGCCTGGTAGGCGGAGGCGGGATTGTTGAGCGCGGAGGCCACTTCAGGGCGCAGTCCGGACTCGCTCACGCGTTCGCGTCCCGCGTTGACGCCGTAGCCGAGCTGAGGAAACAGCGACGATCGCGTCTGCGTGAACACCGCCGCGGCCGCTTCGACGTTCGCGGTGGCGACTTTCACGTTGCGGTTGTTGGCGAGCGCCTCGTCGATCAGTTGGTCAAGCACCGGATCGCCAAACCCTCTCCACCACGCGGTGTTCGCGGTGTCGGCGGCGTCCGCGGGGAGGTACTGGAACGAGGCGGGGGAGTCCACCTCCGGCCTGCGGTAGTCCGGGCCGACCGTGCATCCGGCGAGCGCCGCGAGGGTGGCGAGGACGACAACGCGCCGCACGTCAGTCCTCTCCGTGCGCTTCGCCATGTGCGGCGGCCTCGGACTCGCCCGCGGCCTTCTTCTTCTCGCGCCGTTCCTTCATCTGGTCGAAGAGGTAGAAGAACAGCGGCACGTAGAGCATCGCGAGCGTCGTCTCGCCGATCATGCCGCCGATGATGCCGGTGCCGATCGAATGGCGCGCGTTGGCTCCTGCGCCGGTGGCGAGCGCGAGCGGCAGCACGCCGACCGCGAACGCGAGCGAGGTCATGATGATCGGCCGCAGGCGCTGTTCGCCGGCGAGGACCGTGGCCTCCATGATCGACTTGCCCTGGTGGCGGAACTCGACCGCCGCGGTCACGCGCAGCACCGCGTTCTTCGCGCCGAGGCCGATGAGGACGAGGAGGCCGATCTGGAAGTAGACGTCGTTGTGGAGCCCCCGCAGCCAGGCGAAGATCAGCGCTCCCAGGATGCCGAACGGAACGGCGGTCATCACCGCGCCGGGCAGCGACCACGACTCGTACTGCGCCGAGAGCACGAGGAAGACGATGATGAGGCCGAACAGGAACGCGATCGACGAGGTGCCACCCGACTGCTTTTCGTCGAACGCCACGCCCGACCAGGCGAACGTGTAGCCGGCCGGGAGCGTTTCCTTCGCGACCGCTTCCATCGCGGCGATCGCATCGCCGGAGCTGTACTCGGGCGTGTTGCCGCCGATGATCTTTGCCGCGGGAAAGCCGTTGAAGTGCGGCAGCATGTCCGGGCCGGCGGTCCACGACACGTCGACCAGCGCGGAGAGCGGGATCATCTTGCCCTGGTCGGAGCGCGTGTAGAGGCGCGTGAGATCACCCGGGCTCTCGCGGAAGCGCGCATCCGATTGCAGCACCACCCACCATACGCGGCTGAACTGGTTGAACTGGCTCGCGGTGAGCGAGCCGAACTGCGCCTGCACCGCGCTGTAGACGTCCTGGATCGGCACGCCGAGCAGCGTCGCCTTGTCGCGGTTGACCGTCGCGCGCAACTGCTGGACGTTGGGGCGGAAGGTGGACGCGAGGCCGGTGAGTTCGGGGCGCTTCCGCGCCTTGGCGAGGAACTCCTGCAGCACCTCGCCCAGCCGCGCCGGGTCGCCGGCGCCGGTGTCCTGGATCCAGAACTCGAACCCGCCGGTCGTGCCGAGCCCCGGGATCGACGGCGGCGCGATCGGCAGTACGAGGCCGCTGGTGATCGGCGCAACCTCGCGGTAGAGCGTCGTCAGGATGGTGCGCGCGTTCTGCTCCTTCGCGGTCGCAATCGAGGCGTAGCGCTCTTCGAACGGCTTGAAGGTGATGAACACGGTGCCCGAGTTGGTCTGCAGGCCGGCGTCGATCAGGCTGTAGCCGGTGACCGAGGCGCGGTACTCGACGCCCGGGATCTTCGCGAGCGAGGCGTTGACCTTCGTCATCACCTCCTGCGTGCGCTCCATCGAGGACGAGTCGGGCATCATGACCGCCGCCATGCCGTAGCCCTGGTCCTCCTGCGGCACGAACGCGGTGGGCAGCACCTGGAACAGGTGCCAGATGCCGTAGAGGAACACGGCGAGCAGGACGAACGCGACCAGCATCCGCGCGATCAGGAACTCGACCGCGTGCCCGAACGCCGCGGTGACGCGGTCGACCTGGCGGTTGAACCAGCCGAAGAAGCCCTTCGTCCGCGGCGGCTGGTGCTTGAGCATCAGCGCGCACATCGCCGGGGTGAGCGTGAGCGCGACGAAGCCCGAGATCGCCACCGAAACGACGATGGTGATCGCGAACTGCTTGTAGAGCTGGCCGGTCGAGCCGGGCAGGAACGCCGCGGGGACGAACACCGACGCCATCACCAGCACGACCGCGACGAGCGAGGTGCCGATCTCCTCCATCGAGCGGATGGTCGCCTCCTTCGGCGCCATGTGGTGCTCGGCCATGTTGCGCTCGACGTTCTCGACCACGACGATCGCGTCGTCGACGACCATCCCGATCGCGAGCACGAGGCCGAACAGCGTGAGCAGGTTGATCGAGAAGCCGAGCGCCAGCATGCCGGCGAACGCGGTGACCAGCGACACGAGGATCGCCACCGCGCAGATCAGCGTGGTGCGGAAGCTCTGCAGGAACAGGTAGACGATCAGCACGACCAGCACCAGCGCCTCGAACAGCGTCTTGATCACCTCGTCAATCGAGATGCGCACGAAATCGTTGGTGTCGAGCGCGATCGTGTAGTCGATGCCCTCCGGGAAGCGCGTCTTCATCTCGGCGAGCGTCTTGCGCACCGCGTCCGAGACCTGCAGGCCGTTCGCGCCCGGCTGCAGGTAGACCGCGATGAAGGTGGCCGGCACGTCGTTCAGGCGCGACTCGACCAGGTACTGTTTCAGCCCGATCTCGGCGTGGGCCACGTCGCCCAGGCGCACGATGGCGCTGCCGTCCTGGCTCGCGCGCAGGATGATGTTCTCGTACTGCCGCGGATCGGTGAACGGCGGTTGCGTCACCACGGGCACGGTGAGGTCGACCGGGCGCGAGGTGGGCTGCGCGCCGACCTGGCCGGCGCCGAACAGCGCGTTCTGCGCGTTGACCGCGTTGGCGATGTCGCTCGTGGTGATGCCGAGAGAGGCCATCCGGTCCGGGTTCATCCAGATGCGCATCGCCTGGTCGGCGACGCCCATGATGTTGGCCTGGCCGGCGCCCTTCACGCGCTTGATCGCGTCGAGGACGTACACGTTCGCGTAGTTGGCGACGTAGTCGCCGGAGTAGCGGTCGCCCTTCGGATAGACCGCGATCAGCATCATGATCGACGAGGATTTCTTCTGCACCGACACGCCGAGCTGCGTCACCGCGGTGGGAAGCTGCGGCAGCGCCAGGTTGACGCGGTTCTGCACCTGCACCTGCGCGATGTCCGGGTCGGTGTCGAGCGAGAAGAAGACGGTGAGGATCAACTGCCCGTTCGACGAGCTCGACGACGACATGTAGAGCATGTTGTCGACGCCGTTGATCTGCGCCTCGATCGGTGCGGCGACCGAGTCGGCGAGCGTCTTCGAGTCGGCGCCCGGATAGGTCGCCTGCACGGTGACCTGCACCGGGGTGATCGACGGATACTGCTGGACCGGAAGGAACAGGACGGCGATGCCGCCGGCCATCACCAGGATGATCGACACGACGGCCGCGAAGATCGGCCGCTCGATGAAGAAGCGCGAGAACATTCGGGCGCTTGCCGCGTCAGTCGACGAAGAAGAGGTCGACGCGCCGCGCCATCGGCTCGGAGCCCTCGCCGACCACGTTCGCCGGTTCGCGCAGCACGAGGCGGCTTTCGGGCGCGCCGCCCGCGACGAGCGCATCGCGCACCGCGAGCGCGCGGCGCTTCGCGAGCTCCACGTTCGTCTCGTGGCCGCCGGTGCGGTCGGTGTAGCCGGAGATGGCGGTGCGCGGCCCGCCGGACGCGATCTTCGAGGCGAGCGTCGCCAGCACGCCGCGCGCGGTCGCGTCCAGCGCCGCGCTTCCTGTCTCGAAATAGACGCTCGCGGCGGGCGCGGCGCCTGAAGACGCGGCTCCCGCCGCCGACGTCGTCGCGCCGGCGCCACCCGAGGGAGCCACGGCGGCGGTGCGCGCGTTCGCGGGGCCGGCCGCTGCCGTGGTCGGCGCAGCTGCCGGGGCGGAAGGGGCGTTGCCCGCGGACGTTCCCGCGGATGCACCGGCGAACGGTGCGGCCGCCGCTCCGTTGGCTGCCGTCGCGGCAGCCTGGGCAGCGCCGCCGCCTCCCGTCGATGCGGCCGGCGCGCGAGCGGGGGGAACGTAGGGCGCAGGCTTGACCGGCGAGCCCGGCTGCAGGCGCAGCGTGCCTTCGACGATCACCGTGTCGCCGGCGGCAACGCCCTGCGAGATCACCCAGTCGTCGCCGATCCAGTCGCCCACCTCGACCGGTCGCGACTGGGCCTTGCCGTCCTTGTCGACGGTCCAGACGAAGTGCCCGCGCGCGCCCTGCTGCACCGCGCGCTGCGGCACCACGATTGCGTTGGGCCGCGTCGCACCCTTGATCCGCACCCGCACGTACTGGTTGGGGCGCAGCGTGCCCTTCGGGTTCTGCACCGCGATCCGGACGAGGAACGTGCCGGTCTGCGGATTGAACGACGGGTCGGTGAAGGTGATGCGGCCGGTGAACGGGAACACCGTCCCGTCCACCATGATGATCTCGGCCTCGAACGCCTGCGCCGCCGGCAGCTTGAGGAGCCCGGAGGCCTGCTCGCGCCGGATGCGCGCCATCTCGTTCTCCGAGACGCTGAAGTTCACCCACATCGGCGAGAGCACCGAGACGGTCGTGAGCTGCGCGTTCTGCGCGTTGACGTAGGTGCCGTCGGCGACGACCGCGTTGCTCGAGACGCCGTCGACCGGCGAGACGATGGTCGTGTACGAGAGGTTGAGTTTCGCTTCCTCGAGCTGGGACTTCGCCTGCTCGACTGCCGCGCCCGCCTGCTCGAACTGCCCCTTCGCGTCGTCGAGGTCCTTCTGCGAGAGCGCGTTCTGCTCGACCAGCGGCTGCACCCGCTTCAGGTTCGCGGACGCCACGTCGTAGGCCGCCTGCTGGCGCGAGAGCGCGGCCTGCGCTCCGTCGACCTGCGCCTGGAACGGCTTGGGATCCATCAGGAACAGCGTCTGGCCAGCCTTGACGACCGAGCCTTCGACGTAGGCGCGCTTGTCGAGGAAACCGGAAACGCGCGCCTGGATGTTGACCGACTGCGAGCTCTGGGTCTGCGCGACGAACTCGGGAACGACGGGAACGTCGCGCGCCGCAGCGGTGACCGTGGTGACGTTGGTGACGGCGGGCGGGGCGGGGGGCGCCGCGTCGCGTCCGCAGCCCGCGAGGATGCCCAGAGCCGCGACCGCCGCCCAGGCGCTGACGGCATATCCCGCTCGCGAGCGTCGCACTGTCATCCACACTCTCCTTGCGACGCGTGGCCGCGCCGGCGTCCGGTCGGGCGATTATAAGCAGGGTGGCCCGGATTGGGCAGCCGCACGGGGGTGCTCCGCGCGACGTCCCTGTTCCGAACGAGGCTTCCGTTTCGTTGCTGTGACGATCGACTGCCGCAGCGGGATACGGCGTCGGCCTGAAGGGCGACCCGCGGCGTCACGCCGGGGCGAGGCGCGCGTCGAGGTCGTGCGCGTCGGAGGCGACGACGGTCACCCGCGCGAACGATCCCGGGGCGAGCGTCCCGCCGTTTTCGATGCGCACGACCCCGTCGATCTCGGGTGCGTCACCCGCGGTGCGCGCAATGGCGACCGCATGCCTCGACTTGCTGCGTCCGGACGACTCGATGGAATCGACGAGCACGTCCAGCGTGCGGCCGACCTTCGCCGCGAGGCGCTCGGCGCTGATCGCGGCCTGGCGCTCCATGAACCGTGCGCGGCGCGCTTCCCGAACGTCCGGGTCGACCGGGCCGGGAAGCGCATTCGCGGCAGCGCCTTCGACCGGCGAGTAGGCGAAGGCGCCGACGCGATCGAGTTCGGCGGCCTGCAGGAACTGCAGCAGTTCCTCGAAATCAGCCTCGGTCTCGCCGGGGAAGCCGGTGATGAAGGTGCTGCGGATCGCGAGGTCCGGCTTCGCCTTGCGCCATGCGCGCACGCGCTCGAGCACCCGCTCGGGAGCGGCCGGACGCTTCATGAGCTTGAGGATGCGGGGACTCGCATGCTGGAACGGCACGTCGAGGTAGGGAACGACGCCTCCGGCGGAGACGTCGTCGGCCATGAGTTCGATCACATCGTCGACGTGGGGGTAGGGATAGACGTAGTGCAGCCGCACCCAGGCGCCGTGGCCGCGGGCCAGGCGGTCGAGTTCGCGCACGAGTTCGGTCATGTGAGTCTTCACCGGCCGCCCGTCCACGAATCCGGTGCGGTGTCTCACGTCGACGCCGTAGGCGCTCGTGTCCTGCGAGATGACGAGAATCTCCCGGACGCCGGCCTTCAGGAGGTTGCGCGCCTCGGCGAGCACCTCGCCGATCGGGCGCGATACGAGGTCGCCGCGCATCGACGGGATGATGCAGAACGTGCAGCGATGATTGCAGCCCTCGCTGATCTTCACGTAGGCGTAGTGCTTCGGCGTGAGCCGCACTCCCTGGGGAGGCACGAGGTCGGTGAACGGGTCGTGCGGCCTGGGCAGGTGCGCGTGCACCGCGTCCATCACCTCGGCCGTCGCCTGGGGACCGGTGACCGCGAGCACCTTCGGATGCGCCTCGCGGACGAAGGCGCCGCCGTCCTTCGCACCCAGGCAGCCGGTGACGATCACCTTGCCGTTCTCGGCGAGCGCCTCGCCGATCGCGTCGAGCGACTCGGCGACCGCGGAGTCGATGAAGCCGCAGGTGTTGACGACTACGAGTTCCGCGCCCTCGTAGGTCGGCGCGATCGCGTAGCCCTCGGCGCGCAGGTGGGTGAGGATCTCTTCGCTGTCGACCAGCGCCTTGGGGCAGCCCAGCGACACGAAGCCGACGCGCGGCGGCGCGGGCGGGCGGGCGCGGGTCGCGCTCATGGTGCGATGCGGGCGCCGCGGGCCGTGCGTCGCAGCAATCGCGGCGCACAAACGTGCGGCGCGCGGACTAGCGCTTCCTGTCGTCGTCGCCCGGCGGCGGGAAGCCCGGGAACGGGAACGCCGCGAACATTCCGCGGGTCTGGTCCTGCATGCGCTGCTGCATGTCCATGAACAGCTTGGCGCTCTGCTCGAGGTAGTTGCCGAGCATGCCCTGCATCGCCGGCGCCTGCATCTGCATGAACTGCTTCCAGAGGTCGGGCGTCAGCATCATCTTGTCGCCGTAGACCTGCTTCGCCTGGTCCTGCAGCTTCTTCTGGATCGCGAGGAAGGCCTTGACGTTCTGCTCCATGTACTGGCCCATCATCGTCTGCTGCGCGGTGCCGTAGAAGCGGATCATCTGCGTCAGCATCTCGGAACTGAACATCGGCAGGCCGCCGGACTCCTCGTCGAGGATGATCTGCAGCAGGATCGAGCGCGTGAGGTCCTCGCCGGACTTGGCGTCGACCACCTGGAACTCGAGCTGCTCGAGCACCATCTGCTTCACGTCGGCGAGCGTGATGTAGCCGCTGTTGGCGGTGTCGTAGAGGCGCCGGTTCGGGTATTTCTTGATGGTGCGGATCGGAGCGCTCATCGCGGCCTCCAAGCATCGGGGACGCCATTTTAACCCATTGATTCGTCGGCCGTTTGGGTCCCGCCCCGTGGCTTCGGCCGGGTCCGTGGTGCGGCGCACAAAAAAAGCCTTGACTTGACCGTTCCCCGTCCCTATACTCGGTTTGTGCGGTGCAGCAAACCGGCCGCCGCGAGAGCCCCGAGGCAGGGGTCGCGGCCCCCGGGGCGGTGCACGAAACCGAATCCGAACCCGTCCCCCCGACGGCAAACCCCAGCGAGGAAGCCATGATCAACGCCAACGAGCATTTCGCCGAGTTCAACAAGGTCAACGTCGCCAACGCGACCAAGTTCGCCGCGCTCTCGATCGAGAACGCCGAGAAGCTGTTCAAGCTCAACATGAACGCCGCGCGCATCGCGTTCGCGCAGGGCGTGGAAGGCGCGCAGGCCGCCGCGTCGGTCAAGGACGTCCAGGAGCTGCTCGCGATCCGCGCGAAGTATGCGGAATCGGGCGTGCAGTCGGCGCTGTCGTACTCGCGCACGCTGTATGACCTCGCGTCGGAAGCGCAGGCCGAGTACAGCTCGATCGCCGAAGAGTCGTGGGCGAGCTACACCAAGGGCGTCGCCGCGATCGTCGACAAGGCCTCCAAGTCGGCCCCGGCCGGCTCGGACGTCGCGGTCAACGCGATCAAGTCGACCTTCGCCGCCTCGACGGCTGCGTTCGACCAGTTCCAGAAGGCGACCAAGCAGGTCGTGAACATCGCCGACGCGAGCGTCCGCGCTGCCGCCGCCAACGCGACCACGGCCACCGCGAAGGGCCGCAAGTAAGGTCGGGCAGTCGACATTCGCCCCCCGACGGGCGCCGGCTTCCCCCAGAGTTGCCGGCTCCCGCCGCGGCGGGTGATGACTCCCCGGGGTGTGGCCGGGGACGATCCGGGACCGGTCCGTGACCGGCTTCGATCGTTCCGCTCCCGCGCCGCGGGAGAAGATCCTCCCCGCGCCGATCTCCTCCTCCTGATCGTCGCGGTTCTCGCGCCTCGCCGGGTGACCGGCGGGGCGTTTGTTTTTCGTGCGCCCGCGCGGAAGGCACCTGGGCGTCGCCGGGCGGCTGCCGGGAGGCCGAAGATTCGCCGGGCCGGATGCGGAAGATTCACTCCGCCCGCAGCGGACGATCGCGACCTCCCGAGCGACAATCCTCGTGCGCGACATCCGTCGCGCGCGTATCGTCTCTCCTCCTCCGGGGGTGATACGTCCTTCGCGCCCCGCCCAAGTCGCGGGGCGTTTTTTCTCGCGCCGTCGCCCGGCGCGGCCCCGCGGGCGTCAGCGCACCGGCCGGGCGCACTCCACCTTCATCTCGCGGCACACGCGCAGCACCGCATCGACCACGAGATCCGCCGCGTTCGGCTGCGACGCCGCGTGAGCCGAGGTCACGAGCAGTTGCGTGAGATTGTCGCCCATCGGATTCACCTTGATGCCGGCGATCTGCTGGCCGTTGCTGAACTGCACCACCATCGCCGACGGATCGTTCTGCGTCACCGCGAGGTCGGTGCGCGCGCGCACGTGGCTCACGACCGCTGCGTAGACCTTGTCGGGCGCGGCGTCGAGCATCACGGTCGCGGTATCGTAGCTCGGTCCGCCCGCCGCCTTCGACTGCTGCGACATGGTCTCGACGCGGCCGATGACGTGCCGCGCCAGCAACACCCACTGCGCCTCGGCAATGCTCGAAAACGTGGCGAACAGCGCGCCCGCAGCGAACGCGATGCGCCGATGACGTCGAACGATCATGGGAGTCTCCGGGTCGGGTGGAGGGCGTTCGCGGGTCAGCGCCTGAATCCGCCGCCGCGGCCGCCCATGCCGCCGCGCATCGCGCCGAACTGCTGGTAGCTGCGCTCGCCGCCCAGGCGCGCTGAGCGGTCGTGGTCGAGCTGGCCGCGGCCTTCGAAGGCTTGCCTGTCCGCCTGCCCACGCTCGGTCTGGCCGGACAGGTTGCCCTGTCGCTGCGCCTCGCCATCGCGCGTCGCGCCCGGCGGGGTCTGCGCCTGCGCCCGCGCCTGCGACGCCTGACCCTGCGTCGTGCCCGACAGGTTCTGCGACGAGGCGCCGGATCGCGCCTGCGAGGCGTTCTGCCCGGGCTCCACCGGCTGCCAGGTCCCGCTGCCTCCGGTGCCGGTGTACTTCTGCCAACCGTCGTCGGTCTTCTTGTAGATGTTGCCGTCCGCGCCGGCGTAGACGTCGCCGCCCGCGCCCTGCACGACGCCGCCGCGATTGCCGTCCGCGCCCGAAAAACCGGCGCCGCGCGCGCCCGAGCTCGAACTGAACGAGCCGACGCTGCCGCGCGCGTCGCCCTGGCTCTGCGTGTGCACCGTCTGGTTCGGGCCCGAGATCGTCGACGAACCCCAGTGGCCGTAGGCGTTGCTGTTCTGGTTCGTGCTGCCGGAGCGTCCGGTGTTCGCGTTGTACCAGCTCGCGTTGCCCGCCGCGCCGTCAGGACCCCAGGCAGCGCTCCCATGCGCGTAGCTGCCGGTGGTCGGGTTGTAGGCGGAGAACGCACCGGCTCCGCCGTTCGGTCCGTAGATCTCGCCGCCGCGCGCGTAGGTGCCGGTCGTGGGGTTGTAGTAGCTGCCGCCCTTCGCGGCGCCACCCCAGGGTCCGTAGATCGCTCCGCCGTGCGCCCACGCGCCGTTGGCGGGGTTGTAGTAGGTCGCACCCGCGTAGCTGTACGGGTACGGGTAGTAGACCGGCACGAACGCAGGATAGATGTACGGCGGATAGTAGTAGCCGGTGCCGTAGACGATCACGCCCGCGCTCACGTAGCTCATCGTGTAGCCCGAGGTGTAACCGTAGGTGACCGTGGCGGGCGTCGAGGCATACACGCGCACGTAGGTGCAAGGGTAGATCGGGCTCGACGGGGGAATCGCGTAGATCGCGTCGGGCACCGCCGCGGCCAGCGCCCAGGGACCGGTCGCGCCGGTCGCGACGAACCACGCGCCCTGGTAGCACGAGTAGTAGCTCGCACCTTCACGCACGACGACGAACGACGTGTTGGTCGCGTATTGGAGCGCGGTGCCGGGAATCGGCGCGAACACCGGATCGCCGGCGTAGACCACTGTGAGCTTCGCGCCCGCGCGGTCGAGCGTGGCCTTCTGCGGCAGCGCCGCCTCGAGCAGCGCCTCCTGCGCCTGCGGCGTGCCCGGCACCGAGACCAGCACGAAGCCGCGGGGTCCGGTCGCCGGAATGCGCGCGAAATCGGTCGGCAGCGTCGGTGTGGCGTAGGTCCACGGGCCGGCGAGCGTCGTCGCCGCGAACCAGCGGCCGGACACGAGGTAGTAGAGGCGGCCGCCCTGCGTCATGTCGCGGAACAGCGCAGCGTCCGAATTGGCCGCGTACTGCAGCGACGTGCCCGCGATCGTGGCCCAGCGCGGAGGGCCGTCGGTGACGATGATCGCAGCCGGCGTGGTGGACGTGAACACCGTGGGTGCATCGGCGGGGCCGTAGCGCCGTCCGGGAATCTGCGCCTTCACGTCCTTGAAGTTCGCGTTCGCCGGCAGCGCTGCGAACGCCGCGGGCAGAGACCCGGCGGAAGCCCAGGGGCCCTTCGCGTCGGGCGCGGCGAGCCAGGCCCCGTTCACGAGCAGGAACCAGGTGCTCGTGGCCGAATCGCGGAACACGTCCCAGTTGGTGTTGACGACGGTCGAGAGCGTCGTGCCGGGGATCGGGGCGAGTACCGGCTCGCCGTCGAAGACGACGAGGCTCGCCGGGCGCGCGCTCGCGAAGATCCGGGGCGGCGTGTTGTCGATTGCCACCGAGGGCGGCTTGTCCGTCTGCTCGGCGAGGCTCTTGACCACCATCGCGAGCGGGACGCGCTTCACGCCCAGCCCGGTGAGCGCTTCGCGGATCCGCTGCGCGAGGTCGGCGTTGCGCGCGTCGTCGAGGGTCGGGAATTTCGACGACACGAGCCGCGGCTCGGTAAGGATCACGATGCGCTCCGCGAGATCGGTGTCGGTCGTGAACGCGATCTCGACCGTGCCCAGCGTCGAGGCCTTCGACCCGGCGGGGGTCACGCCGACGACGCCGCGCGTGTTGAGCGTGCGATGGCCCGGCCACGAGATCACCTGCGGCTGGTAGACGGTCGCGGTGCCGTTCGCCGTCGTGATCGTGTGCGGCCAGTCGCCGGGATCGGCCGCGGATGCGGACGATGGCGCAGGAGCCGCGGTCGGACCGGACGTCGCTGCAGGCGCGGACGCGCCGTCGAGCGCGGCGAGCGCGCTCTGGCAACTCCGGGAGAGTCGCGGCGCGTTCTGCTTCAGGCACTGCAGCGCGTCGGCGCCGCCGGGCGGCACGCCTCGGCATTGCGAGATGAAGTCGCTGCGGCAGGCGGAACGAAGCGCTTCGCCCTGCGCAGCGGTCGGTTGTTGCGCGAGCGCGGAGGCCGACGAGAAGAGCGCGACGAAGGCCGCTGCCAAGGATCCTGGGAGACTGGTCACTAGCTGGTCCTTCCGGGTCGCGGATTGAACGGACCGGGTCCGCCGGGCCTGAAGACGGGCACCCCACCGGCCGGTCACCGACACAACGGTTTCACCCGGATCGGCGCGTCACGCGTGTCCGCGATGCTCGGGCTGCGCCAACGCCGGGACGACAAGGCGCGAACCTTAGCAGAAGGACGCGCACGCCTGCGAACATTTTCGAGGCGAGGAATCGCGGAACCGACGCATGGCGATCGCGGCTGACGTTGCTGACGAAGGCAAAGCCCCCGATGCGTGAAGGGCGATCTGCGGCGCGACGGCCGCCGCGGAGCCCGCATCCGGGCGCGGGACCGGAAGCGGATCGGGGGTGAACGCAGGGGGTCGTCGCGGGAACGCCGTCGTGGCAAGATCTCCGCCGCGCCCGGCCCGGACCGGCGCGCCATCGGGGGGAGCGATGTCGGGAGGAACGCCTGCAGGGACGGACGGCGATCGGTTCGAGCGCCGGCTCGCGACGATACTGATGGCCGACATCGTCGGCTACAGCCGCCTGATGGAGGCGAACGAGGAGCGCACGCTTCGCGTCTTCCGCGGTCACCGCGAGATCTTCGACGCGATGCTCGCGCAGCACCGCGGCCGCATCTTCAACACCGCGGGCGACGCGGTGCTCGCCGAGTTCCCGAGCGCGGTCGACGCGGTGCGTTGCGCGACCGAGATCCAGTCCGCGCTGCGCACGCGCAACGACCACCTCGCGCCCGACGAGCGGATGCAGTTCCGCATCGGCGTCAACCTCGGCGACGTGATCGTGCAGGGGACCGATCTCCTCGGCGACGGCGTCAACGTCGCCGCGCGCATCCAGACCGCCTCCGAGGCGGGCGGCGTGTGCATCTCGGGCAGCGTCTACGACCAGATCCGCAACAAGCTCTCGCTCGGGTTCCATCCGATGGGCGAGCGCACGTTCAAGAACATCACGCAGCCGGTGCGCGTGTTCTCGATCATCGAAGGAGACACAGCGACGTCGCCGGCCGCGGCGCCGCCGGTGACACCGTCCGCGCCGCCTTCCGCCCAGGCGCAGCCGGCCCGGCGACCGATCGCGGCGATCGCGGCCGTCGCCGCCGCGGTTGCGATCGCGGCGACTGCGGGCTGGTGGTACGTGCAGGACCGCGAGGCGAAGGCGGTCGAAGCCGCGCGCGTCGCCGAGGCGAAGAAGTCCGCCGAACAAGCCGCCGCCGACGTGGCGCGCCGCAAGGCCGAAGAGGACGCTGCGCAGCGTGCCGCCGCCGAACGCGAGGCGAAGCTCAAGGCCGAACTCGAGGCTGCGCAGCGCGACGCCGCGGAAGCGAAGAAGCGCGAGGCCGCAGCGCGAACGGCCGCGGCGCCGCCAGTGAAGCGCGTGGCACCACCGGCGGCCGTGGCTGCGCCTTCGGCTCCCGCAGCCGCCCCGGTGGCGGCCGCCGCTCCGGCCGCCGGTCCGGCAGCCGCTCCGGCAGCCGCTCCG
>JADLBN010000070.1 GCA_020847675.1 Burkholderiales bacterium | reverse complement strand
CTGTTCCCTGTTCCCTGTTACCTGACCTCTGTTACCCGTCTACGCCTGACGACCATAGCCTGCCGGTCCCACTCCTTCCCATCCCGAACAGGACCGTGAAACGGCAGCACGCCGATGATAGTGCGCACTGCGCGCGCGAAAGTAGGTCATTGTCAGGCACCCATGCAACGACAAAGCCCGGCCTCGCGCCGGGCTTTTTCGTTGCGTGGACTGCCTCGCGATCACCTGCGTTCGGCAAATTCGGGGTCAGCGGACCTGCCTATCGGTGACCCGCGCGCGGCGCCTCGACGTGCCCCGCATCGCGCAGCACGCGCTCGCGCTCGGCGAGGCGCAGGTCCGCATCGACCATCATGCGCGCGAGTGCGCGCACGTCGGCGCGCGGTTCCCAGCCGAGCACGCGCCGGGCTTTCGCCGCGTCGCCCTCGAGATGGTCGGCTTCGGCCGGGCGCAGGTAGCGCGGGTCGATCTCGACGTACCGCTTCCAGTCCAGGTCGAGCTGGCCGAAAGCGAGGTCGAGGAAGTCGCGGATCGTGATCGATTCGCCGGTGGCCACCACGTAGTCGTCGGGCGTGTCGGCCTGCAGCATGCGCCACATCGCCTCGACGTAGTCTCCGGCGAAGCCCCAGTCGCGCCGGGCGTCGAGATTGCCGAGGGCGAGCTTGTCCTGCAGCCCGAGCTTGATGCGCGTGGCCGAGCGCGTGATCTTGCGCGTGACGAACGTCTCGCCACGGCGCGGGCTCTCGTGGTTGAACAGGATGCCGCTGCACGCGAACAGCCCGTAGCTCTCGCGGTGGTTGATCACCTGGTAGTGCGCGTACACCTTGGCGCAGCCGTAGGGGCTGCGCGGCCGGAAGCGCGTGTCCTCGTTCTGCCGCGGCCGGGCGCTGCCGAACATCTCGGAGCTGCTCGCCTGGTAGAAGCGGATCTTCCGGCTGTTGTGCTTGCCGTAGCTGCGGATCGCCTCCAGCAGGCGGATCACGCCTACTGCGGTCACGTCCACCGTGTATTCCGGCTGGTCGAAGCTGACCCGCACGTGGCTCTGCGCGCCGAGGTTGTAGACCTCGTCCGGCTGCACCGCGTCGAGCAGGTTGCGCAGCGCTCCCGCATCGGAGAGGTCGCCATAGTGCAGGTGGAAGTTCGGATTCGGATTGCCGCCCACGTGCAGGTGGTCGATGCGGTCGGTGTTGAACACGCTGGCGCGGCGCACGATGCCGTGCACCTGGTATCCCTTGCCGAGCAGCAGTTCGGCGAGGTAGCTACCGTCCTGCCCGGTGACTCCGGTGATCAATGCGGTCTTGCTCATGGCGCGGGAGAGTGCCCCTGGTGCGCGCAGATCGCGCGAACGGTTTCGTGCAGCTCGTGCTTGGGCTTCCAGCCGGTGGCCGCCGCAAGCTTCGACGGATCTCCGAGCACGCTCTCGACCGCCGGGTCCGCGAAACGGATCTCGCGTTCGACCCCGCACTCGGCCAGGATACACCGGACGAGCGAGGATACCCGGACCGGGCGGCCGGAGCAGAGGTTCCAGACGCTGCCACTCGGGGCGTCGACGCGAAGCAGCAGCGAGTACGCCTGCATCGCATCGCGCCAGTCGAGGAAATCCTTCCAGTCGTCGCGCCCTTGCATCCCAAGCGTCGCGTCGCCGCGCGCCACGCGCTCGAACACGTCGGGCACCAGGAGGCCCGGAGCCATGCCCGGCCCGATCTGGTTGAACGGGCGCACGATCATCACCTGCAGGCGCTCTCGCGCCGAAAGGGCCCAGTCCTCGCACAACTGCTTGGACAGGCCGTAGGGCCGCGTTGGCCCGAGCGGCGAGGCTTCGTCGTGCGGCTTCGCGCCGGGTGCATACACGAGGCCGCTGGAAGCGACGATCGTGCGACACCCGGGCGCGTGCCGGCTCAGGTGGTCGATGACGCGCGCGGTCATCGTCAGGTTCCCGATCACCGCGTGATGCGTCCACGCACCGCCGGGCACCGAGTCTGCGGCGAGATGGAACGCCGCGTCCCAGGGGCCTCCCTCGGGTGCGGGCAGCGGAGCGGAACCGGCGAGGTCCACGGCCGACCGATGCAATCCCGGCGCGTCGGGTCCGCGGAGACGATCCCACGCGTCGACGGCGCAGCCGTCCGCGAGCAACCTTGCGACCAACGCGCGCCCGATGAAGCCAGATGCTCCGGTGACCAGCACTTTCATGGGCTGCTGCGCTCTCTTCGATCCGACCGGCACGGCCTGTTGCCGTGAGGATAGCGCGCCACGCTGACCTCGAATTGCCGAAACGGGACCCCGACCCCGGGTTTCCTGCCGCCGGGCGCCCTACAATCCGGCCATGGCACCCGCTCCCACGCTCCAGGAGCTCTACGCGATCCACACCGGCAAGGTGTCGGACAAGTGGTCGCTCTACCTCGACGTCTACGAGGCCGCGTTCGCGCGCTTTCGCGACCGCCCGATCGCCTTCGCGGAGATCGGCGTCCAGAATGGCGGGTCGCTCGAGATCTGGGCGAAGTACTTCGCGCAGGCGCCGGTCGTCGTCGGGTGCGACATCGACCCGAAATGCGGGTCGCTGGCCTTCGACGACCCGCGCATCGCCGTGGTGGTCGGCAACGTGAACACCGATGCGACCTACCGCGCCATTCTCGCGCACTCACCGCTCTACGACGTGTTCATCGACGACGGCTCGCACACGTCGCGCGACATCATCCACACCTTCTGCAACTACTTCCGGCACGTGAAGGCCGGCGGCGTCTACGCGATCGAGGACCTGCATTGCTCGTACCTCAGGCAGTGGGGCGGAGGCGTCGACAGGCCGGACACGTCGATGGAGTTCCTGAAGCGCCTCGCCGACTGGGTGAACCGGGCGTGGTGGAGGGCCGACCGCGATCCGCTGTCGCTGTTCGATCCGTTCTTCGCCGCGTCCGCACGTCCCGACGCGGCGTCCTTTCGCGCGGTGCGCTCGGTGACTTTCCTCGATTCGATGTGCCTGATCGAGAAACGTGCGGGCGACGAGGCTCCCGGCGCGGGACGGCGCGTCATCGTGGGGAGCGAAGCGAGCGTTTCGGCGGAGCCGCTCGCCCTGCGCGGCAAGCGCGACACGTGAAGTCACGCCACGCCTGCCGCCTCACAGCGGCGCCTCCCCCGGTCTCCAGCCACGTTCGAGCATGGGGCAGTGCTCGCAGTCGAGGACGCGGATGCTGCAGGTCGGGATGTCGCAGCGGACGTCGCGCCCGGAGAGGATGAGCCGGATGCGGTCGAGCTTCTGGGTGTCGCGCCCCTTGATGAAGACGACATCCCCGGGACGCGCAGTCGACGCAACGAGTTCGGCCGCTCGCCTCGGTGAGCGTCCGACGTCGACGATCTGGTCGCGCGCCATGCCGGCGCGCAGGGCGCCGGGGCGGTACTTCTCGTAGCCGCTGCCCAGCACGAACAGGCCGCTCGTGAACCGCCCCAGCTTCTCACCGATGTCTCGGTACGTCTGATACTGCGACCCGACGGGCTCGGAGACGTCGCCCAGTACCACGAGGCAGCGCGCCGGAATCTGGGCGAGCAGGTCGAGCGCGGGGTCGATCGTCTCGGTCGTCGACTTGACGTCGTCACGCAAGACCATGACGCCGTTGGACAGGAGCGCCGGCTGCATCCTGCCCGCGGCGGGCGCGAGCGCGCCGATGCGCTCGAGCGCCGCGGCGGGATCGACGCCCTCGACCTGAGATACGGCGAACGCAGCCAGGGCGGGATAGACCATGTGCCGTCCGATCAGGCGGACCCTCGCGTCGTGCGTCCGGCCGAACGCCACGATGCGAAAACGCATCCCGTGCGGCCAGTCGAGCGCGACGTCTTCCGCACGCACGTCGCAGTCCGGGCCGAAGCCGCAGGTGACGACGCGCGCGCGGGTCTCGCCGGCCATCCACAGGACGTTCGGGTCGTCGCCGTTCAGCACCGCGACGCCGTCGGGTCGCAGGACGCGGACCATCCAGGCCTTCTCGTCGCGAGTGACCGCGAGCGTGCCCAGGCTCCGGTGGTGCTCGCTGGCGATCGAGGTGACCACGGTGACGTCGGGCCGCACGACCGACGCATAGGATCGCATCTGTCCCTTGTCCGCGATGCCGACCTCGATCGCCGCGTGCCTCTGGCCGCGCGTGATCGCCCGCACGTTCCGGACGATGAAACCGAAGGCATTGTTGTAGCGGTCGCTGGCCGGCAGTCCGAGCGCGGCGGTGATCGCTCGCCGCGCGCTGGTCTTGCCGAGCGACCCCACCACCGCGACGACGCGGGTGGAGCGTGCAACCGTGCGACGGTGCAGCCAGGCGATACGCGAGGTCAGCGGCCACGACCGATAACTGATGCCCTCGGCCAGTTGCACCCGTCCGCAAGGTGTGCCGACCAGTCTGGGCAGATCGCGCAGGCGGTAACGCATCAGGCGGTCGTCGCGGGACGGCCGCGGCGGAACTGGCGGTTCCAGAGTTCGATCGTGAGCACCGCCGTGAGCGCGTGCGCGAAGTTCTCGCTGCCCTTGCGATGCCGTTCGAGCATCGAGGCGACGTGCGCGGGAACGAAGGTGCCGGATTCGCGCAGCGCCGAATCGCCGAGCGCTTCCTGCGCGAACGCGGGGAGAGGGCCGCGCAACCACCGCTCGACGGGCACGCGCATCGCGAACTTGGGCCGGTTCGCGATCTCGGGGGGCAGCACGCCTTTCATGGCTGTGCGCAACACGTCCTTCTCGACGCCCCGACGCAGCTTCACGCCGGGCGGGATGCGGGCGCAGAACTCGACCAGTTCGTGGTCGAGGAAGGGGACCCTGGCCTCGACCGAGTGCGCCATCGACGAGCGGTCGAGACTGACGATGACCGCGTCCCCCAGCCTGTGCTTCAGGTCGAAGTACTGCATCCGCGCGAACGGGTGCCAGCGCGCGAATTCCGGCGGCGGCTTCGCCGCGACGTCCGAAGGATCGCCCGCGGCGAGCATGGCTCCGAGCAGGTCCGGCGCGAGGAGCCGTTCCGGCACGCGCTGCGAAGGCAGGTGGCTGATGCTGCGCGAGTAGCGCTCGTAGTCCATTTCGCGCGGACCCGCGAGGGTCCACGCTGCGCCCGGCCAGCGCCGCGCGATCCGGGGCACGCGCGACAGCGCGCGCCGCAACGGCCGCGGCAGCAGGAACAGCGGCGCCAGTCGCGCGAGCGTCGGGTACCAGGAGTAGCCGCCCAGCGTCTCGTCGGCGCCCTCGCCGCAGAGCACCACCTTCACCCGCCGGGCGCTAGCCGCCGCGACGCGTTGCTGGCCGAGGCCGGTCGAGGCGAGGATCGAGCCCTCGGTCGACCGGACGACTTCCGGCATCGCAGCGAAGTCCGCAGGCCCGCACATCACCCGATGGCCATCGAGGCGGAACTGCGGAAAGTCGTCGAGCGCCTTCCGGCTGGCGAGTTCGTCGTCGCGCGGGTCGTCGAGCTTCATCGTGAAAGTCGGCATGCGCCCTTCAACGAGCGGCGACGCGAGAGCGACGACTGCGCTCGAATCGATGCCGCCCGAGAGCCATGCGCCGATCGGCACGTCGCCCTGCAGGTGCGAGCGCACTGCATCCGCGAGCCGGGCGCGAAGCTCCTCCGCCCAGTCGGCAGCCGGACGAGCGAGGTCGTAGGCGTCGCGCGGCGGAAATCTCGCATCCCAGTACTGTCGCTGCTCGACGCGTCCCGCCGACCAAGTGAGCAGGTGGCCGGCCGGGAGCGTGCGAATCGCCGCCACGAGGGTTCTCGGTGCGCTGACGCGCCCGTGGGTCAGGATCTGGCGCATCGCCACGAGGTCGGGATCGACAGGAACCGCGCCGGACGCGAGGATCGCCTTCTGCTCCGAGCCGAACAGAATGGCGTCGTGAGTCGCCGCGTAGTGGAGCGGCTTGATCCCGATCCGGTCGCGCGCGAGCACGAGGCGCGAACGTCGCGCGTCCCACAGCGCCAGCGCGAACATTCCGCGCAGGTGGTCGACGAACGCGTCGCCGACGTCCTCGTACAGGTGGACGATCGCCTCGACGTCGGACGCGGTCGAGAAGCGGTGGCCCGCGGCCGCGAGGCGCGCGCGCAACTCGGCGTGGTTGTAGATCTCGCCGTTGCAGACCAGGGCGACGCTGCGATCCTCGTTGAAGATCGGCTGGTCGCCGGTCGCGAGGTCGACGATCGAGAGGCGCCGGAACCCGAGGCCGATTCCCGGAGCGAGGTGGAAGCCTTCGCCATCGGGGCCGCGATGGCGCAGCGCGTCGGCCATCCGGTGAACCATCCGCGGATCGGCGGGACGGGAAGGCTCGCGGAAGGCGATGCCGGCGATGCCGCACATGTCCGTTCGATTCAGCCCGGACGCAGCAGGGCCGACCGCAGGAGGGTGCGTGGTCCGGCCTCCGGGTCGAGCGGTGCGACGGCCACTTCGCTCGCGCGGTCGAAAGGCTCCGCCGGCGTGTCGCGCGCAGCGAGAATCCTGCGCTTGAGTTCGGGCAGGCAGAGGGCGCGCCGGCTCGACGCCGGATCGTTCTCGTCCACGGTCCCGATCACCGAAAGCGCGTCGCCGTCGCGAAATATCAGCGGCGTTCGCGCGAGGAATGCCGAGACGGCAGGCGTCATGCTCTGCCAGCGGACGAAGATCGTCGACACGACGTCGGCACGATCGTAGAGCAGCGCGCCCCACTTGCGCTTGTAGCGGGTGAGGCCGTCCAGCGGCGAGGGCCGGCTGCCGCGCAGATCCACCGCAGTGCATCCGGATCGCTGCGCGTGATCGAGGAGCGCGCGGTAGATCGCGGCGAACGCGCCTTCCCGGACGATGCCTGCGTCGCCTCGGGCAACGCCGATCGCCAGTGCCGCGAGGACTCCGCGCCTGAACTCGATCAGGACACCGGCTACCCGCTCGCCGCCGCGGTGGATCCAGAGGATACCGCCTCGGCGGAACCTCCGGCGCAGGCGCCGGGATGAGCGAATGACCGCTTCGTCGCCGTGGCGGTTGCGCATGAACGGAAGGTAGTAGTCGCGATGGAACACCGCCAGATCGGGCCCGTGCCGTGAGAAGGCGTGGGTGAACCCCGCGCGGCGCATCCGGCGCAGGTCATCCGCGACGCTGTGGCTCCGCTTCGCGATGGCGGCGAGGTCGAAGGGCGCGGCGATGCGCATGCCCACCCAGTCGGGCACGGCGAGCCAGTCGTCGTCGAATCCCAGCGCGCCGCCCGACTTGCGGGCCACTCGAGCGACGACGAGATCGGTCGACGCGGCGTGCCTGCGGAGCGTCCGCAGAAGACGCCACGCGGGGACGTGGCCGAGCGCTTCGCGGACCGGCGCCTCGGCGAAGAACGCATCGACGAGCCAGGCGACGCGGGCGAGCGAGCCTGCCACCAGCAAGGCCGCCGGACCGCTGCCGTTCCGCGCACGACCGCGCAACATCGTGACCGGCAGGATCGCATCCCCGAGGGGGCGCAGCCACGCGGCCCACGATCGAAGCTGCGACCTCCGATCGGAAGCCGTCACGGGAATCGGCCCCGCCAGGGGCGGCGGAACGATCGCCGCCAGCGTCCGAACCGCATCGTCCCGTGGACTTCGACCGGGCGAAAACCGCTCTTCGCGTGCACCCGGAGCGCCGAGTAGTTCTCCGGTATGGTCGATCGCACCGCGCGAACAAAGCCGCGGTCGCGGAGGTGCCGGAGCTGGTGAAGGCACAGCAAGTGCGCGTAGGCGTGCCCGCGGAACTCGGGATCGGTCCACGCGTCCGACAGGTAGACGTCGCCGTCGGCGAGGGGCGTTTCCGCGTCGAGGAATTTCGACCACTGGGGCCCGGTCGAGGCCCAGCACGAAGAGATCAGCCGACCCTCGCGCTCCAGAACGTAGCATTCGCGCCCGCTCGCGAAGAGTGCCGCGGTCGCGTCGCGGTCGGTGTTGCCCCGGTAGGCGACGTAGGCGTCGAGGCGGTCTTCCGCGAGCTTCGCGAACGTCGCACCTTGGTCCGGCGGTCCGGCCGGAATCGGCTCGTCGAGCGGTCGTTCGAGGAACACGGTGCGGCGATAGCCGAGTTCCGCGAGGAGCTTGAACAGGAACGTCCGCGGCCGCTCGTGGACGAGCGAACCCAACGCTCGCCGCACCGCGCTGCCGGTCGGGTAGTACGACCTCATGGGATCGGGCTCCGAAGCCAATGTCGGGGTGAACCGGTCCGGGTGGTGGCGGGGGCGGCGATGCGAATCACGGCTTGCGCGCGAGCACGCCGACGTAGTGCGCGGTCAGCGAGCGCGTGGGCAGGCGCTCGAGCGCCTCCCATCGCGCAAGCCGTTGCAGCAGGCGCCGACGCCCGGCCGGCGACCCGTTTCGCTCGACCGACCGCGCACGGCGCACGGCGAGCGCGCGCGGACAGTGCAGGATCGCCGCCGAGTGGAGCAGGTCGAAACCCGCATCGCGCAGGGCGGCGGCGAGCCCCCGCGGGCCTACCGTGGCTCCCGCCGGATAGTCGACGAGCCCGAGCCTGCGCAGGAGTCCGTGCGGCAGCGCGTTGCGCAGCGCGACGCCGGGGTGCCTCAGGTTGTCCATCGTGACCAGCATCAGGCCTCCCGGTTTCAGCACCCGGTGCAGGCCTTCGAGCGCCTCGGCGATCTCGTCGCGCCGTTCGAAGTGGTCGAGCGTCGAGTTCGACACGATCACGTCGAAGCACGCTTCGGCGAAGGGCAGCCGGCGCACGTCGGCGGCCACGATGCCAAGCGAACGGTGACGGGCTGCCGCCGCCCGGACGGAGGGTGCGACGTCGATCGCGACGACGCCGAAGCCGAGTGCTTCGAGGCGCGGAACGAGACCCGTGCCCATCGCCTCGTCGAACAGGTCGGTCTTGAGCGCGAGGCCCCGCGCGATGGCCGGGATCCATCGCTCGACGAGCGCTTCGTTCACCGCGTCGCTGTGAACGCGCCAGAGGCGCCCGTGGGGCGCGCGGATCAGCGGCTCGAGGTCGACTTCCCAGCGCCGAGGCCCGGGGATCGCGTCGGGGCGTTCCGGTGGTGCGAGCACGGGCGGCTATTCGTTCCAGGCGACTCAACCCGGGAGCGCCGATGGCGGGAAAGGGGCGTTATAGCAAGCCCGCGGCCCATTGTGCAAAGGGAATATGCGCTGCCGGGAAAGTAGTTTCCGATTCCCGGATGAGACTGAAACGGTCTTGATCAGGCGGCGAGCCTGGATCGACGGTCAATGGAGAGGAACAGGCGCTCGAGACACCTCGGATCCCACGGACGTCCCGCGAACTGAAGGTCGTTCCGTGGGATGTCCGTGGGATCCGGGGGGCCGCAGGCTTCCCGATGCCGGGGAATTGCCGCGGCGGGCCGCCTGGCCTATCGTGGGGGCATTCCCCGGATCGAAGGAGCGGAAGGCCATGGGACACTGGATCGAACTCGCAGCCGCGGACGGGAAGCGCATCGGGGCCTGGCGCGCCGATCCGCCCGGCAAGCCGCGCGGCGGGCTCGTCGTCGTCCAGGAGATCTTCGGCGTCAACAGCCACATCCGCGCGGTGTGCGACGGCTACGCTGCGGAGGGATACCTCGCGATCGCGCCGGCGCTCTTCGACCGCATCCGGCCGGGCATCGACCTCGGCTACACGAACGAGGACATTGCGTCCGGCCGGGACTTCAAGGCCCGATCGCGCATCGAGCCCGCGCTCGCCGACGTCGCCGCGGCGCGGGATGTCGCGAGCGAGGCAGGCAAGGTGGGCATCGTCGGCTACTGCTGGGGCGGCTACGTGACGTGGATGAGCGCCGCGCGGCTTTCCGGCTTCGCCTGCGCAATCCCGTACTACGGCGGCGGGATGCTGGAAGCCGTCGGCGAAGAGCCGCGCTGCCCGGTGCTCGCGCACTTCGGCGAGAAGGACGCGCACATCCCGGTCGCAGGCGTGAGCGCGTTCGCGAAGGCGCATCCGCAGGTGACGGTCGAAATCTACGACGCGAACCACGGCTTCAACTGCGACCACCGCGGGAGCCACGATCCGGAATCCGCGGCCCTCGCGCGGAAGCGGACGCTCGCATTCCTGCATCGGCACGTCGGCTGACCGGAGCCCCGCGCGGCCGGCCGACGGTTCGCAAGGGTTCGCGCGCGATGCATCGCCGCGCTCGGGTCACTTCGCCTGGAAACGGACGCGCATCACCTTCCTGTCGTACTCGGCCTCGGTCGCCATCGTGATCTCGGTGCCGTCGGCCGCGTAGACTCGCCCTCCGCTGCGTCGGCAGAGATTCCGTTCGTACTGGCAGGGCCCCATCTCCGGATGGCGGCGACAGAGCTTCCCTGCCTTCTCGTCGAACGCGATCGCCGTGATCGTGCGCTGCGGGGCGGCGCCGCTCGCGCAGACGTAGATCGCGCCCTGCGGGAACGTCGCGGGGTCGAGCTTCGGCGCGGGCGCAGCGGCCGGTGATGGCACGGCCGATGAGGCGGGCGCTGCGGGCGGGGGGGGCGGTGCGACCGGGACGCGTGCGACCGGCGCGTTCGCGACCTCGGCGGGAGGCGTGACCGGAAGCGGCTCGCGCGAAGGGCTGCCGCAGGCGGCCGCGGCCGCGCAGATGGCCAGTGCGAAGGCGCGCCGGAGCATCCGCGTCATCGCTTGCGGCCCCCTCCCAGGAGCGAACCCAGCACGCCGCGCACGAGTTCGCGCGTGATCGCCGAGCTCGCGGTGCGGCCCGCGGTCTTCGCCATGGCGTCGAGCATGCCCTCGCGCCGGCCACCCCGTGGCCCGGTCGAACCGAAGAGGATGGAGGCGAGGCCGCCCATCACGCCGGCGCCCGCCGCTGCTGCAGCTCCCGCGCCTGCACCGCCACCGCCGGCGGCGGGCTGCTCCTGCGGGACGGCCTGGCCGCCGCCCGCGCGCGCGGCGAGCATCTCGAACGCCGACTCGCGGTCCACCGCCTTGTCGTAGCGGCCGGCGACGATCGAATCCGCGACGAGCTTCCGGCGTTCGTCGGGAGTGATCGGCCCGATGCGTGAACCGGGGGCGAGGACCCACGCGCGTTCGGTGACTCCGGGCGAGCCCTTGGCGTCGAGGAACGAGACCAGGGCCTCGCCGGTGGCGAGTTCGAGGATCGACTTGCCGATGTCGAGCTTCGGGTTGGGGCGCATCGTGTCGGCGACCGACTTGACCGCCTTCTGGTCGCGCGGCGTGAAAGCGCGCAGCGCGTGCTGGATGCGGTTGCCGAGCTGCCCCAACACCTTGTCGGGCACGTCGAGCGGGTTCTGGGTCACGAAGTACACGCCCACGCCCTTGCTGCGGATGAGCCGCACGACCTGTTCGATCTTTTCCAGCAGCGCCGACGGGGCCTCCGCGAACAGCAGGTGCGCCTCGTCGAAGAAGAAGACGAGCTTGGGCTTGTCGCGGTCGCCGACCTCGGGCAGGCGCTCGTAGAGGTCCGACAGCAGCCACAGAAGGAACGTCGCGTAGAGCCGCGGTGCGGTCATCAGCTTGTCGGCCGCGAGGATGTTCACGATCCCGCGTCCCTTCGCGTCGGTCTGGAGCAGGTCGTCGATGTCGAGCATGGGCTCGCCGAAGAAGCGGTCGCCGCCCTGTTCCTCGAGCTGCAGCAGGCCGCGCTGGATCGCGCCGATCGAGGCGGCCGACACGTTGCCGTACTGGGTCTTGAACTGCGCCGCGTTGTCGCCCACGAACTGCAGGACCGAACGCAGGTCCTTGAGGTCGAGCAGGAGGAGCTTGCCGTCGTCGGCGATCTTGAAGGTCAGCGCGAGAACGCCTTCCTGCGTCTCGTTCAGGTTGAGGAGCCGTGCGAAGAGGAGCGGTCCCATGTCGGACACCGTCGCGCGCACCGGGTGGCCCTGCTCGCCCCACACGTCCCAGAGCGTCACCGGGCTGTCGCCCCACGCGGGCTCCGGCAGGCCGAGCTTGTCGAGGCGCTCCTTGAGCTTGGGGGACATTGCGCCGGGGAAGGCGATGCCGGTGAGATCGCCCTTCACGTCGGCCATGAAGACCGGGACGCCGATGCGCGAGAAGTTCTCGGCCAGCACCTGCAACGAGATCGTCTTGCCGGTTCCGGTGGCGCCGGTGATGAGGCCGTGGCGGTTGGCCAGTGCCGGGAGGAGCGCGAGTTCGAGGTCGCCGTGGCGGGCGACGATCAGCGGGTCGGGCATGGGAGCCTCGGGAAGGGTGGGCGGTCGAAGTTTAGCAACCGGCCCAGCCGTCCGGACCGGTCCCGGCGGGTTCGCCGCTCCGGGCCCGCGCGACGCGGTGGCGGCCGCTCCCGGGCGGACCCGGTGCTTTCCAATCCCAAGTTGAGGCTGAAACGGTCGTGATCGGGCGGCGAGCCTGGGTCGACGGTCAATGGACAGGAATGGGCGCTTGAGGCTCCCCGGATCCCCTCCCCCCTGTCATTCGGGGCCGATTCGAGGTACAATCTCCGGCGGTTTGGGCGTCGGACATGGGCTGGGCACAGCCCATTTTTTTTTGGCGACGCCGGAATCGGCCGGATGGCGACGAACCTTGGCGGACTGCTCGAGCGGACCGTGCCCCCGATGGGGTACGAACTGGTGGACTGGGAGACCTCTCCCGGTGGGCGGCTCGTGCGCGTGTTCATCGACAAGGCCGGCGGGGTCGACGTCGAGGACTGCGCGAAGCTCTCGCAGCACCTGACCCGGCTGTTCGCGGTCGAAGGGATCGACTACGAGCGGCTCGAGGTGAGTTCGCCCGGCCTCGACCGGCCGCTCAGGAAGGCGGCGGACTACGAGCGCTTCCGCGGACAGGAGGCGAAGCTCGTGCTGCGCGAGAAGCTCAACGCGAGCCGAAAGCTCACCGGCGTCCTGGCCGGGCTCGACGGCGCCGATGCGCTGCTGGAGACCGACGCCGGGACAGTGCGCGTGCCGCTCGAAGGGATCGAGCGCGCGCGGCTCGTGCCGAAGATCGAATGGAGAAAAGGACGATGAACAGCGGGAAGGAAGTGCTGCTGCTGGTGGATGCCCTCTCGCGGGAGAAGAACGTCCCGAAGGAGACGGTGTTCCAGGCGCTCGAGATGGCGCTCGCCTCGGCGACGAAGAAGCAGTTCCCCAACGACGTCGACGTGCGCATCGCGATCGACCGCGAGAGCGGCGAGTATTCGGCGTTCCGCCGCTGGACCGTCGTGCCCGACGAGGAGCACGAGGAGCCGTCGCGCCAGATCGCGATCACCGACGCGCCGGAGCGTGGCGAGAACCTGCAGCTCGGCGACATCGTCGAGGAGGCGATCGAGGCGAGGGCCGTCGGGCGCATCGGCGCGCAGGCGGCGAAGCAGGTCATTCTGCAGAAGATCCGCGACGCCGAGCGCGAGCAGGTGCTGAACGACTTCCTGGACCGCGAGGACAACCTGCTGACCGGGACGGTGAAGCGCATCGAGCGCGGCAACGCGATCGTCGAGTCCGGACGCATCGAAGGGTTGATCCCGCGCGACCAGCTGATCCAGAAGGAGATGCTTCGCGTGGGCGACCGCGTCCGCGCCTATGTCATGAAGATCGACCGCGTCGCGAAGGGCCCGCAGCTCATCCTGTCGCGGGTCGCGCCCGAGTTCCTCGCGCGACTGTTCGAGCTCGAGGTGCCCGAGATCGAGGAAGGTCTCATCGAGATCAAGGCGGCCGCCCGCGACCCGGGCATCCGCGCCAAGATCGCGGTGAAGTCGAACGACCCGCGCCTCGACCCGCAGGGCACCTGCATCGGCATGCGCGGATCGCGCGTGACCGCGGTCACCAACGAGCTCGCGGGCGAGCGCGTCGACATCATCCTGTGGTCCGACGACCCGGCGAAGCTGGTCGTGAACGCGCTCGCGCCCGCCGAGGTGCAGTCGATCGTGGTCGACGAGGACAAGCACTCGATGGACGTGGTGGTCGACGAGGAGAACCTCGCGATCGCGATCGGCCGCGCCGGGCAGAACGTGCGGCTCGCCTCCGAGCTCACCGGCTGGCACCTGAACCTGATGAGCGTCGAGGAGTCGCAGAGCAAGCGCGAGGAGGAGACCACCCGCGTGCGCGCGCAGTTCATGGAGAAGCTCGACGTGGACGAGGAGGTCGCGGACATCCTCGTCGCGGAGGGGTTCACTTCGCTCGAGGAAGTCGCCTACGTGCCGATCCAGGAGATGATGGAGATCGAGGCGTTCGACGAGGACACGGTGAACGAGCTCCGCAGCCGCGCCCGCAACGCGCTCCTGACCGAGGCGATCGTGCGCGAGGAGAGCGTCGAGAACGTCGAGGAGGCGCTGCTCTCGCTCGAAGGGATGGACACCGAGGTCGCGTCGAAGCTCGCGGCGGCGGGCATCACGACGCGAGACGGGCTGGCCGACCTGGCGGACGACGAACTGGTCGAGATCACCGGCATCGACAACGCACGCGCGCAGGCGCTGATCATGAAGGCGCGGGCGCACTGGTTCGACACGCCTGCCGACGCGGCCAGCGCCGCCACCGCGCACTAGCTGCGCGACGCAAGGAGGCCCGCATGGCCCAGACGACGATCGAACAATTCGCCACCGAGCTCAGGATGCCCCCGGGCGCGCTCATCGAGCAGCTCGCGGCCGCGGGCGTCTCGGTGAAGAAGGCCGGCGACAAGCTCACCGAGCAGGACAAGACGCGCCTGCTCGACTACCTGCGCAAGCAGCACGGCGCGGCCGGCGAGCCGAAGAAGCGCATCACGCTGACGCGCAAGCAGACCTCGGAGATCAAGGCTCCCGACGCCTCGGGGAAGGCGCGCACGATCCAGGTGGAGGTGCGCAAGAAGCGCGTGCTCGTGCGCCGCGACGAGAGCGAGGCGGTTCCCGTTCCCGAGGAGGAGACCCCGGCGGTCGCCGAGGTCGCGCAGGTCGAGGCGCCGGTCGTCGAGGAGGCACCCGCGCCAGTTCCCGAGCCGGAGCCGGTGGTCGAGCTTCCGCCGCCCGCGCCGCCGACGCCGTCCGCGCCCCAGCCCACGTCGGTGCTTTCGGCCGAGGAGATCGCGGCGCGCGAAGCCGAGTCGAGGAAGCAGCAGGCGCTGTTCGCCCGCCAGGAGGAGGACCTCCGGCGCAAGCAGGAGGAGGCCGAGCGCCGCAAGGCGAAGGCGGAGGAGACCGCGCGCGTCGCCGCCGAAGCCGCGGCCAAGGCCGCAGCGGAGGCCGAGGCGAAAGCCAAGGCGCCGGTGGCGGTCAAGAAGGAAGGCACGCTGCACCGTCCGGCTGCGAAGCCTGGCGAGCGTCGCGACAAGCCGGCGAAGAAGTCGACCGGCCCGGTGTTCTCCGAGGAGGCCGCGCGCAAGCGCGCGCTCAAGCTCCGCGGCGGAGACGCCGCGGCGCCCGCGGCGGGCACCGGCTGGCGCCAGCCCAGGGGCGGTTCGCGGCACCGCGACGAGGATGGTGGCGAGGGCGCCGCGCCGGCCGCGCCGCTCATCCGCGACATCGTCGTGCCCGAGACGATCACGGTCGCGGACCTCGCGCACAAGATGTCGGTGAAGGCGGCCGAACTCATCAAGGTGCTCATGAAGATGGGCATGATGGTGACGATCAACCAGGTGCTCGACCAGGAGACCGCGCTGATCGTCGCCGCCGAGATGGGGCACAAGGCGTCGGCGGCGAAGCTCGACGACCCGGATGCGCTGCTCGACGTGGCGCAGGACGGCGAGGTGGCCGAAGCGCTGCCGCGTCCCCCGGTCGTCACGGTCATGGGTCACGTCGATCACGGCAAGACGTCGCTCCTCGACATGATCCGGCGCGCGCGCGTCGCCTCGGGCGAGGCGGGCGGCATCACCCAGCACATCGGCGCCTACCACGTCGAGACCGCCAAGGGCGTGATCACCTTCCTCGACACGCCGGGCCACGAGGCGTTCACCGCGATGCGCGCGCGCGGCGCGAAGGTCACCGACATCGTGGTGCTGGTGGTGGCGGCGGACGACGGCGTGATGCCGCAGACCAAGGAGGCGATCGCCCACGCGAAGGCGGGCGAGGTGCCGCTGGTGGTCGCCATCAACAAGATCGACAAGGGCGACGCGAATCCGGAGCGCGTGAAGCAGGAACTGGTGGCCGAGAGCGTTGTTCCGGAGGAGTTCGGCGGCGACGTCCAGTTCATTCCGGTTTCCGCGAAGACCGGCCAGGGGGTCGACACGCTCCTCGACGCGATCCTGCTGCAGGCCGAGGTGCTGGAGCTCAAGGCGCCGAAGGACGCGCCGGCGCGCGGGATCGTCATCGAGTCGCGCCTCGACAAGGGCCGCGGCCCGGTCGCGACGGTGCTCGTGCACGCCGGCACGCTGAAGCGGGGCGACATCGTGCTCGCGGGCGCGGTGTTCGGCCGCGTGCGCGCGATGACCGACGAGAACGGCAAGCCGGTCTCCGAGGCGGGTCCGGCGATTCCCGTGGAAATTCAGGGCCTGTCGGACGTGCCGCTGGCCGGCGAGGACGTCATCGCGCTCGGCGACGAGCGCACGGCGCGCGAGATCGCGCTGTTCAGGCAGGGCAAGTTCCGCGACGTCAAGCTCGCGAAGCAGCAGGCCGCGAAGCTCGAGAACCTGTTCGACCAGATGGGCGAGGGCGGCGCGAAGACGCTGCCGCTCATCCTCAAGGCGGACGTGCAGGGAAGCTACGAGGGCCTGTCGCAGGCGCTGACCAAGATCTCGACCGACGAGGTCAAGGTCAACATCGTGCACGCGGGCGTCGGCGGCATCACCGAGTCCGACATCAACCTCGCGCTCGCGTCGAAGGCGGTGATCATCGGCTTCAACGTCCGCGCGGACGCGCAGGCGCGCAAGCTCGCCGAGGGCGCGGGCGTGCAGATCCGCTACTACGACGTGATCTACGACGCGGTCGACGACGTCAAGGCGGCGCTGTCGGGCCTGCTCGCGCCGGAGCAGAAGGAGAACCGCCTCGGGCTGATCGAGGTCCGCGAGGTGTTTCGCATCAGCAAGGTCGGCACGGTGGCAGGCTGCATGGTGGTCGAGGGGCTGGTGCGCCGCGGCTCGAAGATCCGCGTGCTGCGCGACAACGTGGTGATCCACGACGGCGAACTCGATTCGCTCAAGCGCTTCAAGGACGACGTGCGCGAGGTGAAGTCGGGCTTCGAGTGCGGCCTGTCGGTGCGCGGCTACAACGACATCCAGAAGGGCGACCAGCTCGAGAGCTACGAGATCGTCGAGGTCACGCGGACGCTGTGAGGCGATGGGCGATGGACGTCGGGGGGCGATCGCTTCCTGTCGCCCATGGCCCATTGCCCATAGCCCATCGCCCCATCCACCGACCATGTCCAAACGCCCCTCCCCCCGCACCGCCCGCATCGGCGACGAGATCCAGCGCGAGCTGATGCGGCTCCTGCGCGAGGAAGTGAAGGATCCGCGCGTGGGACAGGTGACGGTCACCGGCGTCGACGTCACGCCGGATCTGTCGCACGCGAAGGTCCACGTGACCGACCTGGCCGGCCGCAGCCACGCGGGCGAGACGGTCGCGGCGCTCGCCCGCACGGCCGGGTTCCTGCGAAGCGAACTCGCGCGCCGGCTCACGCTCTACACGGTGCCGCAGCTCGACTTCGCGTACGACGACTCGATCGAGGCCGGCATGGAGCTCTCGCAGCTCATCGACCGCGCCGTCGCCGAGGACCGCAAGCGAAGCGCGTGAGTCCGCGCGTCCCCCGGCGCCGCGTCGACGGCGTCCTGCTGCTCGACAAGCCCGACGGACTCTCGTCGAACGCGGCGCTTCAGCGCGCGAAGCGGCTCTACGCCGCACAGAAGGCGGGCCACACCGGCACGCTCGACCCTCTCGCCACCGGACTGCTGCCGATCGCGTTCGGCGAGGCGACCAAGCTCGCGCACGCGCTGCTCGACGCGCCCAAGGCGTACGAGGCGGTGGTGCGCTTCGGCTCGGCGACCGAGACCGGCGACGCGGAAGGCGCGGTCGTGCGCACGTTGCCGCCGCCCGGGGATCGCGGAAGCGTCGAGGCGGCGCTCGCGCGGTTCGTCGGGCCGATCGTGCAGACGCCGCCGCGGCACTCGGCGCTCAAGCACCAGGGCCGCGCCTACTACGAGTGGGCCCGCGCCGGCGTCGAGGT
>JADLBN010000069.1 GCA_020847675.1 Burkholderiales bacterium | reverse complement strand
GTAACGCTAACCCCTTGTTTTATTGGCGCGCCCGGCAGGATTTGAACCCACGACCCCCTGGTTCGTAGCCAGGTACTCTATCCAACTGAGCTACGGGCGCGAAGCCGTTGATTATACCGGACTAGTCGGGTGGGCCACCAGATCGCGGGCTCGGCTCCGGATCGCCGGGCGGCTCCGGCGGCGGCTGGCGCCGCAGGACGAGCGACTTCACGAGCCACGCAATTCCCATCCAGCCGGCAATGAACGCCAGTGGCCAGGCGACCAGTCGCGGCCAGTAGGCGGCGAGCGAGCCGAGCACCAGCGCGAGGAAGCCCATCTTGACCAGCAGGCCGGCTTCGGCGGCGCCCAGCGGGCGCCGGTTGGTCAGCGCGGCCGACAGCGCGCTGCCGACACTCACGGCACCGGCGGCGACGCGGCCCGCGCTGCCCGAGGCAGCGCGTTTCGCTTCGGCTTCGCCGTTGGCGGCCCCGTCGTCCTCGGCTTTGCGCACGCGGCGGCGGCGCGTGAGCACGATTTCGGTCGAGCGCTCGAGGTCGATCGCGTACTGGTGCGCCATGCGCTGCGCGAACGCGCGGTCTTCGACCGCGACGTCGAGCTCGTAGTTGCCCATCCAGCTCGCGAGATTCAGGTTGGTCGAACCCACGCGCGCCCAGATGCCGTCCGCGACCGCGCACTTCGCGTGCAGCATCGTGCCGTCCCACTCGAACACGCGCACGCCCGCTTCGAGCAGCGGCTTGTAGGCGACGCGCGACACCGGCGAGAGGAACGGGATGTCGGAAGCGCCCGGGACCAGCAGCCGGACGTCGACGCCGTCGCGCGCCGCGGCGGCGAGCGACTGCACGTACGCCGCCGTGCCGACGAAGTACGCGTCGGTGAGCCACAGGTACTCGCGCGCGACCGACGCGATCGTGAGGTCGAGCCGGTAGGTGCCCGCCGCGTTGGGCGTCCCGGCGACCACGCGCAGCGTCACGTCGCCCGCGGGCGCAACCGACGCCGCCTCGCAGAAGCACTCTTCGCCGAGCGCTTCGCCGGCGACGTCCCACACCAGCGCGAACGCGCGCTGCAGCGCCGCCACCGCGGGGCCTTCGACCGAGATGCCGGTGTCGCGCCAGGGCTCGCGCCGCTTCTCCGGGATTCCCTGCCACAGCTTGCTCACGCACAGGCCGGAAACGAAGCCGATGCGGTCGTCGACGGTGATCGTCTTGCGGTGGTCGCGCGAGAGCCACGCGAGCGGGCTCGCGAAGCCCGGCGGGTTGAACAGGCGCACCTCGGCGCCGGTTCCGTCGAGCACGTCCCAGACGCCCAGTCCGCGCCATCCGCCCAGCCAGTCGACCAGGACCTTGACGCGCACGCCGGCGCGGGCCCGCTCCGCGAGCGCCGTCGCGAATTCCCGCCCGATGTCGTCGTTGTCGACGATGTACATCTCGAACAGGATCTGGCGCTCCGCCGACCGGATCGCCGCGAGCCACGCCGGATAGTTCTCGCGCGCGTCGATCAGGAGCGTCACCGCGTTGCCGCGTATCGCGTCGGCGCCGGTCGTGCGCGAATACGCGCGCTCGGCCAGCACCGAGATGTCCTCCGACGGCAGCGGAGTCTTCGCGGTCGCGTCGGGGTCGTCGGCGGTCGTCATCGGTACCACGTCTGGGGGAGTCGCGGACCGTCACCCGCGGCGCGGCAACGGTATCACGGCCTCGCCCGCGCGCTTCGGGCGGCGATCGCGCGGTTCCCGAAGGTCGCGTCGCAGGCTTGCCCTGGGTCGGGCAACGGGGAAGTCCAGGGATCGCAGGCGCGCCTGAAGGGCGAACGCAGCCCCAAACCCGCCGGGACTACAATGATCCGGCTCCATCGCACGATCGCCGTGGCTCGACGCGATTGCTGCGGAACGGTTCGGCGGTGTCGTGGCCGGCGTGTCCAGCCGCGGTGCCGGTGGCGTGCTCGGGAGGAGCAGCGATGACCGCGATCGACGGCAGCGATCCACGGTGCGGGCCCGAGTCGCACGGGAGCGCACGTGGACTGACGCTGGCCTTCCTCCTCGCCGCCAGCGTCCTCGCCGCCCTCGACGCGGCAGCGTCGGCCGTCACCCCTTCCGCGGAGTCCGAACCGTCGCCCGCGGTGACCCTCTACCCGCGCCCGGCCGCGCTGCCGCTGCCTGCGAACGAGTCGTCCGCCGTCGCGGATTCCGGCAGCGAACCTTCGTTCTGGCCGAAGAGCCTGCCGGCCCGCAACGCGCTGGTGATCGGCGCCGGCGTCGCCGGCGTGGCTGCCTATGGCGCGGCCAAGTGGTGGGACGAGGGCTTCGGTGGCGGGTTCAAGACCGGCAACGAAGGATGGTTCGGCTCCGGCACCCAGTACGGCGGCGCCGACAAGCTGGGTCACGCCTACGCGAGCTACGCGAGCGTACGGCTCCTGACCCCGCTGTTCGAAGCGATCGGCAACGACCCCGTCCAGGCGCGTCTCATCGCGTCGCTCGCGACGTTCGGGACCTTCGCCGCGATCGAGATCGCCGACGGTTTCTCGAAGGCCTACACGTTCAGCCACGAGGACATGCTGATGAATGTCGCCGGCACGCTCGCCGGGTATGCGTTGCTCGCGTATCCGGCCGCCGACGACCTGCTCGACTTCCGCCTCTACTATCGAAAGTCGCAATACAGTTCGAGCTGGGACCCGTTCGGCGACTACGACGGCCAGCGCTACCTGATCGTCGCCAAGGCCGATGCCGTCCCGCAACTCAAGGAGCATCCACTGACGCGTTATCTGGAGGTGTCGTTCGGCTACGGCGTCAGCGGCTTCGATCCACCGCCCGGCGTCACGGCCACGCCGCAGCGCAGCTTCTACATCGGTCTCGGCCTCAACCTTTCGCGCGTGCTCGCCGACGCGGCCTACGGCGGCAAGCGCGGCACGACCGGGTTCCAACGCGGCGCCGATCTGGCATTCGAACTCGTGCAGTTCCCGACCGCGGTGTACGCGCGCAGGGGCATCGACTGACCGTCGCGGCATTCGCGGGAGCGCCCATGCGCGCGTCTGCGGCGTTGCACCCGATGCTCGCGGACAAGATGGGGCTGCGTGCGTGCGGACGACCCGCTGCTGCACGCGCCGGCGCGCGAGGATCCTGGCGGAGACGGAGGGATTCGAACCCTCGATGCAGGTTTTGGCCCGCATGCTCCCTTAGCAGGGGAGTGCCTTCGACCACTCGGCCACGTCTCCGGTGCGAAGCGACCGGCAAACCGGCTGATTCTACCGTTCCGACGCTGCGCTCGTCCAGCGAGACTGCCGGATTTCCCCGATGAATCGCGGAGTTACATCTCTCGCGCGCTCCGCGACCGCGCGAATCCGGCTGCGCATCCGGAACGTCCGCCGGCTCAGGCGGGAGCCTTCTCGAGGTCGAACGCCTTGTGCAGTTCGCGCACCGCGAGTTCGAGGTACTTCTCGTCGATCACCACCGCGATCTTGATCTCGGAAGTCGAGATCATCTGGATGTTGATCGCCTCGTCGGCCAGCGCCTTGAACATCCGCGCCGCGAGTCCGGTGTGCGAGCGCATTCCGATGCCGACCACCGAGACCTTGGCGATCTTGTCGTCGCCCTTGATCTCGCGGCACTGGAACGCCCTGCCGCGCTCGCGCTCGAGCACGTCCATCGCCTTGCGGTACTCGTTGCGGTGGACGGTGAACGAGAGGTCGGTCTGGCCCGACGCGCCGATGTTCTGCACGATCATGTCGACGTCGATGTTGGCCGCCGCGATCGGCCCGAGGATCGCGAAGGCGACGCCGGGGCGGTCCTCGACGCCCATCACGAGGATACGGGCCTCATCACGGTTGAACGCGATGCCCGAGATGATCGCCTGCTCCATGGTGTCGTCTTCCTCGTAGGTGATGAGCGTGCCCGGGCCCGGGGATTGCGGATCCTCGAACGACGAGAGCACGCGCAGCTTGACCCGGTACTTGCCCGCGAACTCGACGGCGCGGATCTGCAGCACCTTCGAGCCCTGGCTCGCGAGTTCGAGCATCTCCTCGAAGGTGATGGTGTCGAGCCGGCGCGCCTGGGGCACGATGCGAGGGTCGGTCGTGTAGACGCCGTCGACGTCGGTGTAGATCTGGCACTCGTCGGCCCCGAGCGCGGCGGCCAGCGCGACCGCGGAGGTGTCCGACCCGCCGCGCCCGAGCGTCGTGACGTTGCCCACGGCGTCCACGCCCTGGAACCCCGCCACCACCACGACGTTGCCCGCGTCGAGGTCGCGACGCATCGCCGCGTCGTCGATGTCCAGGATGCGCGCCTTGGTGAACGCGCTGTCGGTCAGCACCCTGACCTGTCCGCCGCTGTAGCTGCGCGCCGGCACGCCCATCTCCATGAGCGCGATCGACAGGAGTCCGATCGTCACTTGCTCGCCGGTCGCCGCCACGACGTCGAGTTCGCGCGGGTCGGGCGCCGCGGACAGTTCCTTCGCGAGCCCGAGCAGGCGGTTGGTCTCGCCGCTCATCGCGGAGACGACCACCACGACCTGGTGGCCGAGCCCGCGCCAGTGCATCACGCGCTTCGCGACGTACTTGATGCGGTCGGTCGAACCGACCGAGGTGCCGCCGTACTTCTGGACGATCAGGGACATGGTTGCGTGGCCGGCGCGCTTCGCCGGCTGCGGACTGCCCGCGCTACATCGCGCGGAAGATCAGCGTGGCGTTGGTGCCGCCGAAGCCGAACGAGTTGGACATGGCGCCGCGGATCTTCATCTTCCGCGCGTCGCGCGGGACGAAGTCGAGGTCGCAGGCCGGATCGACGTTGAACAGGTTCGCGGTCGGCGGCGCGACCTGGTCGCGGATCGCCAGCACCGAGAACACCGCCTCGACGCCACCGGCCGCCCCGAGCAGGTGGCCGGTCATCGACTTTGTCGAGCTCACAGCGAGCTTCGCCGCGTGCTCGCCGAACGCGCGCTTCACGGCCACGCACTCGGCCACGTCGCCCAGCGGCGTCGAGGTGCCATGGGCGTTGATGTAGTCGATGTCCGTGACCGCCATGTGCGCGTTCGCGAGCGCGTTCTGCATCGAGCGCCGCGCGCCGTCGCCATCGTCCGGCGGGGCGGTGATATGGTGCGCGTCGGCCGACATACCGTAGCCGGCGAGTTCGCAGTAGATGCGCGCGCCGCGCGCCTTCGCGTGCTCGAGTTCTTCGAGCACCAGCACGCCGGCGCCTTCGCCGAGCACGAAGCCGTCGCGATCGCGGTCCCAGGGCCGGCTCGCGGTGGCCGGATCGTCGTTGCGGTGCGACAGCGCCCGCGCGGAGACGAAGCCGCCGATGCCGAGCGGACTCACCGTCGACTCGGAGCCCCCCGCCACCATCACGTCGGCATCGCCGTACTCGATGAGCCGTGCCGCCTCGCCGATGCTGTGGTTGCCGGTCGAGCAGGCGCTGACCGTCGCGAGGTTCGGCCCCTTGTAGCCGTAGTGGATCGACAAGAGGCCCGAGATCATGTTGATGATCGTGCCGGGCACGAAGAACGGGCTCACCTTGCGCAGGCCGCCCGCCTGGTAGGCGGTGTGCGTCTCCTCGATCATCTGCAGCCCGCCGATGCCCGAACCCACGCACACGCCCGCGCGTTCCCTGTCGCCCTCCCAACCCTCGAGGCCGGCGTCGCGCACCGCCTCCATCGACGCGACGAGCCCGTAGTGGACGAAGGTGTCGTAGCGGCGCGCCTCCTTCGCGGAGAGCCACTTCGAGACGTCGAAGCCCTTGACCTCTCCCGCGATCCTGACCGGGAACGACGAGGCGTCGAACCGGGTGATCGTCCCGATGCCGGGCCGGCCGGCGACGATCGCCTCCCACGACGCAGCGAGGCCGATGCCCACGGGCGAAACGATGCCCAACCCCGTGACAGCGACGCGACGGCGTGACATGGGTGCTGCGGTGACTTTCGGAGAGGGATGAGGGGGGGCCGCACGCGCCGCACGGCGC
>JADLBN010000068.1 GCA_020847675.1 Burkholderiales bacterium | reverse complement strand
CTGTTCCCTGTTCCCTGTTACCTGACCTCTGTTACCCGTCTACGCCTGACGACCATAGCCTGCCGGTCCCACTCCTTCCCATCCCGAACAGGACCGTGAAACGGCAGCACGCCGATGATAGTGCGCAATGCGCGCGCGAAAGTAGGTCATTGTCAGGCACCCCCAAAGCACAACGCCCCGGTCATTGACCGGGGCGTTGTGCTTTGTAGGGGGGCGAATCCTGCTTTCGAGAATCGGGGACAGACACGAATCGGGGACCGAATCGGGGACATACCCCAATTTCGCGCCCAAGCACGGGGCGAAATTGGGGTCTGGCCCCGATTCTCAGTTCCTCTGGCCCCGAATTGCCGCTGCCGCGCTACTCCTTGACCGCGCCGGTGAGCCCCGAGACGTAGTACTCGACGAAGAACGAGTAGAGGATCGCGACCGGCAGCGAGCCCAGCAGCGCACCGGCCATGAGCGAGCCCCAGTGGTAGACGTCGCCTTCGACGAGTTCGGTGACCACGCCGACCGGCACGGTCTTCACTTCCGACGACGAGACGAAGGTCAGCGCGTAGATGAACTCGTTCCACGACAGCGTGAACGCGAAGATGCCGGCCGAAATGAGGCCCGGCACCGCGAGCGGCAGCACGATCTTCACCAGGATCTGCCAGCGGCTCGCGCCGTCGATCAGCGCGCACTCCTCGAGCTCGAACGGGATGCTCTTGAAGTAGCCCATCAGGAGCCAGGTGCAGAACGGGATCAGGAAGGTCGGATAGGTGAGGATCAGCGCGAGCCGCGTGTCGAAGAGCTGCAGCTTGTAGACGATCGTCGCGAGCGGGATGAACAGGATCGACGGCGGCACGAGGTAGGCGAGGAAGATCGACAGGCCCACGTAGCGCGAGCCCCGGAAGCGAAGGCGCTCGATCGCGTAGGCGGCGAGCACGCTGCAAGCGAGTGACACCAGCGTCGCCACGACCGAAACGATCATCGTGTTGACCAGCCAGTCCGGGTAGGCGGTGTCGAACAGCAATTTCTTGACGTGGGCGAGCGTCGGGTTCTGCACCCAGAACGGGTTGCCCTCCCGCGACAGGAGTTCCTCGTTCGGCTTGAACGTCGTGATCGCCATCCAGTAGAACGGGAACAGCAGCGCGACGAGGAACATCGAAAGCGGCAGCCACACGGTGACGAAGCGGTGGCGCCTCGTCGCGAGATAGTTCATGCCGGTGCTGTCGGTGGTGGCGTCGGCTTTCATGGCGCGCCCGGCGCGCTGATGGGAGCAGTCATTTGTCTGAGCCACCCTGCTGCCACGCCCGCCGCTGCAGTCCGTAGTAGCTCGCAAGGATTGCGGCCAGCAGGAACGGCACCATCGCGGTCGCGATCGCCGCGCCCTCTCCCAGGCTCCCGCCGGAGATCGCGCGCTGGAACGACAAGGTCGCCATCAGGTGCGTCGCGTTCAACGGTCCGCCGCGCGTCAGCACGTAGATCAACTGGAAGTCGGTGAACGTGAACAGCACCGAGAAGGTCATCACGACCGCGATGATCGGCGTCAACAACGGCAGCGTGACGTGGCGGAAGCGCTGCCAGCCCGACGCCCCGTCGAGCGCCGCGGCCTCGTAGAGCGACGGCGGGATGGTCTGGAGGCCGGCCAGCAGGCAGATCGCGATGAACGGCACGCCTCGCCAGATGTTGGCGGCGATGGTGGCGAAGCGCGCGTTCCACGGATCGCCGAGGAAGTCGATGTACTGGTCGATCAGCCCGAGCTTCACGAGCGCCCAGCTGATGATCGAGAACTGGCTGTCGTAGATCCACCAGAAGGCGATCGCCGAAAGCGCGGTCGGCACGATGAACGGCAGGAGCACGATCGCGCGCAGGAACGCCTTGAACGGCAAGTGCTCGTTCAATAGCACCGCGAGCCACAGCCCGAGCGCGAACTTGATGACGCTCGCGACCGCGGTGTAGAAGAGCGTGTTGAAGAGCGCGAGACGGGTGACCGGGTCGCCCCCAAGGAACGCGAAGTTGTCGAGACCGACCCACTCGCCGCTGCGGCCGATCTTCGCGTCGGTGAATCCGAGCCAGGTGCCGAGTCCCAGCGGATAGGTCAGGAACACGAGCAGGATCGCCGCTGCCGGGATCAGAAACAGGATCCCGAGGAAGTTGCGGTTGTCGAGCCAGCGTGCGGCCGCGCTGCTCATGGGAATCGTGGCAGAGAGATGGCCCGGCGGCGGCGCCGCCGGGCACGCGGGGACGGGCTACTTCTTCTTCGCGACGCGCCGGGTGGCGCTCTTGACCTTGCGCACCGCCTTCTTCGCGCGGCGCACCACCTTCTTGACGGCCCGCTTGGCGGCGGTCGTGCGCTTCACGGTCCGGCGCTTCACCGGCCGCTTCGCCGCGGTCTTCTTCACGGCCTTGCGCTTGGTCGCCTTCTTCGCCGTCTTCTTCGCGGCCTTCTTGGCGGCCTTCTTCTCCGCGCCGCTGCCGCGCTTGATGTCCATCGCGTGCGCGCGCGAGTACTGCTGGATGTCCTTGAACTTGCCGGACTTGTCGCGCACCGCGTAGAGCTTCTTGCCCTTGCTGCTGTACATCACCGTTCTTCTGGCCATGCGGCCTCCTGTCTGGAGTTCACTTCACGAACCGCCGGGTGTCCCCGGCGCCTTGCGGCCGATGTTGTCGTGCGCGTCCGCGTCGGCCTCGCGGATCGCGATCGTTGCTCCTTGGCATACGTTGGCAACCCCCCGCCCGCCGCCGCGCCCCGCACGGATTGAGCGTCGCCCCGCGACGCTCGAATCCGTGCAGATATTCCGTCGCGCTCAGGGCTGCGCCCCTGGGCAGAACGTGTCCGCGCGACGGAATATCAAACCTTGTAGTAGCGCTCGGCCCGCTTCTGCGCGCGCTCGGCCGCTTCCTTCGGGGTCTTCGCGCCAGAACCCGCCTCCGCGACCATGTTCGGGATGATGAAGTCGGCGATGGATGCAGCCGACGCGTACCCCATCGTGCCGGCGTACCCGCCCGGCGTCCCGTTCTTGAAGCAGTCGCGGTACGGCGTCTTCTTCGGGTCGGCGGTCCAGAACTCGCTCTTCTCGTAGGCGGCGAGCGGATGGCAGACGTAGCCGATCGAGGCTTCCTGCCACGGCACGTACTGCTCCTTCTCCATCATGAAGCGCAGGTACTCCTTCGCGGCGTTCGGGTACTTGCTGTACTTGAAGATCATCATCGGGAACACGAGGTTCAGCTCGCGCGCCTTGCCGTCGAGGCCGAGCGGGAAGTAGGCGTGCTGGATGTCCTCGGCCATTTCCTGCAGCTTCGGATCCTTGGACGTCTTCGCCGCGTAGTAGACCGAGATGCCGTTCGCGGTCAGGAAGAGCTGGCTGTCGAGGAACGCCTTGTTGTTGTTCGGGTCGAGCCAGGAGAGCGTGCCGGGCACGAAGGTCTCGTAGAGCTGCTTCGCGTACTCGAGCGAGGCGATCGTCTCGGGGCTGTTGATGACGACGTTGTTCTTCGCATCGACCAGCTTGCCGCCGTGCGCCCACACGAGCCAGTGGGTCCAGCTCGAATCGCCGGTCGCGTTGCCGAGCGCGAAGCCGGCCGGCGTGCCCTTGGCCTTCAGCGCCTGGCACAGCTTGAGGAAGCCCGCCATGTCGCGCGGCACGGTGTCGAAGCCCGCCGCCTTCACGGCGCTCCCGCGGTAGACAATCGCGTTGCCGGCGGCGCCCATCATGATCGCCACCCACTTGCCGTTGTGCATCCCGTAGTCCTTGGCGAGCGGGTACCAGCCGCCGTACTTCGCGCCAAGGTAATTCGCGAGGTCGCCGACGTCGACGAGCTTCTCCGGATACTGGTGCGCGTCTTCCATCGTGCTGATGATGATGTCCGGGCCGCTGCCGACGTTCGCGGCGACCGCGGCCTTCGGGCGGACGTCCTCCCAGCCTTCGGCATCGACGCGCACCTCGATGCCGGTCGCCTTGGTGAACTTCGCGGTGTTCGCGGCCCACACGTCCTCGTCGCCCTGCACGAAGCGCTTCCAGCGCAGGACGCGGAGCTTCGCGCCCTTCTCGGGCTTGCCGTGCCACTGCTGCGCCGCGGCCTCGCCGGCGAACAGCGACGTGCCGCCGCCGAGCGCCGCGCCCGCCGCGACGCCAGCCGTCGTCTTAAGGAACTCTCTCCGCTTGTACTCGCTCATCGCTCCTCCTCGGTAGGTGGCCGGGCCGCCCGCGGACGCCCGGTCCGGTTGTCCATCGCGCCCTTCAGGCGGCGAGCCGCGCTCCGCTCGCCGCATCGAACACGTGCGCCTTCACCGGATCCGGCACGAGGCCGATCTGGTCACCCGCGCGGCAGGCGACGCGGTCCTTGATCACGGCGATCACGTCCTGTCCGCCCGCGCGGCACACGACCTGCGTGTCGGCTCCGGTGGGCTCGACGACGACCACCTCGCCGGCGATGCCCGCGTCGGGCGCAGCGAGGGAGAGGTGCTCCGGCCGGATGCCGTAGAGCACCTTGCGTCCGTTCTCGGCCGGGTTCCGGAGCGCGAGTGTCGTCCCGGCGCCGAGGGACACGCTCGTGCCGGCGCCGTCGCGCCGAACGACGCCGGGCAGCATGTTCATCGCCGGCGAGCCGATGAAGCCGGCGACGAAGGTGTTGGCGGGCGTGTCGTAGAGGTCGAGCGGGGCGCCGGTCTGCTCGACCACGCCGTCGCGCATCACGACGATCCGGTCGGCCATCGTCATCGCCTCGATCTGGTCGTGCGTGACGTAGACCGACGTGGTCTTCAGGCGCTGGTGGAGTTCCTTGATCTCGGTGCGCATGGCGACGCGCAGCTTCGCGTCGAGGTTCGACAGGGGTTCGTCGAACAGGAACACCTGAGGATTGCGCACGATCGCGCGGCCCATCGCGACGCGCTGGCGCTGGCCGCCCGAGAGCTGGCGCGGGTAGCGGTCGAGGAGCGCGTCGAGGCCGAGAATTCCGGCCGCGCGGTTGACCTGCCGCGCGATCTCGTCCCTGGGCTTCTTCGCGAGCATCAGCGCGAACGACATGTTGTCGCGCACCGTCATGTGCGGATACAGCGCGTAGTTCTGGAACACCATCGCCACGTCGCGTTCCTTGGGCGGAACGCGGTTGACGACGCGATCGCCGATGCGGATCTCGCCTTCGCCGATCTCCTCGAGGCCGGCGATCATCCGCAGGAGCGTCGACTTGCCGCAGCCCGAGGGGCCGACCAGGACGCAGAACTCGCCGTCGGCGATCGCGACGTCGACGCCGCGGATCACGTGCGTCGTGCCGAAGTGCTTGTGCACCGAAGCGATCGTCACCGCGGCCATGCAGCTCCTTCGCACCCTTGCGGGCTTCGCGCGGCGCGGAAGGACTCTGTCCGCGCGGCGTCGTGCGACTACGGCTTGCGCGTCCCCGGCGACACCACGTAGTCGGGACGGCCGGTCGCGAACCAGGTCGCGAGGTTCTGCGCCGCCTTGCGGCGCAACTCCTTCTCCGCCTCCACCGAATAGAACGCCGAGTGCGGAGTCAGGATAACACGCGGATGCGCGACGAGCGGCGAATCCGCCGGCACCGGCTCGTGCGGCAGCACGTCGAGCGCGAGTCCGGCGAGCGTGCCGCGGTCGAGCGCGGCGAGCGCTGCGTCGACGTCCACGACCGCGCCGCGCGCGGTGTTGACGAGGTAGCTCCCCGGTCGCATCGCGGCGAAGAGCTCCGAGCCGATCATGCCGCGCGTCTCGTCGGTCAACGGCACGTGGAGCGACACGATGTCCGCCTGCGCGAACAGTTGCGGGAGCGCCGCGCGCTCGACGTAGGCCGGATAGTCGCCGTCGATCAGGTACGGGGCGGCGGCGACGACCCGCTTGAACAGGTTGCGCGAGACGTGCGCCATGCGCTTGCCGATGCGGCCCAGCCCGACGATGCCGAGCGTGAGTTCCGAGGCCCGCTTGACCGGGCCCGCCGAGCTGTAGTGCCAGGTGCCGGAGGTCACGTCGCGGTGCCACGCGACGACGTTGCGGACCAGCGCGAGCGCGAGGGCGAGCGCGTGCGTCGCGACCTCGCCCACGCCGTAATCGGGCGAATTGGCGACCCAGACGCCGTGTCGCGCGCAGGCCGCCGTGTCGATCGTGTCGAAGCCCGCCCCTATCCGGCTCACGATGCCGAGTTCGGGCAGCGCGGCGACCACGCGCTCGGTGATCGGCGCGTACTGCAGCAGGATGCCGCGGAAGCCCTTCGCGGCACGGATGACGTCGTCCTCGGACTTGCAGTTCGCGACCTCGATGTCGATGCCCTGGCGGCCCAGGACCTCGCGCTCGAGGGAGATGTCGTGGTAGTCGTGGTCGGAGAAGAGGATCTTGGGCATCGGGAGCGGGGGAAAGGGGGCCGGCGCATCTTGCCGAGTGACGGACGTCCGATCAAGGCCCTACCCGCCCGCTGATCGGGAGGCGGGGGGTGGATCGCGGTCCGATCGGGGGGGCGTCGGACGCGGTCCCGCCTGCGGGAACGACCTCGCGCGCCCAATGCCGGCGCAGCAGCTTGCGCGGCTGCCCGCCAGCATCCCGCTGCGGCGCGGCATCCGCCGGGCTCGTGCGGTGCGAGTCGGAGAACGCAGGCCCCGTTCCGCTCGGGTTCCCGGAGCAGCGCCCGCTGGCCCGAGGTCCGGGACCCGCGCTGGCGGAAGCTCGCGCCGGTCGTTGCCCGACCGGTCGGAATCGATGGGAGGAGACGCCCTCGAAGGCCTGCCTCCGGGGCCGCGAGTGCCCCCTTCCCACGGCAGGGTCATTTTCGTCTATAATGCCCGCCGTTTTAGTTTCAAGTGCGAAAGCGCACGCGGTTCCGCGCCCGCTCTGCGTCCTTGAGATCGAAACACCGGCCGGGCGGCATCCCGGCGCCTTACTTCAACGACTCAAGGAAACAGAACTATGCCTACCGGAACCGTCAAGTGGTTCAACGACGCCAAGGGCTTCGGCTTCATCACGCCCGACGGCGGCGGCGAAGACCTGTTCGCGCATTTCTCGGCCATCAACATGCCGGGCTTCAAGACCCTGAAGGAGGGCCAGAAGGTGAGCTTCGAAGTCACCCAGGGCCCGAAGGGCAAGCAGGCGTCGAACATTCAAGCCGGCTGATGCTCCCCGACGACCGGTGATCCGCCGGTCGTTGGAACGGTGAAACGAGAAGGCCGGACGCCGCGAGGCGTCCGGCCTTTTTCATCGGGATCGGCTTCGCGTTCCAGACCTGCTGTGAGCTTCATTTCTACGTCTCCGCTGTCGCCCCGCCGTTACCCGAAATCGGGAACGCGGGGGCGATTTCGTGGGTAAGGACCGCCCTTTCCCAGCCTGTTACCCGGATAGCGTGAGACGCGGGGAGTTGTCCAAATACGCCCTGATACCGAACGACACTCTACGGCGGACGTGAAAAAGCCCGCGCGAGGCGGGCTTCATCGGGTGATTGGTGGCCAAGGGCGGAATTGAACCACCGACACAAGGATTTTCAGTCCTCTGCTCTACCAACTGAGCTACTTGGCCGAGCGCGGGATTATAGCAGCACGGCAACGCCCTCCGCCGGACCGGACCCGCGCCGGGGACGCGGCCGCTGACCGTGCCGGCCGCGAGCGGTTGCTGCGTTGCTGTGCCCGGCCACCGTTCGCCCTGGACCGGTTGCGCGAGCTCGACTGCGAGCACCTGATCCACGACCTTCCGAAAGCGGGGTCCGGCGGCAGCGGCCCGCAACGCCTGACGCCGCTCGAGCTGCTCGACCGCCTTGCCGCCCAAGTGCCGCCGCCGCATTGCCCCCCGTCGACATGGCCAGCCCGCCGGCCTCACGCGGGCAGCGCGATCGCATGTTCGGCGCTGAACTGGTAGTCGCGAAACACGTGCTCGGCGGTGAGGACTTCGTAGCTGCCGTCGGGGAGTACGCGCGACGTGTCCTTGAGCCGGTAAACGTAGTGCCCACAGGTCCAGCAGTCGAAGCTGCGCATGTGCGTGCACAGGCACGTCTTGTCCATCACCGAGACCTTCTTCGCACCCGGGTGCGCCGCGACCTCGCGGTTGTAGGCCTCGATGTAGGCGCAGTTGCCGGTGCCGTCGAGCAGGTAGCCGTAGGCCTCGCAGTTCGGGCGGATGCCCGCCCCGATCGCGGGGCTCTTCGCGAGCATCCGCATCGGGTAGCCGGTCGGCGAGATCGCGTTCACGACCACGTCGCTCTCGACCGACTTAAAGTACTCCTGCTTGACGTCGTCGGGGAGTCCGCACTCCTTCGTCACCGTGAAGCGCGTCGCGACCTGCACCGCGGCCGCGCCCGTTTCCAGGTAGGACACCGCGTCGCTGCCGGTGAAGATGCCGCCCGCCGGGATCAGCGGAATGTCGAGCATCTCCGCCTTCAGCCAGCGCGCGATCTCGTCGACGATCGTGCGGAGGTCGTACTTGCTCCAGTCGTCGAGCCCGAACCCGAGGTGCCCGCCGGCGAGCGGCCCCTCGACGATCACGTAGTCGGGCAGCCGGTCGAGCTTCGCGTTCTTGCGCAGGAAGAGCTGCAGCGCGCGGAGCGACGAGACGATGATGCCGAGCTTCGCATCGCGGAACCGCGGATGGTCGGCGATCTGCGCGAACGAGCCGAGATGCAGGCCGGCCGAGAGGGTGATGCCGTCGATGCCGGCGTCGAGCGCGGCGGAGAGGCGCACCCGCAGCGTCTCGCGCGGCGCGTTCATCGTGAGCTTCTCCATGCAGTTCACGAAGATCATGCCGTCGCCGCGCTTCGCCTCCATCGTGCGGCCGACGTGCAGGTGCGTGGCTTCCGCGAGACGTCCGAGGTCGAACTGCACATCCGACTTGTCGCTGTTGGCGGCGTTGTACTTGTAGAGTTTCGCCTTCTCCTTGACGAAGTGGGTGCGGAAGCGGCGGTCGGAGACCGTCGGCACCATCGCGTCGGAGATGTGGCCGATGCCGCCCAGGCGCGCGACTTCCAGCGCGAGGCCGGCCGTCGAGATGTCGACGCCCATGCCGCCGCACACGATGGGCACGAGCTCCCGCTTTCCGAATCGCAGGCGAAAGTCGTCGACGCGCCGCATGATTTTCCCGTTCCCCTCGGACTCGCGCGCGATCGCATGCTGGCGCGCGGTGCGCCATTATGACTGCATCGGGTTCCGGTCCGTGCCGGACAGACGCCGGCGGTGCAGCCGGGGGAGCGCAGCGCTCGCGCACGGCGCCGTTGGGGTCTTGCCGATCGACGCCGACGAGCGCGTGATGCTCGACTTTCCACAGGCCGGGCGGTTGGCCCGGCGCAGTCGCCGCATCAGGCCGAGTGCCTGGGTGCTCGCGAGGAATGCAGGGTCAGACTCGACTTTCGCGATTGTCGAAAGTCGAGTCTGACCCTGCATTCCTCTACCGGGAGGGGAAGCTTGCGTCCAGCCCCTGCATTTCCGCCGAGCCGGACCCGCGCCGGGGACGCGGCCGCTGCCGCGCCCCCGGGGGGACGGATCCGCCGACGCTACCCTCGCACCCTGCGCCGCGCGGCCACGATGCCGCCAAGCGCCAGGCCCAGCGTGAGCAGCAGCAGCATCGGCAGCGACAGCGTCGGGATCGACTCGGGCGGGCGGCGCTCCCGGATCTGGATCGTCGAGGTGCCGGTGTCGTTCGACGGGTCGGGGTCGACCGTTCCCGGCGGCGGGAACACCGTTGCCGAGTTGGTCGCCTCGCCGGTCGCACTGCGTCTTGCGACGATGCGGATCGTGACCGAGCCCTGAGCGGGCAGCGTCGTGATCGTGCCGGTCACGCTCGTCGCGTCGAATGCGACCGCACCGCACACCGCGCCTCCGGTCGGTTCGACGCAGGTCGCCGAGTCGACCGTCGTCCCTTCGGGCAGCGTGTCGACGAATGTCGCGCCGTCCGCCGCGCTCGGGCCCGCGTTGGAGATCAGCAGCGTCCAGGTGAACGGCGCACCGACAGTGCCGGTACCCGGGCCGTCCTTGACCAGCGACAAGTCGGTCGACGGGCTGTTGACCGGCGTCGACGAGTTGCCGGTGTTGTTCCCGGGCACCGGGTCGACCTCGTTGACCGTCGCGACGGTCGCGGAGTTCGCGAGCGGAGTCGCCCCCGTGTAGGGCGACGACACCAGCGCGACGATCTGCACCTGCGCGGACGAGCCCGAGGCGATCGTGCCCAGTGTGCAGGTGACGACGCCGGCCGAGTGCGCGCACCCGGTCGAAGCGCTCTGGAAGGTGACACCCGCCGGCAGCGTATCGGTGAGCGTCGCGCCGGTGCTCGGATTCGGCCCGTTGTTCATGATCGTGATCGTCCAGGTGATCGGGGTGCCGGGCGTCACGCTCGCCGGACCGGTCTTGGTCACCCCGAGATCCGCGGTGCGCCTCGAGGTCGTCGCGTGCGTGGTGCTGTTGTTGGCGAGCAGGGCCTCGGGCTCGGTCGCCGAGACGTTCGCGTCGTTGAACGTCGTTCCCGACACGCCCGAGGCGATCGACACCGCCCGCATCGCGTAGGTGACGAGGGCCTGCGCTCCGTTCGCCATCACCGGGAAGGTGCAGGTCAGCGTCCCGGACGTCGCGTTGAGCGCGGGCTCGACGCAGGTGCCGTAACCCGGCGGGCTGACGCTCAACGCGCCCTGGTAGCTGAACGTCGCCGTCGGCGAACCGCTCGGGAACGTGTCGGTCATCACGACGTTGGTCGCGTACGACGGACCGCCGTTGGTGACCGTCACCGTGTAGACGGTGTCCTGGCCGAGCGCGACCGGGTCGATGCTGTCGACTTTGTCGATGACGAGATCGACGAGCGCCGCCGTGACCGGCGTGGTCGTGCCCGCGCCGTTGTTGGTCGAGTCGGACTCGGCCACCGTCGTCGTCATCGCGACCGAGTTGACGACGTTGCCGCCCACCGCCGAGTTGAGCGGGCGCACCGAGTAGCTCGCGGTCTGCTGCGTCGGCGGTGAGGTGGCGGGGATCGACGGCCAGGTGCAGACGACCTGCCCGCCCACCGCATCCGCCGCGGGCGTGGTGCAGCTACCGCCGCCGGTGACGGTTCCGAGCGCGATGAACGCCGCATTCGACGGCATCGTGTCGGTGGCGACGACGGTGAGGGCGGTCGACGGTCCGTTGTTGCGCGCGGTGATGACGAACAGGAGCGGCGCGCCGGCCCGGACGGAACTCGGCGTCGCGGTCTTCTCCGCCTGGATGTCGGCGATCGCGGTGACGACGCTGGTCACGCTGGCCGAGTTGTTGGTGCGGTTCGGGTCGCCCACGTCGAGCGACGTGATGGTCGCGGTGTTGCTGCGGTTGCCGGTCACGGCGATGCTCGGGCGAACGACGACGGTGACCGTCGCGGTGCCGCCGTTGGCGAGCGTGCCGAGGTTGCAGCTCAGGTTGACCGTGGCGCCGTTGGTGACGCCCGACGGCGTGCACGCGCCCTGCGACGGCGTCGCCGACCGGAAGCCGCCGGTCGCGACGAGGCTCGAGAGCGCGTCGGCGACGACGACGTTGGTCGCGCTGTCGGGTCCGTTGTTGATCACCGAGATCGTGTAGGTGAGGTCCTCGCCGGCGTTGACCGGATTCGGGGTCGCCGTCTTCGACACGACCCGCAGGTCGGCCTGCGCGGCCGACGCGACCACGGTGACGCCGGCGCAGTTGTTGCCGAGGTTCGGGTCCGACGGCCCGGTGCCTGCGTGCGAGACGCAGGCGTTGTTGAGCGCGGAACCGGACGCGCCAAGGCGCGCCGGGACCGTGATGCCGGGCGCGTTGCTGTTCGCCGCGAGCGGACCCGGTCTCGTGCAGGTGACCGTCACCGGACCGGCGATCGGGTAGGTCGCGGTGCCGTCGGGCGTGCAGGTCCACCCCGATCCGGTCGGGGGCCCGGTGAGTTCGACCCCCGCGGGCAGCGTGTCGGTCGCGGTGACCGTCTGCGCGGCCTGCACCGCGACGTTGCCGAGATTGCGCACGGTCAGCGTGTAGTTGAAGCCCTGTCCCGGGACGACCGGGTTGATCGACGCGGTCTTGGTCATCCGCAGGTCGGCGTCGTTGGACGCGGTCACGTTGACCGACGACGAGTTGTTCAGCGGGTTCGGGTCGGTCTCCGGTGCCTCGATCGTCGCCGTGTTGGGGATCGTGCCGGCCGCATTCACCGTCGCGACGATCGTGATCACCGGCATGTCAGTGAAGTTGCCGCCGGTGTACGGGCCCGGCCGCGTGCAGACGATCGTCGGCAGGCCGCTCGTGTCGCAGGTCCAGCCGCTGCCGCCCGCGGAGACGTAGGTGAGCCGCGAATCCAGCACGTCGGTGACGGTGATCAGGTTGGGCGCGAGCGTGCCCGGCTGCTCGCCGCCCAGGTGCCGCGGCGTGAGAGTGAAGGTGACGTTCGAGCCGACGGTAGCGGTCGCAGGCGCCCGGGTCTTGGTGATCGACACGTCGGAGCTGCCGCCGGTGACGGTGACCGTCGCCTCGGCGGTGTTGTCGGTCTCGTCGCCATCGGGCAGCGACGACTCGACGTTGAACGCCGCAGTGATCGCGCCGCCGGCGTTGGCGACGGCGGGGACGGTCAGCGGCGGCGCGCTGGCGCCGACGACGAGCGCGCCGGTGCGGGTGCAGTTGACGATGGGGCCCGGGGCGCCGTTCCCGCACACCGGGTAGCTCGTCGGCGGCGAAACCGTGCACGCCCAGCCTGAGCCGGTCGGCGCCGACGTGATGCAGGAACCCGCCGGGACCGTGAACGAGATCGTCTGGGTGCCGGTTGCGCCGAGGTCGGTGGGTCCGTTGTTCGTCGCCGTCACCGTGTAGCTGTACGCGGCACCCGCCGCGACCGGGTTGGCGCTGGTGGTGACCGCGACCGCCATGTCCGCGGCTTCCTGCGCCGTCGTGTCCTCGGTGCTCGCGTTGTTGCTGGTGTTCGGGTCGAAGACGGCGGAGGTCCAGCTCGCCGAGTTGGTCCACACGCCCGGCGTCGGCAGGACCACCTGGAGGGTGACGGTCGCCTGCGCTTGGGACACGAGGTTGCCGATCGAGCAGCTCACGATGCCGGCCGACTCCGAGCAGGTTCCCTGAGTCTGCGAGACGCCGACGAAGGTCGACCCGGGCGGGATCGTGTTCGAGAGCGTCACGCCGGTCGCCGTATTCGGGCCGTTGTTGTCGACGCGCACCGTGTAGGTGAACACCCCTCCGGCCGGGCCGATCGGCGGACTGTCGGCCTGGTTGATGACGAGGTCGGCGAGCTGTGCCTGCGCCGCAAGCGGGGCAACGGCGGCGAAGAATGCGATGAGCGCAACCGCGCGCTTCAGAATGGCAAACAGGGAGCTTTCCGTCCGGTTCGGACGCTTCGGGTGGTGCACGGGGGTTCTCCTGCGCGTGGCGGCGGGTCGAGCACCGGCACGTCGGGGCAATCGATTTCGTCAAAACGGCGCACCAATTCGGTGCGCCTGGGGCATACCCTTGGAAGCACGGATCGTACCAGCAACCGAGAAGGCTCGGAGCCGGTGGTCACCGGGCGGGGTATGTGCAAGGGGCAGGTGAGGGGATCGCCGCAGAAGCGCACCCCGGACCGCCCTTCGACAGCGGATTGCCGTGGCCGGTCACCCGGTTGCCGGTACCCGGGGCCGCTGCCCGCTCGCCGGCGAGGGTCGGGGCGGCCGGGGATGGTTCTCGCGCCAGACCCAAGGTGGAACCGGGGCGGGATCGGACCACAGCCCGCGCCGCGCAGCGCGCGCCGCGTCCTCGAGCCCGATCATCGCGCGGTCGTCGGAGTAGCGCCGGTAGACCCACGCGAGGCCGTCGGCGAGCTGCGCGTCGCCGAGATCGGCGCCGTCGACCGCGACGCGGCCGATCGTCCGGCCGAAGCTGTCGCGGCCGCGCTCGCTCACTCGCACGTCGCGGTGCATCGCGCGGGCGACGAGCGCCGTGCGCGAGCGCTTCGACCACGACTGCCCGCGCTCCGGCGCGTCGATACCCCACAGGCGGACGTGCACGTCGCGCGCGCCGTCGCGCACGGTCAGCGTGTCGCCGTCGGCCACCGCGACGACGCGGCCGGTGAAATCGGCAGAGGCGGGCGCAGGCGCGAGCGCCCCCGCGGCGGCGAACGCGAGCGCGGCTGCGAACCGCGCGTCAGGCCACCAGAGCGGCCGCGCGCGACGCATCGATGCCCACCGAACTCGCGGCATCGAGGAGATCCTGCCAGGTCTTGTCGTCGATCGGGACGCCCTGCCGCTGCCGCGCGGCGCGCGTGCGCCGCTCGAGGTCGCCGGGCGCGAGGACCGGCTCGCCCGGCTTCGCCGGCGGTGAGGCTTTCACCCATTCCACGAAGCGGTGTGCTTCGGTCAGCACGACCCCATCGCGGTCGTACACCGCCGGATCGATGTAGATCGACAGCATGTTGTTGCGCAGGACCGTGTCGGCGGGATCCGAGCTGCGGCCGGTGGTCACTGCGCCCGAGAGGAGATCGGTGAGGATCGACAGCCCCGAGCCCTTGTGCGCGCCGATGGTGAGGAGCGCCCCGCCGTCGTAGAAGTCTTTCGGATCGGTCGTGGGGCGGCCGGAGCTGTCGACGATCCAGCCCTCGGGCACCTGCTCGCCCTTGTTCATCGCGACCATCAGCTTGCCCTCGGCGACGGTCGACGTCGTGATGTCGAGGATCGCCGGGGGACCGCCCGCGACCGGCACTCCGATCGCCATCGGGTTGGTCGAGAGGCGCCGATCGCTCCCGCCGAACGGGGCGACGCGCTGCGCGCCCGACGTGTTGAGGAAGTGCAGCGACACCTGCCCCGCCTCGGCCGCCATCTCCGCCCAGTCGCCCAGCCGGCCGAGGTGTCCGCAGTTGCGCAAGCCCACCATCGCGATGCCCTTCGCCTTCGCCTTCGCGATGCCGAGCTTCGCGGCGGTCTCGCCGGTAACCTGGCCGAAGCCGCGGTTGCCGTCGACGATCGCGATCGTGTCGCTGTCGAACACGATCGTCGGCGGCGTGTTGGGTCTGAGCGTGCCGTCGCGCACCCATTCGAGGTACTTGGCGACGCGCAGCACGCCGTGCGAATCGTGGCCGACGAGGTTCGAGTCCACGAGCCGCGCGGCGACCGTGCGCGCCTCCGCCGCCGCGCAGCCCGCGCCGTGCATGATCGCGGCGACGAGATCGACGAGTTTCGAGGGGGCGATGTTCTTCATGGCGGGGATCGTGCTCGCTCGCCGAGCGTCGACGTGCTTTCCGGAGGCGGCGATTATAGCCGCCGCGCGAGCCGGGCTTGCGCGGGCGGGACGCCGCGCTATAGTGGCCCGCACGCGGTCCGCGCCCCCGATCCGAACGAAGGGCGGCTCGCCCGTGCACCGCACCCGCGCCTCCATGGCCACCGCATCACCGCTACGCCTCGCCGCCTTCGCGATCGGCGTCTGTCTCCCCGCCTTCCTGGCCCCGGCGTTGGCGCAGACCAGCGCTGTGCCGGCACCGTCCGCGCAGGCCGCACCCGACGTCGAGACGCTGTTCCGCGCGATCGTCAAGGTGAAGACGCGCGCGGTGCCGGATGCGCGCAGCGGGAGCACGCTGGGGACCGAGCGCGAGGGCTCCGGCGTCCTCATTTCCGGCGACGGCCTGATCGTCACCATCGGCTACCTGATCGTCGAGGCCGACGAGGTCGGGATCGTCGATCACCGCGGGCGAACGCTGCCCGCGCAGATCGTCGCCTACGACCACGCGAGCGGCTTCGGGCTCCTGCGCTCGATCGTGCCGCTCGACGCGAAGCCCGTTGCGCTCGGCGCCTCGGCCGGCGTCGCCGAGCGCGACCCGGTGATGATCGCCACCAGCGAAGGGGTCGGCGACGTCGCGTTCGCGCTGGTCGTGTCGAAGCGCCCGTTCACCGGAAGCTGGGAATACCTGCTCGACGAGGCCCTGTGGACGAGTCCGCCGGTCGCGAACTGGAGCGGCGCGGGGCTGATCGACCGCGAAGGCAGGCTGGTCGGCGTCGGCTCGCTCGTCGTGCGCGACGCGACCGGCGACGAGCCGACGCTGCCCGGCAACCTGTTCGTGCCGATCGACCTGCTGAAGCCGATCCTTCCCGATCTCGTCGCCGACGGCCGCCGCAGGGACGCGGCACGTCCGTGGCTCGGCGTCGCCACCGAGGAGGCGCACGGGCGCCTGATCGTGTCACGCGTGTCCGCCGGCGGACCCGCCGACGAGGCCGGCGTGAAGGCCGGCGACATCATCCTCGCGGTATCCGGAGAGCCGGTGCGCACGCAACGCGAGTTCTACCGCAGGTTGTGGACCGGGCGCGCCGCCGGCGCCGAAGTGCCGCTGCGCGTGCTTCAGGGCGCCGAGGTGCGCGAACTGTCGGTCCGGTCGATCGACCGCACGCAGTATTTCCGGCCGCGCACCGCCACCTGACCGCGCAAGGGCGCGTCCCGTACAATGGCCGCCCCGTGCGCGGCGTCCCGGGGTCGCGCGTGTGACCGGTGCGAGCCCGGCGCCCGCGGCACCCGCCAGACCGCGCCCGCGTGGCCGCGCATCGCTACCCATCCATGATCCTCCACGCGGTCACGATCTTCGCCAGCGCGTTCCTGCTGTTCCTCGTGCAGCCGGTGATGGCGAAGCAGATCCTGCCGTGGTTCGGCGGGTCGGCGACGGTGTGGACCACCTGCCTCGTGTTCTTCCAGTCCGCGCTGCTCGCCGGCTACGCCTACGCGGACCTGCTGGTCCGGCGCGCCACGCCGCGGGCGGCGCTTCGCATCCATGTCGCGCTGCTCGCCGCGAGCCTCGCGCTCCTGCCGATCGTACCCGCGGCGCACTGGAAGCCGGCGGGCGGCGAGAATCCGACCTGGCTGATCCTCGGCATGCTGGTGGCGACGATCGGCCTGCCGTACTTCCTGCTGTCGACGACGAGTCCGCTCGTGCAGGCGTGGTTCGCGCGCCAGTTCCCCGGCCGCAGCCCCTATCGGCTGTTCGCGCTCTCGAACCTCGCCTCGATGCTGGCGCTCGCGGGTTATCCGTTCCTGTTCGAGCCCTGGGTCGCGACGCGCGCGCAGGCCATCGGCTGGTCGGCGGGCTACGCCGGGTTCGTGCTGCTCTGCGCGTTCGCGGGTTGGGTGAGTCTGCGGGCGACACCGGTCGCGGCGGCGCAGGTTTCCGCCGACACCGCAGCCGAGTCAGCCGACGGCGCGCATCCTGCGCTCGCGCGGCAGGCGTTGTGGATCGCGCTCTCGGCGACCGGATCCATCCTGCTGCTGGCGATCTCGAACCACATCACGCAGAACGTCGCGGCGGTCCCGCTCCTGTGGATCGTGCCGCTCTCGCTCTACCTCCTCACGTTCATCCTGTGCTTCGACGGCACCGGCTGGTACCGGCGCGACTTCTTCCTGTCGACGGCCGCCGCCGCGCTGGGCGTGATGGCGTGGACGCTGGCCGACACCCGGCTCACGCACGAACTGGCGATCCAGCTCGGCGTCTTCTGCGCGGGGCTGTTCCTCGCGTGCATGTTCTGCCACGGCGAGCTCGCGCGCCTGAAGCCCGCGCCGCGCTGGCTCACGCGGTTCTACCTGACGGTCTCGTTCGGCGGCGCGCTCGGGGCGGTCGTGGTCGGCATCGCCGCGCCGCTCGTGCTGCCGGCCTATTTCGAACTGGGCGCCGCGCTCGTGCTGTGCGCGGGGCTCCTGCTCTGGCAGGTGCGCCGCGACCCGCTCGTGTTCCGCGGCCTCGCGGTGGCTTCGCTCGTCGCCGCGCTGGGTTGCGGCGCGTGGTACGTGCGCGAGTTCTACGACAGCACGATCGTCGCGACGCGCAACTTCTACGGAGTGCTCCGCGTGCTGGAGTGGGGCAGCGGGAACGACCGCAAGCGCACGCTGATCCACGGCACGATCATGCACGGCAACCAGTTCCTCGATCCGCTGCTGAAGCGCCAGCCCACGACCTACTACACCGCGGGCTCCGGCGTCGCGCGCGCCATCGAGTCGATGCACCCGCGGCTCGAGCCGCTCAAGGTCGGCGTGATCGGACTCGGCACCGGCACGCTCGCGGTCTGGGGTGCGGTGAACGACGTCTACCGCTTCTACGAGATCAACCCCGCCGTCGTCGGAATCGCCAGGCGGGAGTTCAGCTTCCTCGCCGACAGCGAGGCCACGATCGAGATCGCGCAGGGCGATGCGCGCCTCGTTCTCGAGCGCGAGCCGGCGCAGGGGTTCGACGTCCTCGCGATCGACGCGTTCTCGAGCGACGCGATTCCGGTGCACCTCATCACCTCCGAGGCGCTGTCGATCTACGAGCGGCACATGAAGCCTTCGGGCATCGTCGCGTTCCACGTCACCAACCGGTTCCTGAACCTCGCGCCGGTGGTCGAGGCGCTCGCCCACGCGCACGGCCTCGCCGTCGCCCTCGTCTCCGACGACGGCAACGAACCCGGCGCGAGCAGCAGTGTCTGGGTCCTGCTGTCGAAGGATCCGGCGGCGCTCGCGAAGGAGACGATCGCCGGCGCCAGCAGCGAGATCGCGGTACGTCGCGACTGGCGGCTGTGGACCGACGACTTCAACAACCTGGTCCAGGTGCTGAAGTAGCGCGGCGCCGCAGCGCGGCGCGGCGATAGAATGCCCGGATGCGACGCGACGAACTCGCCGAAGCGCAGGCGGATGCCGATCCGGCCGGCTACCGGGCGCTGGCCCGCGCGCCGGGGGCGCGTCACGTCGAAGTGCTCGACCAGCGCGCGCTGCCGCACGCGAGCGTGACGGTGCGCCTGGGCGACGCCGGCACCGCGGCACGCGCGATTCGGGAGATGTGGGTGCGCGGCGCGCCGCTGATCGGCGCGGTCGGCGCCTGCGGCCTCGCGATGGCGCTGGATGCCGACCCCGGCGACGCCGCGCTCGCCCGCGCGCACGCGATGCTCGACGCGACCCGGCCTACCGCAGTCAACCTGCGCTGGGCGCTCGATCGGGTTCGCCAGCGCGCGGCCGCACTGCCCGAAGCCGCCCGCGCGGACGCCGCCTGGCGCGAGGCGGATGCGATCGTCGCCGAGGACGTCGCGATCAACCGCAGCCTCGGCGGCCACGGGCTCGTACTCCTCGAACGCATCGCTGCGCGCAAGCAGGGACCGGTCGACGTGATGACCCACTGCAACGCCGGCGCGCTCGCGACCTGCGGCTGGGGCACCGCGACCGCCCCGATCTTTCTCGCGCACGCGGCGGGATTGCCGCTGCACGTCTGGGTGAGCGAGACGCGCCCGCGCCTGCAGGGGGTGAATCTCACCGCGTGGGAACTCGCGCAACGCGGCGTCCCGCACACGGTCGTCGTCGACGGCGCCTGCGCGGCGCTCATGCGCGGTGGCCGCGTCGACGTCGTGTTCGTCGGCACCGACCGCGTGGCGCGCAACGGCGACGTGTGCAACAAGATCGGCACCTACGGCAAGGCGCTGGCCGCGGCGGACAACGCGGTGCCGTTCTACGTCGCGCTGCCGTCGCCGACGCTCGACCCGGCGCTTCCCGACGGCGACGCGATTCCGATCGAGGCGCGCTCGCCGGACGAGGTGCTCGGCGTGACCGGCCGCGAAGCGCACGGCGGGTCGGTCCGCGTCGCCATCGCGCCGGAGGGTGCGCGCGGCTACAACCCCGCGTTCGACGTCACCCCCGCGCGGCTCGTCACCGGACTTCTCACCGAACGCGGCCTCGCGGCGGCTTCCGAGGCCGGGCTCGCCGCGCTGTTCCCCGAGAGGTTCGCGTGAGCGGGCGCGCTCCGACGGAGCGCTCGCTGCGCGAAGGCGTGATCGCCGCCGCGCTGGCGATGAACGCTTCGGGGATCAACCGCGCGAAGGCCGGCAACGTCAGCGTGCGATGGGTGAGCCGCGGCTTCGATGGCTTCCTCGTCACGCCGTCGGGCGTCGCCTACGACCGGCTCGCACCGGCCGACATCGTCGCGGTGGGGCTCGACGGCCGTGCGTTCGGGCGGCTCGCGCCCTCGTCCGAGTGGCCGTTCCACCGCGACATCTACCGCGCCCGCACCGAAGCGGGCGCGATCGTGCACGCGCATTCGCCGTTCTGCACCGCGCTCGCCTGCCTGCGGCGCGACATCCCGCCGTTCCACTACATGGTCGCGGTCGCGGGCGGACGCGACATCCGATGTGCGCCTTACGCGACCTTCGGGTCGCAGGCGCTCGCCGATGCGGCGGTCGAGGCGCTCGCCGGCCGCCGCGCCTGCCTCCTCGCGAACCACGGAATGATCGCCTTCGCGGGTGACCTCGACCGCGCGCTGCAGCTCGCGATCGAGGTCGAGTCGCTCGCCGAAGCCTACTGGCGCGCGCTGCAGGTCGGCGAACCGGTGCTCATCGACGACGACGAGATGGCGCGCGTCCTGACCCGGTTCGCGAGCTACGGCAGGCCGGTGCCGCGGCCGGGTGCGGGGAAACGCGAGCGCAGGACGCCTACCGCCTGACCACTTCCGATTCGACGACGAGGTCCAGCACGTAGACGTGCGCCGAGGCATCGGCCGGCGGGTTCGGGCGATGGAAGCGCTTCACGCGCAGCACGTTGCGCACGCCTTCCTGGTGGGTGTAACCCTCGATCGATCCGTAGAACACCCGCCACGGCCCCGGAGTTCCCGCGGGCAGGCCCTGCGCGTCGAACGCGCGGTCGCGCACCTGCAGGCAGGTCGCGTCGCGGATCAGCGGGTGATTGCACGAAACCCGGGAAGGAGCGACTTCGAGAAACACGATCGTCGGCGGGCCGTAGCGCGCCTCCGGCGTCAACTCTCCCACGAGGACGAGCGAGTCGTTCGCGGGCGTCGTCAGGCGCAGCCGCGGCGGTTCCTCGGGCGCGAGCGTGGCGCTCATCGGCTCCGCGACGAGTTTCGCGAGCGCGGCGTCCGCCTGCATCAGCGGAAGGTCGCAGGCGCGCAGCGTCGCGGCCATGCGGCCGAACGCGAGCTTGCCTTCGGAAGGAATCAGGAATCCGCCGCGCATCGCGTTGCAGCCGCCGTCGATCATCACCTGGTTGCCGGCGAACGCGAAGGTGAAGGCGCGCGCCGCGGACGGCGCGACGGCGTCGATCGTCGCGTCGCGCGCGTCGGTGGCGGACTCGAGACGCCAGCGATGGCGCTGGAGCGTGGATTCGGCCCCCGGCGCAAGCGCGGTTGCGCCGGCAGGCACGGTCGGCTGTGTCGGCGCAGCCGTGCAGGCTGCCAGAACCGTCGCCAGGAGCGCGACGGTGGGCAGGGTCAGGCTCCGGGCAAGGCGTGCCGGGCGCGGGCGCGGGTTAACATCGCCAAAGTCGCCGCTGCCCTGCGAAGTGGAGCGCCGCTCGGAAAGGAGTGTTTGACACATGAAATATCTGTACCTCGCGTTGATCGTCGTCTTCACCGCCGTCGTCCTGTCGTTCAAGCTGCAGAATCTGGATACGGCCACCGTATCGTTCTTTTCGGTGTCGATGACGCTGCCGGTGTCGTTCCTCGTCATCGGCGTGTACGTCCTCGGCATGCTCACCGGCGGGATGCTGTGGTCGCTGCTCAAGGCCTGGACCCGCGGCGCGCGCGGCGCCGACTGAGGACCGCCGGCATCGCGCGGGCGGCCGCTGTTTCGCCCGCAGGGACGCATGGTCCCACAACGCGGGTGCCATCGACGAACCCGGCGTGTCGCGCCCGGGACCGTCGCTCGGCGAAAGCTGGCAGAATGACGGGAACGGCCGCCTCCCGCGCGGCGCTTCCTTTCAGGGGATCCCGAAATGCGCATAGAGTTCCGCTGTCGGCGCCTGGCGCTGACCGCCGCCTTGATCGTCGCGACCGTGGGTGCCGCCCAGGCCCAGGCTCGCACGATTGCCGACTGCCACGCCATCGCGTCGAACGCCGAGCGGCTCGCCTGCTACGACTCGGTCAGCGCCCGCCCCGCGGCGGCGCAGCCCGCGGCTCCCGCGCAAGGCACCGACTTCGTCCCGCAGGACGCGATGGCGCGTGCCGTCGCGCTTGAAGCGCCGCAGGCCAAGCTGTCCATTCTCGACACCGCGTGGGGCTTCGATCAGGCGGCGCCGAAGTTCGACATCCGCTTCTACCGCTCGAACTACTTCCTCGTTGCACGCTACTCCGACGACCCCAACGTGGGTCCCTATGTGCCGCTGTTCGAGGCGGCCGGCGAGCCGGTCCACCTCGACAGCACGGAAGCGAAGTTCCAGCTGAGCTTCAAGGCACGATTCTGGGCGAGCGAGGACCGGCGCTGGGGCTTGTGGGCAGCCTACACTCAGCAGAACCAGTGGCAGGTCTACAACGACGAGATCTCGCGCCCGTTCCGCGAGACCAACTACGAACCCGAGATCTTCGTGGCCTGGCGCCCGGGGATGGATCTTCCCGGCGGCTTCAAGTGGAATCTCTTGACCGGAGGCTTCAACCACCAGTCGAACGGACGCACCGACGTCCTGTCGCGCAGCTGGAACCGGTTGTTCCTCGAAGGTGCCGTCGAGCGCGAGAATCTCGTGCTCTCCGCGCGCGTCTGGTATCGCATTCCCGAAAGCGACGAGGACGACGACAATCCCGACATCACCGACTACCTGGGCCACGGGCAGATCGGCGCGATGTACCGGTGGCGCGGGCACACGTTTTCCGCGGCCGCGCGCGGCAACCTGAACAAGGGCAAGGGTGCCTTCCAGGCGGCGTGGTACTCGCCGCCGATCCTGGGGCCGTTCCGCGGCTACGTGCAGGTGTTCACCGGCTACGGCGAGAGCATGATCGACTACAACTGGAACCAGACGACGATCGGGGCGGGAGTCGCGCTTTCCGACGGCCTGTAGGCGCGCGAACGCGCTGGCGGGTGGTGTCGACCGCAACGACAACGGCAGCCGGACGCAGCGCTTCCGGGGGCGAAGGCGCGCGTTTGACGCTCTCCTCCGCCCAGTGAGCGCCCTGGCCGGACGGCGGGCGCGATTGCGCTACCATTGCAGGTTCCACGACGCCTCCCGGAGCAAGACCCCATGAACGTCCAGGACACGATCCGCGACCAGGTGAAGGGCCACCGCGTGGTCCTCTACATGAAGGGCACGCCGCAGTTCCCGCAATGCGGCTTCTCGGCGACCGCCACCGAGATCCTGAAGCGCTGCGGGGTCTCCGACTACTTCAGCGTCGACGTGCTGTCCGACGCGGGCATCCGCCAGGGCATCAAGGACTACGCGAACTGGCCGACGATCCCGCAGCTCTACGTCGACGGCGAGTTCGTCGGCGGCTGCGACATCATGCGCGAGATGTACGCGAACGGCGAGCTGCAGGAGATGCTCGGAGCGAAGAAGGCCTGATCCACGGGTCTTTGCGTCGACGGGTGCCTGGGTCGAGCGTGGTTGCGCGCCGCGCCCTCGGCCGAGGCATCGCTCTCGCGGTGCTCGTCTGCGTCGCGATGGCGCAGGCTTGGGCGGCTCCCGGGCCTGCAAACGGTACCGCGGCGGCTGCAGCGGCTCCTCCGACGCCTGCGAGTGTCGACGCCCCGCCGGGCGCGGCAGGGGCCGCGCCAGCGCACTTGCCGGCGCAGCCACGCGCATCCCTCTCCGCGCAGGTCGACTCCGCTCTCCACCCGCCCGGCCGTGTCGTCGTCTTCAATCGCGAAATCGCCGAGTTCCGCGCGCCGTTCCTCGGCATGTCCGCGCGCGAGCGGGCCGCCGACGCGACCGACCGCGTACGCCGGCTGCTCGCCGAGGGCGGCGAGGGGAAGGTCGCGCTGAACGACATCCCGCAGGGTGTGGCCGTCCTTGTCGACGGCCAGTTCGCATTCGCCGTCCTGAACGAGGACGCCCGCGCGATGCGCGGCGAATCCGCCCGCTCGCTCGCCGAAGGTGCCGCCCTCGTGCTGAAGCAAGTGGCCACGGAGACGCACGAGGCGCGCGACCGGCGTTTCCTCGCGCAGGCCGCGATCCGCGCTGCCGTCGCCACGACCATCTGGCTCGCGCTGATGTGGATCGCCCGCTGGCTCTGGCGCGCGACCGCGCAGCGGCTGATGCGCGCGGCGGAACGCCACGCCGAACGGCTGCGGGTCGGCGGCGGCGAGGTGATCTCGCGCCGGCACGCGATCGCGACGGTCCGGCGCGGCGCGGCCGTCGTCGCCACCGTCACGATGCTGCTCCTCACCTGGGAGTGGCTGGGCTACGTCCTCGGCCTGTTCCCGTACACGCGGCCGTGGAGCGAGGGACTCACCGGCTTCCTCGTCGGCACGACGCTCGACGTGCTCGAAGGGATCGCGCGCGGGCTGCCGTCGATGTTCGTCGCGCTCCTGATCTTCG
>JADLBN010000067.1 GCA_020847675.1 Burkholderiales bacterium | reverse complement strand
TCCCCGGCAAGGACGGCCTGCTGCACATCTCGCAGATCGCGAAGGAGCGCGTGAACCAGGTCTCCGACTACCTGAAGGAAGGCCAGGTCATCCGCGTCAAGGTCATCGAGGCCGACGACAAGGGCCGCGTGCGCCTGTCGATGAAGGCCGCCGCGGAAGAGGACGCCCAGAAGGCCGCGGCCCCCGCGAACGACTAGAGCGGTTGGCGATTCACCACGCGGGGTCGGAGCGCGAGTTCCGGCCCCGTCGTCCTAGCGCCGCACCGGCTCGAGGATCGCCTCGCCGGTCACCGACACGGTGACGTCGGTCGAGCCCGCCTCGACCGGCACCGGCGCGGGTGCCGCCGCCATCTGCATCTCGGCGCGCGCCATCATCGGGTAGGGCCGGCCGCCGTCGCCGGTCTGGACCGTGACGCGGCCCGGCCGCCAGCCCGGCGAGCCGAAGCCCTGCGCGGCGGCTTGCGCGCGGGTGCGCCACGCGGCGATCGCCTGCTGGGTGATCGCATCCTGCGTGCGCCGGCGCAACTCGTCGGAGATCGCGAACGACAGCCCCGACAATGCGGCGCCGTCCTCGGCCTGCAGGCGTGCGGCCATGTCGCCGATCGCGGCGAAGTCGCTGCCTTCGACCTTGATCGTCTGCACGACGCGCCAGCGCGACGGCTTCCCCTTCTCGACGATCTGCTGCGTCGTGTAGCCCGAGGTCGACGACTGCGCCTCGGGCAGCGTCTTCAACTTCGCGAGGACCTTCGCGACGCGCTGGTTGACCTCCGCGGCGGCCGTGGCCGCGCCCGGGTTGTCGGCCTCGACGCGGAACCAGGCGTGCAGGCGGTCGTTGGGCACCGTCGTGGTCGCGTTCGCGCTGACCGTCACGACCGGCACCGGCACCGGCTGGCCTTCCTGCGCGCGGACGGAGGGGCCGAACAGCAGCGCGGCAGCGGCGGCGAGGGGAATCAGCGTTCGTTTCATGCTTGGCTCCTTCTGACTCGCGCGGGCAAGGCGAGGATCGCCGCACGATTGGACCACGACGACGCGCGTTCGGCGGCCTGTTCCCAGGGCAGCCACGCCTGCGCGAGGTGCTCGCGCGGCGCGAGGCGCACCGGGAACGCCGCGGGGATCTCGAGCGCGAACACGTGCTCGCTGTTGTGCGTGACGCCGGGCGCAAAGCGGTGACGCCACCGCGGATAGATCTCGAACACGTTGGTCATCTGCCAGTCGCGCACACCGCCGTACGCGGCGGCGTCGATGCCGGTCTCCTCGGCCAGTTCGCGCGCGGCCGTGGCCGCGAGCGTCTCGTCGCCGTTGCGGCTGCCGGTCACCGATTGCCAGTACCCGGGGTAGTCGGCCCGCTCGAGCAGCAGGACGGCGAGGTCACGGCTGTAAACGAGCACCAGCGCCGATTCGGGTTGCTTGGGAGTGGCGGGGTTGGGCACCGGATGGGTTGGGAGCGGATCGGCGGAAAGCCGGTGTCAGACACCAAAAGACGGTGTCAGACACCGAACGGCGGTGTCAGACACCTGTCGGTGTCAGACACCCAAAGGCGGTGTCAGACACCAAAAGGCGGTGTCTGACACCTGCCGGGGTCAGGCGCCCAGGACGAAGATCCAGAAAGGCACGTGCCGCTCCTGCCAGAACTCGCTCGCCTCGCCAAGGATCTCCTCGAGCATGCGCGCGTCGGTGGGATGGTCCTTGCGGTAGGCGAGAGCGTGGGCGAGGACGACGGCGCGCCCGCGCTTGCCTAGCCAGTCGCGGTCCTCGAGCACGTCGGCGAGCGCGTCCCAGTTGTGGCCGAAGTGATCGGGCAGCGCGAGCGCGCGATCGAGCTCGGCGAAGAGCGTGGCCTTGTCCTTCGCCTTCGCCAGGTCGACCTGCGCGAAGCCGAGGTCCGCGTGGGCGGCCGCGGTCCTGATCGGCTCGACCGGTCCCTTCCATTCCCGCAGGCCGCAGTCGTCGAGCGACGCGAGGTCGGGCACCTTCATTCGACGATCTTCCTGAACGATTGGTAGTGGTCGTCCGAGTACCAGCAGGCGTCCGGTGACGCTGGCTTGCCGCCGCAGACGATGCGCCGCGCGCCGCGCGTGCGCACGCCGGGCGTCTTCACCGTGTATTCGCGATAGTAGCCGCGCGCTTTCGCAGGCAGATGCCCCTCGCGGTTCCCGAACACGATGCCGTCGCGCTCGTACGGATAGGGCGGCCCCGCCCGGACGTTGGCGAGCGTCGCGCGCGCCTCCCGTGGAAGCTCCGCGGCCGCGACCGTCGCCTCCGACGTGCGGGCGCAAGCCGGCGCCGCGAGCGCGAGGGCGACGAGAAGCGCGAATCCCCGGATCCGCCAGCGCTGCGCCGCAAGCCTCATCGGGCCAGTGTAGCGCAACACGCTTCCGACGAGGGTCCGGTCAGGCCTTGATCGCGTCGGACGGGCGCACCTTGATGTGCAGGTCGCGGAGCTGCTGCTCGGTGACCGGCGTCGGCGCGTCGACGAGGAGGTCCTGTCCGCGCTGCGTCTTCGGGAACGCGATCACCTCGCGGATCGACTCGGCGCCGCACATGAGCGTCGCGATGCGGTCGAGCCCGAACGCGATGCCGCCGTGCGGCGGCGCGCCGTAGGCCAGCGCGTCGAGCAGGAAGCCGAACTTGCGTCGCTGGTCCTCGGGGCTGATCGCGAGCGCCTCGAACACCTTCGCCTGCACCTCGGGCCGGTGGATCCGCACCGACCCGCCGCCGATTTCCCAGCCGTTCAGCACGACGTCGTAGGCCTTGGCGATCGCGTTGCCCGGATCGGTGGAGAAGCGGTCCTCGTGACCGTCCTTCGGCGCGGTGAACGGATGGTGGCTCGCCGCCCAGTCGCCGGTCGCGTCGTCCTGCTGGAACATCGGGAAGTCGACGACCCACAGCGGCTTCCAGCGCCCCTTCGCGAAGCCGCGGTCGTGGCCGACCTTGGCGCGGAGCGCGCCGAGCGCGTCGTTGACGACCTTCGCCCTGTCGGCGCCGAAGAAGACGAGGTCGCCGTCCTTGGCCCCGGTGCGTTCGAGGATCGCGCGCAGCACCGCCTCGGGCAGGAACTTGACGATCGGAGACTGCAGGCCCTGGTCGTTCGGCTTCGAGGCGTCGTTGACCTTGATGTAGGCGAGGCCCCTCGCGCCGTAGATCGCCACGAACGCCGTGTAGTCGTCGATCTCCTTGCGAGTGAGCGTGCCGCCGCCGGGAACACAGAGCGCCGCCACGCGGCCGTTCGGGAGTTCGGCCGCCGCGCGGAACACCTTGAAGTCGACGCCCTTCATGAGGTCGGTCAGCTCGGTGAGCTTGAGGCCGACGCGGAGGTCGGGCTTGTCCGAGCCGTAGTCGCGCATCGCGTCGGCGAAGGTCATCGTCGGGAACGGGTGCGGAAGCTCCTCGCCGAGCGCATCGGCGAACATGCGCCGCACGAGCCCCTCCATGATCGGCCGGATTTCCTCCTCGTCGAGGAACGAGGTCTCGATGTCGATCTGCGTGAACTCGGGCTGGCGGTCGGAGCGAAGATCCTCGTCGCGGAAGCACTTGACGATCTGGTAGTAGCGGTCGAAGCCCGCGACCATCAGCATCTGCTTGAACAGCTGTGGCGACTGCGGGAGCGCGTAGAACTGGCCGTGGTGGAGGCGCGAGGGCACGAGGAACTCGCGCGCGCCCTCGGGCGTCGACTTGTAGAGGAACGGCGTCTCGATGTCGACGAAGCCCAGCTCGTCCAGGTACCGGCGCGCGGACATCGCCGCCTTGTAGCGGATCATCAGGTTCCTCTGCATCGCCGGCCGGCGCAGGTCGAGCACGCGGTGCTCGAGCCGCACCGTCTCGGACAGGTTCTCGCTGTCGTCGAGGGGGAACGGCGGGGTCGCAGAGGCGTTGAGGATCTCGATCTCGTGCGCGAGCACTTCGATTTCGCCGGAGACGAGCGCGGCGTTGACCGTGCCTTCGGGCCTGGCCCGCACGAGGCCGGTAACGCGCAGGCAGAACTCGTTGCGCAGCTTCTCTGCGGCGGCGAAAGTCGCCGCGCGGTCGGGGTCGCAGACGACCTGGACGAGGCCCTCGCGGTCGCGCAGGTCGATGAAGATGACGCCGCCGTGGTCGCGGCGGCGATGGACCCAGCCCGCGAGCGTCACGGTCCGGTCGAGGTGGCGGCGGTCGATGCGGCCGCAGTAGTCGGTGCGTTTCACGTCGTCACTCCGGAAGCGATGCGCAGGGAGATTGCAGGAAGGAGCGGTGCGGTCGCGCGGCGACCCGGCGGGGGCGCCACGGGCCGCGAGGGTCGGGTCAGTTTCGCGAGGCGACCGCGGCGTCGGCAGCGGCCGTCCGCTCGGTCGAGGGCGCCGGCGGCGGGGGCAGGCCGTTCTTCGGCCCCACGACGCCCATCGAGATGATGTACTTGAGCGCCTCGTCGACCGTCATGTCGAGTTCGCGCACGCGCGAGCGCGGCAGCATCACGAAGTAGCCGCCGGTCGGGTTCGGCGTGGTCGGCACGTAGACGCTCACGTACTCGCCCGCGAGGTGAGGGGTGACCGAACGGTCGGGCGTGCCGGTGAGGAACGCGATCGTCCAGCTGCCCTCCCGGGGAAATTCGACCAGGAGCGCCTTGCGGAACGCGTTTCCCTTGTCGGAGAGGAGCGTGTCGCTCACCTGCTTCACCGACGAGTAGATCGACTTGACGACCGGAATGCGGCCGAGCAGCGATTCCCAGATCGTGATGAGCCGCGCGCCGAGGATGTTCGCGGCGATCACGCCGGTGACGAGCAGGATCACGAACGACAGCAGGACGCCCAGTCCCGGCACGTGGAACCCGAGCAGCCGGTCCGGCTGCCACGCGTCGGGCAGGAGGCCGAGCGTCTGGTCGAGCGTCGACACGAGGAAATGCAGCACCCAGATCGTGATGCCGAGCGGAGCCCAGACGAGGAGCCCGGCGATCAGGTAGCGCTTCATGGGGCGGCTTCGCGCATCGCCGATCAGTGGCAGGAACAGCCCGACCCGCAGCCGCCGGAGGTGGAGGCGGCCGGCGCCTCGCTTTTGGAGTCGCCCTTCGTCGTGCTGCCCGATTCGCTCTTCGACTCCGAGGCACCCCCGGATTCGGTCTTCGCGTCGGGCTTGGCCTCGCCGCCCGCGGGCGGCTTCTGGCCGCTCTTGAAGTCGGTCGCGTACCAGCCGCTGCCTTTCAGCTGGAACCCGGGAGCGGTCAGGAGCTTCGTCAGCGCGGGCGCGTGGCAGGCCGGGCAGTCGACGAGCGCTGCCTCGGAGAGTTTCTGCAGCGCATCGTGCTGGTGGCCGCACGCGGTGCAGCGATAGGCATAGATCGGCATCGGGGGCTCCCGAGGGGCGCGTGGGCGCCCAAAGCGTTTGATTCGAAACGAGAATTATAGCGCGGCCGCGCTTGCCGGTCGAGCCGGCCCTTGGCGAACGCGCTTTCCGCCCAGATGTGGGTTCGCACGGGGCCCTTCAACTTGATTTATGCTCGGCCGGGAGACCGGCGACAGGATTCGACGCGGCCATGAACGCACTCTGGTACTGGTGGATCGCAGCGGCGGTGCTGATCGGCGCCGAACTGGTGACGGGCACCTTCTACCTGCTCGCGGTCGGTGTCGCGCTCGCGATCGGAGGGATCGCCGCGTCGGTCGGCGCCTCGGTGCCGGTGCAGTTGACCGTTGCCGCCGTCTCCGGCGTGGCCCTCACCATCGCGGCGCACCGCTGGCGCCTGCAGCGCGCGCTCCCGCCGGCCCCGGCGCCGCTCGACGTAGGCCAGACGGTCCGGGTCCAGGGCTGGAACGACGACGGCACCGCGCGCGTCAACTACCGCGGCACGCAGTGGACGGCGGAACTCGCGACGCCCGACACGCCGCGCGCCGAGACGATGTTCATCGTGGCGACGCGGGGCTCGACCCTCGTCGTCGCCGACCGCCGCGCCTGACGCGGCATTCCCCGAAGGGACCCCACCGATGTTCGGGATTGGCTCGTCGCTCTTCACCGTCGCGCTGTTCGTCGTCGCGATCATGGTCATCGTCCGGGCGATCCGCGTCGTGCCGCAGCAGCACGCGTGGGTCGTCGAGCGCGTCGGCCGCTTCTACGCGGTGCTCGAGCCGGGGCTCAACTTCGTGATCCCGTTCGTCGACCGCGTCGCGTTCCGGCACGACCTGCGCGAGATCCCGCTCGACGTGCCGTCGCAGATCTGCATCACCAAGGACAACACGCAGCTCCAGGTCGACGGCATCCTCTACTTCCAGGTGACCGACCCCAAGCTCGCGAGCTACGGCTCGTCGAACTACATCATCGCGATCACGCAACTCGCGCAGACGACACTCCGGAGCATCATCGGGCGCATGGAACTCGACCGCACGTTCGAGGAGCGCGAGCAGATCAACGCGAACGTGGTCGCCGCGCTCGACGAGGCGGCGCTCAACTGGGGCGTCAAGGTGCTGCGTTACGAGATCAAGGACCTGACGCCGCCGGCCGAGATCCTGCGCGCGATGCAGGCGCAGATCACCGCCGAGCGCGAGAAGCGCGCGGTCATCGCGACCTCGGAGGGCAAGAAGCAGGAGCAGATCAACCTCGCGGTCGGCGCGCGCGAGGCCGCGATCGCGCAATCGGAAGGCGAGAAGCAGGCGGAGATCAACAACGCGCAGGGGCAGGCGGCCGCGATCCTCGCGCTCGCCGAAGCGAACGCCAAGGCGATCCGGCAGGTCGCCGAGGCGATCGAAGGCCCGGGGGGCCTGCAGTCGGTCAACTTCAAGATCGCCGAGCAGTACGTGAGCGCGTTCGGAAACCTCGCGGTGAAGGCCAACACGATGATCCTTCCCACCAACGCGGCGGACGTCGCCGGCATGATCGCGACCGCGATGTCGGTGATCCGGCAACCGGGTCCGAAGCAGGGGGGCTGAAGCGTGGATCTCCGCGGCAGCGTGTTCCTCGTCTCGGGTGGGGCGTCGGGCCTGGGGGCGGCGACCGCGCGGATGGTCGCCGGCGCCGGCGGCCGCGTCGTCCTCGCCGACCTCAAGGCCGATGAAGGCGCTGCGCTCGCGAAGGAACTCGGCGCGCAGGCGCGCTTCGTGCGCTGCGACGTGACCGACGAGGCGAGCGGAACCGCCGCCGTGAAGGCGGCCGTCGACGCGTTCGGCGCCGTGCACGGCCTCGTCAACTGCGCCGGCATCGTCCACGCCGAGCGCATCGTCGGCAAGGACGGGCCGCACACGCTCGCGGGTTTCCAGCGCGCGATCGCGATCAACCTGGTGGGCACGTTCAACCTGATCCGGCTCGCCGCGCAGGCGATGGAGCGCAACCAGCCGAATGGCGAAGGCGAGCGCGGCGTGATCGTGAACACGGCGTCAGTCGCCGCGTTCGACGGGCAGATCGGGCAGGCCGCCTATGCCGCGTCGAAGGCGGCGGTCGTCGGCATGACGCTGCCGGTCGCGCGCGAACTCGCGCGGCAGGGCATCCGAGTGATGACCATTGCACCGGGGATCTTCGAGACGCCGATGATGGCGAGCCTGACGCCCGAGGTGCAGGCGTCGCTCGGCAGGATGGTGCCGTTTCCGCCGCGGCTCGGGCGGCCCGCCGAGTTCGCGCGGCTCGTGCGCGCGATCGTCGAGAATCCGATGCTGAACGGCGAGACGATCCGGCTCGACGGCGCGATCCGGATGGCGCCGAAGTAGCGGCCGGCGCACGCGGCGCCGCCGGACGATCGCTGGAGCGGCGCGGAACGGCTTCGTCGCGTTCGCGCGGGTCGGAGCCGGATCAGTCCTTGCGCACCAGCGCGATGCCGATGAAAGCGATCGCGACGAAGATCGCGAGCGTCCAGCCCGCGATCGACAGCCCGAGGAACACCCAGGCCTTCTCCGCGCACTCCCCGGTGCCCTCGAGCACGCGGCTGATCACGTCGAAGAACGGCATCGTGTCCATCATGTAGGAGAGCCCCATGCCGCAGGCCGGGACCTGGTCCTTGGGCAGCGACTGCAGCCACACCTGCCGGCCGGCGAGTCCCGCGCCCACGCCCGCGGCGACGAGGAGCAGCAGTGCGTAGATCCACGCGCCGACGCGGCCGGGCTGGTGGAAGGTGCCGACGAGGAAGATCACGCCGATCACGACGAACACCAGGCGCTGGAACATGCACAGCGGACAGGGCTCGAGCCCCTCGCCGTACTGCAGCCAGAACGCCCAGCCGAGCAACCCGGCGCAGAACAGGAAGCCGAGGGCGAAGGCGAGCCGCCGGCGCGGCATCAGGATCAGCGCGAGCGACGTGAGGCCGAGCGCCATGACGGCGATCTGCCAGATCGCGAACGGGAACGACTCGCCGCCGCCCTGCAGGATCGAGATCGCCTGCTGCAGCAGCACGGCCAGCGCGACGACGAGGCCGACCCAGGGCAGGGGCATTCCGTAGCGTTCCATTACGCCGCCTCCGAACGGGCGAGGGCCTGGTCGAGGTCCCACAGGATATCGTCGACCGACTCGAGGCCGACCGACAGCCGGATCATCTCCGGCGACACGCCGGCGGCGCGCTGCTCCGCCTCGTCGAGTTGCCGGTGGGTGGTCGAGGCCGGATGGATGATGAGCGATTTCGCGTCGCCCACGTTGGCGAGGTGCGACAGGAAACGGACGCCCTCGATCACCCTCTCGCCCGCCTTCGCGCCGCCCTTCACGCCGAAGGTCAGGATGCCGCCGGCACCCTTTGGAAGGTAGCGCCGGACCAGGGCTTCGTCGGCCTGTCCCGGGAGTCCCGGGTAGCGTACCCAGGCGACCGCAGGGTGCGCGGCGAGGTGCTTCGCGACCGTCATCGCCGCCTCGCTGTGGCGGGGCATTCGCAGGTGCAGCGTCTCGACGCCCTGCAGGAGCAGGAAGGCCGAGAACGGGGAGAGCGACGGCCCGAGCGTGCGCATCGTCTCCATGCGCGCCTTCATCGTGAAGCCGAAGTCGCCGAAGGTCTCGTAGAAGCGCACGCCGTGGTAGCCGCGCGAGGGCTCGGTCATCTGCGGGAAGTTGCCGTTGTCCCACGGGAACTTCCCCGACTCGACCACGATGCCGCCCATCGTCGTCCCGTGGCCGCCGAGGTACTTGGTCACCGAGTGGACGACTAGGTCCGCGCCGTGCTCGAACGGACGGCACAGGTACGGCGACGCCATCGTGTTGTCGATCACGAGCGGGATGCCCGCTCCGTGCGCGATCCCCGCGAGCGCCGCGATGTCGCAGACGTTCAACTGCGGGTTGCCGATCGTCTCCGCGTAGATCGCCTTCGTGCGCGGCGTGAGCGCCGCGCGGAACGCGGCCGTGTCGCCGGGATCGACGAACGTCGCGTCGATGCCGAACTGGGCGAACGTGACCGCGAACTGCGAGAAGGTGCCGCCGTAGAGCGTGCGCGCCGCGACGATGTGGTCGCCCTGCCGCGCAAGCGTCAGGAGCGCCACGGTCTGTGCCGCCATGCCGGTCGCGCAAGCGAGCGCTGCGCGCCCGCCTTCGAGCGCCGCGATGCGCTCCTCGAGCGCGGCCACCGTCGGGTTGCTGATGCGCGAGTAGACGTTGCCGAAGGTCTGCAGGTTGAAGAGCGACGCCGCGTGGTCCGCGCTGTCGAAGACGAACGACGTCGTCTGGTAGATCGGCAGCGCGCGCGCGCCGGTCGCCGCGTCCGGAATCTGTCCGGCGTGGAGACAGAGCGTGTCGAAACCGAAGACGTGGTCGGACATGGGACCGGGATTCTACCGGCATCCGGTGTCTGACACCGGATCTGATTCCGGCGCAGTCATGATGGCCGCCGCGCCGAGATCACGCCGGTGTTCACTCCGCACCAGTTGAGGCCGCCCAGGATGCGCGCGTGCTCGATCTTCACGCAGCGGTTGGCGACCACGTCGAGGCCGCCTGCCATGGCGATGCGGGCGGCCTCGTCGTTCTTGATGCCGAGTTGCATCCAGAACACCTTCGCGCCCTTCGCCACCGCTTCGCGCGCGAGCGCGGGCATCTCGGGGGCGCGCCGGAACGCATCGACGATGTCCACCGGGCCGGGGATCGCCTCGACCGACGGGTAGCACCGCTGGCCCAGCACCTCGGAGTACTGCGGGTTCACCGGAACGACGCGGTAGCCGTGGTCGAGCATGTACTTGGCCGCGAAGTAGGACGGCCGGTGCCAGTGCGCCGATAGGCCGACCACCGCGATCGTGCGATGGCGCGCGAGGATGCGCCTCAGGCCGTCGATGTCGTCGACGATTCGGCCGTGTGCGGATCCGGTCATTGCTGCGAGTACTCGTTCGCCCAGTCGGGGTTGTTGCGGTACGGGTAGTCGTTGTGGATGCGCCGCCCCGACGAGATCTGCCGCTCGAGTCCGCCGCCCAGCGACGGATAGTCGCCCGGCCCGAAGGTTCGGCAGGTGCCGCGGAACTCCGAGTCGCTGCAGAACATCCAGTAGCCGCGCTCGACGCGCAGCGACGCGGCGCGGTCGTTGAAGCCCGAGCGCGCGAAATTGTCGACGACTTCGTCGTTCATCGCGAAGCTCCGCCCGCCGAAGCCCGGGTGTTCGTAGAGCACGGCGCGCGCCTGGTCGCCCCAGCCCGGCGGAGGTCGTCCCCCTCCCGAACCACCGTCTCCCGAGCCACCCCAGCCGCCGCCTCCCGAACCGCCCACCGGGCGCAGCGACGACACCTGCCCGGCGAGGTAGCCCAGGTTGGCGACTTCGCCGGGACCGAAGGTCTGGCAGTTGCGGTAGCGGTCGTCGGCGCACAGTTCCCAGGTGCCGCTCTGGACGACCATCGAGCGCGCGCGATCGTTGAAATCGGTGCGGCCGAGGTTCTCGACCGGACCGTTCACGCTGTAGGAGCGCCCGCGGAGGCTGTAATCCTCGTAGAGGGTCACGGTGCCGCGCGACCCGCCGCCCCAGGAGCCGCCGCCCACCTGCCGCGCCGAGGACACCTGGTTCGAGAGTCCCATCTGGCCCAGGTTGCGGTACTCGCCGGGCTCGAGCGTCACGCAGCGCCCGCGGAAGTACGCGTCGGTGCACAGTTGCCAGGCGCCGCTGCGGATCACCACCGACGACGCGCGGTCGTTGAACCCGGCGTCGCTCATGTTCGACACCGAGTAGCTCACGCCGTAGCGGCGGCCGTTGAAGTCGTGGCCTTCGAAGAACAGGATGTCCTGCGCGTACGAGGCGCCCGCGACAAGGGCGAGCGACAGGGCGGCCAACCGGAGCGGCAGTCTCATCGAGGATCTCGTCGGGGCGGGAAGGAAGCGCCACTCTAGCGCATCCTTCTGGCGTCGGACCGCCGGCCGGCTGGTTGCTCAGGCCTCGGAGGTGCCGCCGCGGCGGATCACCGACACCAGGATGGGCGGGGTCAGCAGCGTGGTCAGGATCACGACGACGATGATCATCGAGAACACGTCGTCGGGGACCACGCCCAGCGCCTTGCCGCTGACGGCGAAGATGAGTCCGACCTCGCCGCGGGGCGCCATGCCCCAGCCGACGAGCCACTTGTGCACCGGACCCGCCCCGAGCCCGGAGACGAGCTTTCCGGCGAACGCCACGATTGTCAGGGCCAGGCCGACGAGCAGGATGTGGGTGTCGAACAGCGTCTCGATCCGCACCTGCATGCCGGTGTAGACGAAGAAGAGCGGCACCAGCAGGTGTCCGACCGGCTCCATCAGCACCTGCAGCCCGTGTTTCTCGTGCTGGTCGAGAACGCCGGCGATGCGCACCCGGTGTTGCTCCGGCAGGTCGGGCATCACTTCGCGCAGTTCGCGCACCAGCGCGGGACGCGAGAACCCCTTGAACGACACGTCGTCGAGGACGAGCCCCGCAGCGAAGGCGCCGACGATCGGCGCGAGCCCGATCACCCACGCCGCCCAGGCGAACGTGAGGCAGGTCGCGATCAGGACCGCGACCTTCATGCCGGTGCCGGTCTGGATCGACGAGAACAACGCGCCGAAACGCGGCGCCGCGTAGCGGCCCAGCACCAGCGCGCCGACCAGGAACAGGAACGCCTTGACCGTGATCCAGGTGACGTCCATCGCATCGACGCTCCCGGACGACACGATCGCCGACACGACGGCCAGGATGATGAGCCCCATCACGTCGTCGATCACGGCGGCGCCGAGCACGATCTGCGCTTCGCGCGAGCGCAGCACGCCCAGATCCTGGAACACCCGGCCGGTGATGCCGACCGAGGTCGCGGTCAGCGTCGCGCCGACGAACAGGTGGCCGTTGAACGACAGTTCCGGCAGCAGCATCGGGCTCACGACCCAGATGCCCAGCACGAATGGCGCCACGACACCGATCGTGGCGACGACGAAGGCCGGGATGCCCACCTTGCGCATCGTCCCGAGGTCGGACTCGAGTCCGATCTGGAACAGCAGGATGACCACGCCCAGTTCGGCGAGGAAGCGCAGGATCGGGTTGTCGATCAGGTCGCCGTGCACCAGCGGATCGAGCCACGGCATCCCGAGGAGATAGGCGTTGCCGATCACCACGCCGATCAGCAACTCCCCGAGGACCGCCGGCTGACCGATCCGCTCGACCAGCCCCGCGGCCTTGGCGGCGACCAGCAGGAGCCCGATTGCGAGGAACGTGATGGCCGTCTGCGCCGGGACGCCGGCCGCGAGCGCTTCGGCGGGCAGCAACGCGACGGCCGCCACGACGGCAACGGCCACCAGGCCGCGACGACCCCGGGGGGGGCGGACAAGGGAGGATGGACGGGGCAGCATGGACACGATCGCGGTTGCAGGCGGAGGAATGAGGCTTCGCCCCGGCGCGGACGAACCCGCGGAAGCCCGGGGAGCCGCGGGAATCCGGGTCGACGCTGGCAGGGTCCGGGCATTGTAAGGGGCGGAGTCCCGCGCCGGGGCAGAATTCGTCTCCGGCTTGATCCTTGCTTGTGCCCTACACGATCCCTTGGCCGGATGCCGTGGGGCCGTGGTCGGGGACCTCGAGCGGTCGCCGCCTCGGGTTGACGGCTCCGGAACCAGAGACAACGATCCACCATGGCCTTGCAACGCCTGCCGCTGCGCGCCGACCTCGCGACCGTCCAGACGGTCGGAGACGCGGTCGAGCGCGGCAACCTGCTGGCGCTCTCGCAGCGCAAGCTGAATGCGCTGGGCCTGCCACTGGCCTATGTCGACCGGTCGTTCCGCTACCGGTTCGCCAACCGGGCGTTCCTGGACTGGCTCGGTCGCCGTTCCGAGGAAGTCCTCGGCCGGGAGATGCCGGACGTCCTGGGCCGGGAGGTCTGGACCCTCTACCACGCGTACACGGACGCCGCGCTCGCCGGCGAGCGCACCGGCTTCGAGCGCCAGCTGGTCACCTCGGGACGGCCGACGGTCTGGATCCGCGTCGACTATTACCCGGACCGCACGGTCAACGGGCGGGTGCGCGGCTTCCTGATCACCTACAGCGACGTCGATCACCTGAAGCGTCTCGAACTCGAGGCGGGCCAGCGCGAGCACCGGCTCCGGCTGGTCACCGACAGCGTCGGCGTGCCGATCCTGTACGTGGACCGCCAGGTCCGCATCCGCTTCGCGAACCGCCCGGTGGCCGAGTGGATCGGCGTCGCCGCCGACGACCTGCTGGGTCACGCGCTACGCGACGTGCTGCCGGTCGAGTCGGTGCGCGAGATGGGCGCCTCGCTCGAGCGCGCGTTCGCGGGCGCGAGCGTGAGCTACGAGCGCCGCGAGAGGAAGTCGACCGGCGAGATGCGCTGGGTGCGGGTCACGTTGTTCCCCGACCGCGAGATCAGCGGCCGCATCGGCGGCGCGTTCGTCGTGATGAGCGACATCGAGGACGACGTGCGCGTGCGCGACGCCCTCAAGGGACAGCAGACGCAGCTCCGGCTCTTCGCCGACAACATCCCCGGCCCGATCGCCTACCTCGACCGCGCGCTCAACTACACGTTCGTCAACCAGGCGTTCGCCAACCTCGCCTGCAAGCCGCAGGACGAGATCTACGGCCGGGCGCCTTCGGAAGTCCTGCCTCCCGACGTCGCCGGCTTCCTGCGGCCGATCCTCAAGCGCGCCCAGGACGGCGAGCACGTCGAGTACGAGCGCATCGGCTCGATGCCGGACGGAAGGAAGCGCTGGATGCACGGACGCATCGCACCCGACCTCGACTCGGCGGGCAAGGTGCGCGGCCTCTACTGCACCGAGTACGACATCGACGACCTGAAGCAGACCGAGCAGGCGCTCGCCGCGCGTGAGCAGCAACTGAGGCTTTTCACCGACAATATCCCGGAGCCGGTCGTCTACCAGGACGCGGACCGGCGCTACGTGTTCGTGAACGAGGCGTTCCTTCGCCTGTACGGACTGAAGCGCGACGAGGTGATCGGGCGGACCAGCGGGGAGGTGCTCGGCGGCGAAGCCGACGAGTCGCTGACCCCCTTCCGGCAGCGGGTGATGGCCGGCGAGTCGGTGACCTACGAGCGCGAGATCGTCGACGCGCAGGGGCGCACGCGCTGGATCCGGGCGCGTGTCGTGCCGGACCTCGCCTTCGACGGCACGGTGAAGGGCGAGTACGTCGCCGGACACGACATCACCGACCTGAAGCTCGCCCAGGACGCCCTTGCCGCGCGCGAGTCGCAGCTTCGCGCGATCATGGACGGCGTGCCGGCGCCGGTCGCCTACATCGACCGCGACGAACGCTGCCACTACGTCAACCGCGCGTTCGTCCAGTACTTCGGCCTGTCGAATGCTTCGCTCGAGTACCTGAGGCTGCGCGACGTCGTCGGCCACGGCATCTACGAGAGCGCGCAGGCGATGGTGACGCGCGCGCTCGAGGGGGAGTCGACCGCGTTCGACCGCCTGGTGCCCGGCGCGAACGGCGCACGCCGCTGGATGACGATCCGGGTGGTGCCGGACACCGGGGCGGCGGGCGAGGTGCACGGCGCGTTCGTGCTGATGAACGACATCCACGGGCTCAAGCAGGCGCAGGAGGCGCTGCGCGCGTCGGAAGGCGAACTGCGGCTCATCATGGACAACGTGCCGGCGCGGGTCGCCTACATCGACCGCGACCTCCGCTACCGGTTCGTCAACGGGCGCAACGAGGCCTGGCTCGGCGAGTCGCGCAAGGATCTCAACGGCCGCCGCGTCGAGGACGTCGTCGGACCGCAGCGATTCGCCTTCCTGGAGCCGCTGCTCGCGCGCGTGCTGAAGGGCGAGACGATCGCCACCGAGATGCTGCTTCCGCAGCGCGGCTCGCCGGAGTCGCGCTGGGAGTCGATCCACTACGCACCCAACCGCGACACCGACGGCAACGTCGTCGGGATCTACGCCGTGCACGGCGACATCCACGACGAGAAGCGCAACGAGGAGGCGCTGCGGCGGGTCAACTGGGAGCTGTCGAGCCACATCGGCAACACGCCGCTCGGGGTTCTCGAGTGGGACGGCGACCTCAAGCTCGTCCGCTGGTCGGAGCAGGCGCGGAACATCTTCGGTTTCGAGTCCTCCGAGGTCCTGGGCCTCCCGCTCGATGCCAATCCGATGCTCCACGAGGACCAGACCGCCGGCATGGCGGACGTCGTCCGCAGGCTGCTCTCCGGCGTCGAACCCCGCGCGACCGGACTCACGCGCAACCGCCGCCGCGACGGCAGCGAGATCTGGTGCGAGTGGTACCACTCGGCGCTGCTGGGCGAGGACGGCCAGATCGTCTCGATCCTGTCGTTCGTGCAGGACGTCTCGGCACGCATCCAGGCCGAGGAGCGGCTCCAGCACATGGCGACGCGCGACGCGCTGACCGGGCTGCCCAACCGCCTGCTGCTGCACGAGAGGCTGTCGCAGGCGATTGCGCAGGCGCGGCGCGGCGGGCGGCGCGTCGGCGTGCTCTTCATCGACCTCGACCGCTTCAAGAACGTGAACGACACGCTCGGCCACCGGATCGGCGACGAACTCCTGAAGCACGTGACGAGCGCGGTCGCCAGCACGCTGCGCGAGACCGACCTGCTCGCGCGCCTGGGCGGCGACGAGGTCATGGTGATCGTCGAGGACTTCGACGACCCGCAGGTGCTCGGCCGCATCGCCCAGAAGCTGCTGGACGCGATCGCGCAGCCGTTCCGCATCGAGGAGCACGACATCTACGTGACCTCGTCGATCGGGATCGCCGTCTACCCTGACGATTCGGACGACCCCGAGGAGCTCTTGAAGCACGCGGACGTCGCGATGTACCGCTCGAAGGAGCTCGGGCGCAACACCTACCAGTTCCTCGACGCGAACCTCGCGGAGCACCGGCTCCGCCAGCACACGCTGGAGACGGCGCTGCGCGCGGCGCTCAGGGAGGGCCGGCTCGAGCTGCACTTCCAGCCGGTGGTGAGCATCGACGACCGCGCGATCGTCGGCGCCGAGGCGCTGCTCCGCTGGCACGACGACGAGCACGGCGACGTGCCGCCGCAGGTGTTCGTGCCGCTCGCCGAGGAGGCGGGCCTCATCCACTCGCTCGGCGAGTGGGTGCTGCGCACGGCGGCCGCTCAGGTCGTCGCGTGGCGTCGGGCGGGGCTGCCGCTCAACGTGTCGGTGAACCTGTCGGCCCGTCAGTTCTACCGCGAGGACCTCGCGCAGCGCATCGTCGAGATCGTGCGCGAGGCCGGCTGCGAGCCCTCGTGGCTCGAGCTCGAGGTCACCGAGACCTCGCTCCTGCACGACCTCGACGCGATCCGCCGCGTCCTGCACCAGCTACGCGAGCACGGCTTCCGGGTCGCGATCGACGACTTCGGCACCGGGTACTCGTCGCTCACCCACCTCAAGCACTTTCCGATCGACACGCTCAAGATCGACATCTCGTTCATCGCCGACCTCGAGACCGACCCTGGCGACGCGGCGATCACCGAGGCGATCATCGGGCTCGCCCGCGGCCTCGGGCTCAAGGTCGTGGCCGAGGGCGTGGGCCCGCGCGAGCAGCTCGAGTTCCTGGCCGCGCGCGGCTGCCACTGCTTCCAGGGATTCTGGGTCAGCAAGCCGCTGCCGCCGGCGCGATTCATCGACTTCCTGCGCGCCCGCACCGCGCACTGAGGCCGCTTCGTCCGCGCCGGTCCGGGCGCCGCGGACGCCGGTGCCGCGGTCAGGCGCGCAGCGTCCCGAGCCAAGGCGCGATGACTTCCGCCGCACGCTCCCAGGCCGGCTCGAGCATGAGCATGTGCGCGAGCCCGGGCACGATCGTCGCCTCGACCCCGTGGTGCCGCGCGGTCGCGCGCACGTCGGCGGGCGCGCAGATGCGGTCGCTCCCGGCGCCGATCACCGCGAGCGGCGTCCCGTTCCGTTCCGGCTTGACCCAGTGGAGCCGCAGCGACAGGTCGAGGATCGCCCGCGGCGACTCGGCGCCGATGTGACTCGACATGGCCGCCAGGATCGACGGCTCGGCATCGTCGCTGAAATAGAACGGACGCAGCGCCGCGAGCACGTCGTCGGTGAGCCGCGCCGGGTCGAGGCTCGCCATGCGTGCGAGCGCGTCGGGCCGTTCGAAGGCGAGCCGCGCCGCGATGCCCGCGAGGCCGGTCGGCGGCACCGGCGCGAGCAGGACGGCTCCGCGGTGCGGGTGGATGGCGATCATGCGCTCGACGATCGCCGCCCCCATCGAGTGTCCGATCAGCACCGGAGGTTCGGCGAGCGTGCCCGCGACGCGCTCGACGTCGGCGGCGTAGTCGTCGAGTCCGCTCGCGAACAGCAACTCCGCCCCGGCGCTGCCGCCGTGACCGCGCAGCGACAGCGCGTGCGCAGGCCAGCCGCGCGCGGCGAACCAGTCGAGGAAGTGCGGGACCCAGCACCAGCCGTCGGTGTAGCCGCCGTGGACGAACAGGAGCGGCGGGCGCCGGCTGCGGGGCGTCGGCATCCGTGAAAACGTCTCGAGGCGGGGTTCGGTCGGGAGCACGGGCTTAGAATCGGCGCATGCGCGCGACCGAAACGGCCGCCATTCTGCCAGACGCCGGCGAGCGAGCGGACTTCGACGCCGGCTGCCGCCGCTGCTCTCGCCTCGCGGCGTTCCTCGACCGGGTGAAGCGCGAGCATCCGCAGTACTGGTGCCGGCCGGTGCCGCCGTTCGGGCCGCGCGACGCGCGGCTCCTGGTGGTCGGCCTCGCCCCGGGCATGCACGGGGCGAATGCCAGCGGCCGCGCGTTCACCGGCGACCATGCCGGCATCCTGCTCTACGAGACGCTGCACGACTTCGGCTTCGCGACGGCGCCGACGGCAACGTCGCGCGACGATGGCCTCGCGCTCCTCGACTGCCGCATCTCGAACGCCGTGAAGTGCCTGCCTCCCGACAACCGGCCGCTTCCGGCCGAGGTGCGCGAGTGCGGCCGCTTCCTCGCGGTCGACCTCGCGCGGCTCGCCGACGGAGCCGCGATCGTCGCGCTGGGGCGCGTCGCGCACGACGCCGTTCTTCGCGTGCTGGGGACGCCGCTTCGCGTCCACCCGTTCGCGCACGGGGCGAAGCACGGTCTCGCAGGCGGGCGCCTCGCGATGTTCGACAGCTTCCACTGCAGCCGCTACAACACCAACACCGGGCGGCTCACGCGGGCGATGTTCCGCGACGTGTTCCGCGCCGCGGCCGCGCATCTCGGGCGCAAGGTGCACGCGACGTGAGCACGTCGACCCGGTTCCGCGCGTGCCGCGTGCCCGAGGGCGTCTTCGACGTTCGCCTGGTGCCGACGGCCTCCTCCGCGCGGAGATCCCGTTGACCAAGGTCTCGCGCCGCCACCGGACCGCGGCCGGTGCCGCGCACGAACAGCCGGCATTCGACGCGGCGGAACTCCTCGCCGCGCTCCCGCACCTGCCCGGCGTCTACCGGATGTTCGACGCCGCGGGCGGGGCGCTCTACGTCGGCAAGGCGCGCGACCTGAAGAAGCGCGTCGCGAGCTACTTCCAGAAGACCGGCCACGAGCCGCGCATCGCCGCGATGGTCGCGCAGGTCGCGCGCGTCGAGACCACGGTCGTGCGCTCCGAGGGCGAGGCGCTGCTCCTCGAGAACAACCTGATCAAGGCGCTGGAGCCGCGCTACAACATCCTGTTCCGCGACGACAAGAGCTACCCCTACCTTTGCCTCACCGGCGAGCCGTTTTCGCAACTGCGCTTCCACCGCGGCGCGCTGGACCGCCGCCACCGCTACTTCGGTCCGTTCCCGAGTGCCGGGGCGGTGCGGGAAGGCATCGCGACGCTCCAGAAGGTGTTCCAGCTCCGCACCTGCGAGCCCTCGGTGTTCCAGAACCGGTCGCGGCCGTGCATGCTCCACCAGATCCAGCGCTGCACGGCGCCCTGCGTCGGGTACGTCGGCGAAGCCGAGTACCAGGAGGACGTGCAGGCGGCGGTGCTGTTCCTGCAGGGCAAGTCCGGCGAGGTTCGCGAGCGGCTCCAGGCGCAGATGGAGTCCGCGTCGTCGCAGCTCGCGTTCGAGCGGGCGGCACGTCTGCGCGACAAGATCGCGCGCCTCGCGCAGCTCCAGTCGCGCCAGTTCGTCGAGAGCGCCACCGCGGGCGACGTCGACGTCGTCGCGGCGGTGGAGGAGGGCGGGTTCGTCGCGGTCAACGTCGTGATGATTCGCGGCGGCCGGCACGTCGGGGACCGCAGCTTCTTCCCGCGCCACGCGGAGGCGGGCTCGCTCGCCCAGGTGGTCCAGGCGTTCCTCGCTCAGCATTATCTCGAGCGTCCGGTGCCGCCGACGATCGTCGCACCGCACGCCGAGGAGCGCGAGGCCTTGCAGGAAGCGCTGTCCGCGCAGGCCGCGCGGGGGGTCGAAATCGTGCTGAACCCGGGCGGCGAGCGGCGAGTGTGGCTCGCGATGGCGGGCGAGAACGCGGTCCTCGCGATCCGGCAGCGGCTCGCGCAGAAGGCGACGGCCGAGGAACGACTCGCAGCGCTGGTCGACGCGCTGGCGCTGCCGACAAGCGTCGCCCGAATCGAGTGTTTCGACGTGTCGCACACGATGGGCGAAGCGGCGGTCGCCTCGTGCGTGATCTTCGACCAGCTCGCAATGCAGTCCGGACAGTACCGCCGCTTCAACGTGGCGCCGCCGGTCGGCGGCGACGACTACGCGGCGATGCGCGAGGCGCTCGCCCGGCGCTGCGCGCGCATCGTGGCGGGCGAGTATCCGACGCCGGACCTGCTGGTGATCGACGGCGGGCGCGGGCAGGTCGCCGTGGCTTCCGAAGTGCTCGCGGAGCAGGGCCTGCACGGCGTGCCGCTGATCGGCATCGCCAAGGGTCCGGAGCGCAAGCCGGGACTCGAGGAGATCGTGTTTCCCGGCCGCGACGAACCGCTGACGCTGCCGTCCGACCACCCCGGCCTGCATCTCCTGCAGCAGATCCGCGACGAGGCGCACCGGTTCGCGATCCAGGGGCATCGCGCGCGCCGCGGCAAGGCGCGCACGACCTCGCCGCTGCAGGACATCGCGGGCGTCGGTGCGGCGAAGCGCAAGGCGCTCCTCACGCACTTCGGAGGATTGAAGGGGCTGGAAGGGGCGAGCCTCGACGATCTCGCCCGCGTGCCCGGAATCAGCCGCGCGCTCGCGCAGCGCATCTACGGCGAACTGCACCCCGGGGTGAGTGGGGCATGACGATTCGGTGCGCGGTCCGCCGGCAGGTTCGCGGCGGCTGACGAACCGACGCCGTGTCCGGGAGCGCGGGGGGGCCGGGCGGACGCCGCCGCCGGCTCGGCGCGCCGGTTCGCCGGTGCGAGCGCGGGATCCCAGGGAAGCTCTGCGAAAGTGGGCGCGGGCGCACCACGCACTTTCGCAGAGCTTCCCTAGCGTGCGCGGGCCAGCGCGAACTGTCGCTTGGCGCGGAATTCGGCGTTGTCCGGTGCGAGCGCCTCGGCACGCGCGTAGTGGGCCGCGCTCTCGTCGTAGCGGCAGAGCCGGAAAGCGCACAGGCCTGCCGCTCCCCAGGCGTTCGCGCCGAAGATCGAGCGCTCCCACGCCGTGTCGCCGCACAGCGCGTCCGCGTCGACCGCGCCCAGCATCGCGAAGATAGGCAGCGCACCCTCCGCGTCACCCGACTCGAGTTTCGTCTTCGCGTCGAGCCACGCGAGCGCGAAGTCGTCGGGGAAGCGCGCCCGCGCTTCCTGAAGCACCGCGCGCGCGTCGCGCCCACGACCGAGGAGAGACGAGGCCAGGTGCAGGAACGGGAGCACGTCGCCGGGCTCCGTGCCGTCGCGCGCGTTCACCGAGGCGATCGCGGTCCGCCACGCCTCCTCGGCGCCCCGGAAGTCGCCGGAAGCCTGCAGGACGAGGCCCAGGTGGTCGCGGCTGTAGACGTGGCCGGGCTCCGATGCGAGCCGCGCTTCGAGGAGCGGCCGGTTGCGGCGATGCTTGGCTTCGAGGTCGCCGTCGTAGCCCAGGTGGTCGATCGCGACGTCGCTGTGCGCGACCGACGAAGGTTCGTTGGTCCGGATCTCGTCGAGCGCCGGGAGGATCGACTCGTGGATGGCTCCGCGGAAGCGCAGGTCGGGGCGGCGGCGGAACAGCCGGTGTTCGCGGTAGCGGGTAAAACCGGTCTGCGGGCGGAACCGGACGGTGCAGGCGAGCGTCCCCGGATCGCGGAGCAGCGGGTCGAGCGTTGCCCGGTCCCATGCGGCGACGCGCTCGTCCGCGTCGATGTAGAGGATCCAGTCACCGGTCGCGCGTTCGAGCGCGGCGTTGCGCGCCGCGGCGAAATCGCCGGCCCAGCGATGCTCGATCAGCAGAGCGCCACGCGCGAGAGCGATGTCGCGCGTGCGGTCGGTCGAGCCGGTGTCGGCGACGACGACCTCGTCGACGCACCCGCCGAGCGAGTCGAGACAGCCGCCGAGGAAGCGTTCCTCGTCGCGGACGATCAGCGTCGCGGAAACAGTCGCGCCGCGCGCGGCGCGGTAGCCGGACAAGGATGGATGCGGACGGATCCCCGCCCGCGCAGGGTCAGCCCTGGTCGCGATCCTTGCGTTCGCGTCGACGGCGCAGCAGGAACGCGCCCGCCACGCCCACGGCGCCGGCTGCCGCCGCGAGGCCGAGTCCGTCGTCGATCGGGACCGCGGCAGGGCGCGACTGGTTGCCCGACTGCGCCTGCGCGACGCCGCCCAGGTGATTCATCGAGTACGAGGCAATCACCGGGGCCGTGTAGATCGCGGTACCCAGCAGAATCTTGCGGAGCGCCTCGCGCCGCTCCGGGGCGTAGCGGGCGATCAGTTGTTCGATCTTCGGATTCGAACCCATGTTCACGATCCCCTTCGGGCGAGCCTGAGAGTCGTCGGAGGGCAGGTAAACCCTTGACCGCGCAAGGATACACGCAGTCAGGCCGGCGGGGGAAGCTCTCCCTCGACCAACTGCTCGGAGACGAGGCGGGCGAGGCAGGCGTCGACCTCGGCGACCGGGTCCGCGGTCAGCCGGAACGCCGCCGCGAGCATGGCCGGCAGTTCGTCGGCGCGCGTCGTGCCGTCGCAGCACTGGAGCACGAAGGCGGCCGCTCCGTTGAGGAAATGGAGCCGGTCACGTGTGCGCTCGTAGACGACGTAGCCTTCGGGGACTTCCCGCAACTCGAGGTCGCGAGCCTGAGTGAATCGGGTTTCGGGAGCGATCGGCATCGTGGTGTTCAGGCGCGTCGCGTATCCTAGCCGATTCATCGCCGAGGTGCGAGCGTGCGTGCGCGACGGCGATGGTGGCGCCGCGATGGTATCGTCGGCATGACGGCGCTCCGTGATGCCCTCGATCCCTTCGCCCCTTTCCGACGAGATCCGCGCGCGCCTTCGGCAGCGCGTCGAAGGCGCCATTCCGGCGCTGCACGGGTGGACGAGCGTCGACAAGGGTTCCCGCATGGCCGAGATCGTCGTCGAGGCGCGGCCCGCGCGATCGGTGGAACTCGGCGTATTCGGCGGGCGGGGAACCATCTCGCTTGCGTTCGGCCACGAGTTCCTCGGTCTTGGAGAGGTCGTGGCGATCGATCCCTGGGAGAAGGACGCTTCGCTCGAGGGCGTCAATGCGCCCGAGAACGACGAGTGGTGGGGCAAGCTCGATCACGACGCGATTTACGCAAGCTTCGTCGAAGCGCTGCGCTCGACCGGGACAGAACGCTGGTGCAGAGTGCTGCGCGAGCGCTCGGCCGACGCCGTGCGCCGCATCGCGGACGCTTCCGTGGCGGTGCTGCACCAGGACAGCAACCACTCGGAGGCCATCTCCTGCGCCGAAGTCGAGCAGTGGGTCCCCAAACTCGCGCACGACGGCTGGTGGATCGCCGACGACACCGACTGGCCGACAACGCAGAAGGCTCAGGCGCGCCTCGTCGCCCTCGGCTTTCGCGCGGTCGAGGACCACGGCGGCTGGAAGGTCTACAGGCGGATCTGAACTTGCCGGCAGTCAGCATCGTCTATCCGACGGTCCGTCACGAACCGGGCTTCGCCTGGTTCGCCGACGGCCTCGCGCGCCAGCTGGGCGACGGTGACGACGTCGAGGTGATATTGGTCGACGCGCACCATTCGCGCGAGCGCGCGCGGCGCTTCTTCGACGCCGCGGCGCGGCGCTTTCCGGTGCGGTGCGTTCCGGCGAAGCCCACGCCCTATCAGGGACGCTGGCGGCGAACCTCGCGTGATCTCTTCGCCGCGGCGAGCGCGCGCAACACCGGGATCGTCCATGCCCGGCATCCGTATCTCGTCTTCGTCGACGACTGCGCGGTGCCGGGACCGCGCTGGTGGGCTTCGGTGCGGCGCGGTGCGCGGCATGGTGAAGTGCTCGCCGGCGCCTACGAGAAGCGCTTCGGCATGCGCGTGCGCGACGGGCGCCTGGTCTCGAGCCGTCGCAGCGACCGGTCGCGGGACTCGCGCTGGGCGCTCGGCGACGATCGCTGCCCGGTGCCGATCCCGGGTGCGAGTCTCTACGGCTCGAGCTTCGCGGCCCCGCGCGAACTCCTGCTCGCGGTCAACGGCCTGGACGAACTGTGCGATGCGATCGGCGGCGAGGACTACCAACTCGGGCTGCGGCTCGAGTTCGCCGGCGCGCGCCTGTACTACGACCGCAGCATGCTGATGATCGAGAGCGAGGAACTCGGGCGCGCCGGCCCGTCTTACGCGCGCCCGGGACGCGTACTTGACGAGGACGCCTATGCCGAGCGCCTCGAACGGTTCGGGCTGCACCGGCGCAGCACGACCGGGCGATGCGACGACTCGCACATGGTCCTCGACATCGTGCTCGGACTCCGATCGTGGGCGACGCATGGGAACTGCTTCTGGCTCGCCGACCTGACGCCGTCGACGCTCGAAGTGACGGTCCCGCGCTTTCCCTCGGCCTACTGGTTCGACGATTGCCCGCTCGCGGAACTTTGACTCTTCGCATCGCCCGCAAGCGCATCGTCTCGCGCGGGGACATTCCCGGAAGCGATGGCGGCGTCTACAACCCCGGCGCGGTGGCGACGGGCGAGGGCATCGTGCTGCTCGCGCGGCGCGAAATCGACTACCGCTTCACCAGCATCGTCCATCCCGAGATCATCGTCGTCGATCCGGACAATCTCGAGGTCATCTCCCGGCGTACGCTGCTGCGCCGCGGCTACCCCGCCGGTTCGCGCGCGGAGGACTTCCGGCTGCTCCACCACGGCGGCCAGTTGATCGCGGTCCATACGCTGGTGCATCCGGACGGGCGCATCCGCCCGATGATCGCGGCGGTCGGCGAACGCACGCTGGAACCCTGGGACGCGCTCGAACTGCCGATCGAGACCATGCCGGTCGAGAAGAACTGGGTGCTGTTCGACGTGGACGGCGTGCTGCATTGCCTCTACCGCCTCGACCCGCTGACCATCTTCGCGCGCGAGCGCGGTGCGTGGCGGCTGGTCAGGCGCAGCGACAACGGCTGGAGCAGCGAATTCCGCGGGATGCTGTCGAACTCGGCGAACCTCGTCCCCTTCGGCGATGGCCACCTCGGCTTCTGGCACAGCATCGTCGACGGGCGCTACGTGCAGGGCGCGATGACGCTCACGCGCGACCTCGAGATAGGCACGACGACCGGCGTCCTGCTCGACGGGCGCGACGCTTCGCCCGGCCAGAAGCCCGGCGTGCTCTACGTGAGCGCGCTCGTCGTCCGGGACGGACGGGTGCTCGCGTTCTATGGCGAGGGCGACGCGCATTGCGGCGCGGCGAGCATCGACGCCACCGCGCTCGCGGAGGAACTCGCCCGCCATCCGTTCGCCATTCGCGAGCCGGTCACCGTGCGCCTTGCGCCCGCGTCGATGGGCGAACTGTTCCACGCGATGGTCGCGCTCGACGACATGACGCGTCGCGGCCCGCCGCGACCCCTGTGGGTCGACGTGCCCCCGCCGCTGCACGAGGCGGTGAAGCGTTTCGCCATTCGCGGCCTCGCGCTGCGCGATCTGGCAGGAAGGCCCTGCGACTACGATGTCGGCTCGCTTTGCACGGCGACGCCGGCCCGTCCGCGGGCGCGCCGGTCGTAGGCGCCGACCAGCGCGCGGCGCGCCGGCCCTTCGACGAATCGCCACGCAAGGTGCGCCGCCACCAGAAGCGTGGCGGCGAAGGCCGCGGCGGCAGCCGTTCCCCCCGCAGCGGCGACCATCGCACCCCACGCAGGCAGGTGCAGCAGCGGAACGTGCAGCAGGTAGGTCGCGTAGCTCAGGTCGCCCAGGTGGACCGCCGGTCGGGTGGCGAGGAGGCGCGACAACGCACCGCGGCCGGGGGCGAGCGCGACGATCAGCGCCGCGAACGCCGGTGCTGCGGCGATCTGGGTGAGCCAGTCGGCCACGCCCGGTCCGACGTACCTCGCGGCGTAGGGCACCTGCGGCAGGGCGACGACCGCTGCGGCGCAGGCTGCGAGCGCGCCGACCTCGATCGCCGTCGCCGCATGCGCGCCGCGCGTCAGGGGCCGTCTCCACGCAGCGAATCCGCGCGCCGCGACCATGCCCAGCACGAACTCGCAGAGTCGCGCGAGCGGGAAGAAGTGGTCGAGCATGTACCAGTTCCACTGGTCGAGCGGCAGGTCCGCGCGCGGCCCGCCAAGGCGGTTGGCGAGGAGCGGCGGCACGAGGCTCAGCGCGAGCGCGACCGCGAGGCTTCGCCATGGCGCGCGACGCAGCGGTGCGAGGATCATGGGGAAGACCGCGTAGAAGAAGACGTCCACCGAGAGCGTCCAGGCCGGGCCGTTCCAGGCTGCCGCGTAGCCGTTGATCGGCACCCAGGACTGGACCAGCAGGAACGCGAGCATGGCCGCGACGAGCGGATCGATGCCTGCGGGCAGCGTCGCGGGCAGGAACAGGATCGTGGCAGAGAGGATGGCGGCGTGCAGTGGCCAGATGCGCGCGAAGCGCAGGACGCAGAAGCGTCCGACCGCCTCCTGCGAGTCGAGAGCGGGATAGTTGTAGGCGAGGACGAAGCCCGACATCACGAAGAAGAGCGAGACGCTCGCGTTCGCGGCGTAGAGGAGGGTCGTGTCCGGCACGAAGCCAAACAGCGGACCGCCGTGTCCTGCGACGATGAGCGCCGCCGCGACGAATCGCAGCGGTGTCAGCGCGTCGAGGCGGGGTTGCGACGCGTGGAGTTCCGGCAGGGTGCCGCGCGGACTCGGCATCGGGGGACCACCCGAAGGGGCGCCGCATCGAATGGAGGACGCCCATGATCGCACGGCCGCGCCGGAACGCGAGCCTCCGGTAAGTGCGGCCGGCGATTCGTCTCCCGCGGCAGGCTTGTCGCGGTCGCCCCGGCCGGCGGCTTGCGAGCCTCCGGAGTAGAATCAGCCCGGCCGCTCGCGACGATCCGCCATGGCGCTCAACGTTCCGACCGCGCTCACGTGGTTCAGGATCCTCATGATCCCGGTCTTCGTCGGCGTCTACTATCTGCCCGACGCGTGGCTCGCCCCCGCCGGCAAGAATTGGCTCGCGATGACGATCTTCGCCGTCGCGGCGATCACCGACTGGCTCGACGGATGGCTCGCGCGGAGGCTCGGTCTCACGAGCGCGTTCGGCGCGTTCCTCGATCCGGTTGCCGACAAGCTGATGGTCGCGGCGGCGCTGATCCTGCTGGTGGCGCTGGGACGCGCCGAGGCCTACCTCGCCATCATCATCATCGGCCGCGAGATCGCGATCTCGGCGCTGCGCGAATGGATGGCCGAACTCGGGCAGGGGAAGAGCGTCGCTGTCGCCTTCGTCGGCAAGCTCAAGACCGCCGCGCAGATGACCGCGATCATCGCGCTCCTGCTCTACGAGCCGCTGATTCCTGGCGTCCCGACACCGCTTCTCGGCACGGTCGCGCTATGGGTGGCGGTGATCCTGACGCTGTGGTCGATGTTCCACTACCTGCGGCTCGCCGCGCCCTACCTGCGGGCAGGCGGGAAGTGATGCTGCCGGAGAGGTCCGCCCACCCGGATCCGACCGTCGTGTTAGAATCGAAGGCTGTTCCCCGATAGCTCAGTCGGTAGAGCGACGGACTGTTAATCCGCAGGTCCCTGGTTCGAGCCCAGGTCGGGGAGCCAAGAATTCAAAAGGTTAGCCACTCGGCTGGCCTCGTTGACCCGAGAGGGTCCCCCCGTAGCCGTTGACCCCTTGAGGGGGTCTGTGGCGCTACGCGCGCAGGTGTCATGACTGTCCTGTCGGCCTTCGCGCAATTGGCTGGGGGCAGTCTCATTGCGTGCCCACAATGTTCGACCTGGATGAACTGCGAACGTCGGAAGGGCATGGCGCGGGCAATGACGCCGTTGGCCGCCGGCCTGCCTTCGCCGGTCGCGTCGAACTCACCTCGCGCCGAGCGCGTCCAGCTCGAACGTCGCCGCCTCGCAATTGGCCAGGTGCCTGCCGGTCAGGTGGAAGAAGAACGTCCCGTGCGCGACCACCGCGATGAACCGCTCCGGGCGCCCGGCCAGGAACGACCGGAACGCGGCCACGCGCGTGTCGACCGCCTCGAGCGGCTCGACGCAGACGCCGCGCTCGTCCGCTTCGCCGTCCGCGTGCCACCACACGTCCTCGAGGTGCGCGACCTCCAGCGACGGGAAATCGGCCGACAGCAATGCCGGCGATCGCCCCACGTCGCAACTGTTCTCCACGCGCTCCCGCGCGAGCGGCGATACGAGCATCGGCGGCGCGCGAGGATGGTCGCCGAAGAGGCCGAGCGCCGTCTGCAACGCCCGCGTCAGCGGCGACACGATCACGAGTTCGACCGGCGCGCCGACGAGCGCCGGCCGCGCCTGCCGCACCTGCTCATGCCCGGTGTCGCTCAGCGGCGCGTCGAAGTGCAGCGGATCGACCGGCGTCGCGCGCCACGCCCGATTGAACGTGGATTCGCCGTGTCGGATGCAGAGGATGGTTTTCGCGGGCATCCCTCCGAGGTTACCTCATCCGCGGCCGCAGGATTCGATCGAGAGAGAATCCAGCCGTCCCCGACGACGGACGTCGGCCGGGACTGAACTCGTCGCTTCGGATCATGCGCGATGTCGCCGCAGCGCGAGCGCGAACACGAGCGCCACGACGAGCAACAGGACGCCGGCCCCGGCGATCACCGGACCGGTTCCGACGCGCTCGATCAGCGTCCCCGCGAGCGTCACGCCGGACGATTGACCAAGGAAGAGGATGCACGCGAACAGCGCGAGGCTGCTCCCGCGCTGCGCCGGCGCCATCTGCGTCGCGTTCACCTGCAGCGTGTTGTGCAGCATGTAGAAGCCGAGGCCGCCGGCGAGACAGGCGATCGCCGCGACCGCCGGAGTCGTCCGCATCGCGAGGCCCACGAAGCAGAGCGTCAACAGCACGCCGCCCCCGGCCGCGAGGCCCGGCTCGCCGAGCCGTCGCACCAGCACCGGCGAGAGCACCGCGTAGACGAAGCCGCCCGCGGCGTAGAGCATGACGATCGCGCCCGCTGCGGTGAGCGGCAGGTCGTAGACCCGGTGAAGATGCGTCGGCACGAACGCCAGCGCGCCGACCAGCAGCAGTCCTTCGACGAACACGGTGAGCAGGACGACGCGCGACCAGCGCACGTCGAGCACCGCGAGGAACCGGCGCACGACGCCGCGCCCGCCGTGGTGCACGGCTTCCTCGCTCGCGGGCGCGTACCTCCCCATCAACACCGCCGCGACGGCGAACCACGCGGCGAGCGCGAGGAAGACCGGTCCCGCCCCGAAGCGGTCGGCGCCGATGCCGCCGAGCACCTGGCCGAGCGCTATGCCGAACATCTGCCCGATCAGGTAGCGCGCCAGGACACTCTGGCGCCGCTCGTACGCGACGACGTCCCCGATCCAGGCGAGCGACAACGGAATCAGCGCACCGGCCGTCGCGCCGGCGAACGCGCGCGCCGCCACGAGGGCGGGCAGCGTCGGCGCGACCGCGCAGGCGAGCGTCGTCAACGCGCAGCCGATGGTCGCGATCGTGACGACGCGATACTTGCCGTACCGGTCGCCGATCGGGCCATAGGCGAGCTGGAGCAGGCCGTAGGCGATCGCGAACGCCGTGACCGTTTGCGCCGCCGCGGCCAATCCGACGTCGTACTCGCGCGCCAGGTACGGCAGCAGCGGATCGCAGATGCGCAACGCTGCTGCGGATCCGCATCCGCCGATCGACAGCGCGACGATCGACCGCGTCGGCGTCCGTCCGCTCATCGCGCGGCCGAGCGTCGCGGCCGCGGTGTCCGGTACCTCGTTGCCGGTGGCCTTGCGAGCACTGCCGCTGAGCGCAGGCTCAGGGAACCCACCCCAGGCCGCCGAACGGGGGCCAGATCGCCCACGACGGGATCGACGCATCCTGGGTGTTGATGTTCGCCATCTTCTGGTCCTGCGCCTCCAGGGTCCGATCGAGCTTCGCCGCGCCCCAGTCCTGCGGCGGCGGGTTGGGGAGGCCGTTTCGGGTTCGAAGGGCGAGGTAGGCCTGGTACTCCTTCGGCGTGCCGACGAAGAGCCGGCTCTTCGTCACGTCCGGAAACACGTAGTAGTGCTTGCCGGTCAGCTGCACCGCGGTGACCTGGTCGGGTGGCAGCGATTCCAGGTGCCGCTTCCGCTGCGGCGTGTCGGCGGCGATCGTCTTGAATCCTGCGGCGGACAGCAGGCCTTCGTTGGGCAGCGAGGCGGGCGAGGGCGCAGGACCGGCACAGCCCGTCGCGACGGTCAGCAGCACGAGCATGGCGAAGAGCCTGAAGAGGTTCGGAAGTCGCATCATGGCCGGCTTGATCATCGGAGCGCCATGGTACGCGACTCTGGCATTCCCCGACGTTCCGGACGCTGCGTTTGACTCGCGAACGTTGTTTCACGCCCGATCGGGCTCAACTGCCCGAGCGTCGAATGCTGCGCGCATTCGCTCCATCCGCGGGAAACCGGGTCGGATTCGAGCCGACGTCGACACCGCGCGCTGTCGGCCCGACCCGAAGGCCGCTAGTGCCCGCGGAACAACGCGTTGAGATCGACCTTCGTGTTCTGACCCAGCGCCTCGAACGTGCCGTGCTCCGCGATCTCGGTGGCGGCTCGGATGAATCCGGTCCACGCGGCGCGAGCGAGCGAGGTGCCGGCCGAAGGGCCGGCACCCGACGGGTCGTGGACTAGCAGGACACCGTCACCCGAAGGAACGTCGCCGGAATCACCGTGGCGTCCGGCCTCGCGCTCTGGTTCTGGCGCTCGAACAGGGCGACCAGCGCGTCGCGCAACGCTCCCGCCTTGCCGTTCCTTCCCGCCGCTTCGAACGCGTTCATCGTCGGCCCGTACCAGTTCGCGAACTCGTCGACGAACGCCGCCGGCGTGCCGGCGAAGCGGAACGTGAAGACGTCGCGCGTGAACGCCACGCGCTCGGCGGAGATGCCTGCGGCCGCGAATCGCTCGATGACCTGGGCTTCGACGCCCCAGGCCATCGGGCTGACGAAGCCCGCGGGAGGCGGCGGCGTGTAGGCCGCGCTGGTCTTCAGGACCTGCGCGACGAGCGTCGGGTCGTCCGGAATCCAGTTGCCCATGACGATGCGGCCGCCGCGGCGGGTGACGCGGACGAGTTCGCGCGCCACGTCGATGGGCCGGGGCGCGAACATGGCACCGAAGATCGACACCGAGAGGTCGAACGAGGCGTCCTCAAGTTCGCCGAGCGCGCAGGCGTCGCCTTCCTGGAAGCGAAGGTTCGCGAGGCCCGCCGCGCGGGCGCGGGCCTGACCGGCGCGCACCAGATTGGAGGCGATGTCGACGCCGAGGACGTCCGCGCCGAGCTGCGCCGCGGGGAGCGCCGTCGTGCCGTCACCGCAGCCGAGATCGAGGACACGCTCGCCCGGTGCGACACCGATCGAGCGCACGAGCGCCTCGCCGCTCTCGCGCATCGTGCGCGCGATGCGTGTGAAGTCGCCCTTCTCCCAGAGGGCCGTGTTGGGGTTGGCGGATGGCTGCGGCGAAGCTGCGGCTGCCGAACCGGTGCGGGCGGTCGTTTCCGTTGCGGTGGTCATGGGTTCTCCTGATCGCGGGGTTTTCGCGACCCGCCATACGGGGCCGCGGCGACGGGAAGACTGGGCCATGACGGTAACCGGCGGATTTCGGTCGCCGGCGACATTGTTGCCGGATTGTTGCTGCTCCCGAGGATCCGACACGGGTGGAGACCGCGCTCATCGTGCATGGCACGTCCGGGACGTCGGATCTCGTGGAGGTGACGCTCGCCGGGTCGGTAGCTCGCCGAACCGCCCGAACACGTCCTCGAGTTTCGCGCCGCGCGCGAGCTCCTCGCGCGTCCGGTCCTCGCTCGACACCTTGGCGGGCGCACGCGAGGGTATCGGATTCGAGTCGACGCGGGACGACGGCCTCGCCATCCAGGCCGCCGAACACGAGGTCGCCCGGCTCGATGCGCACGCCGGCGCAGAAAGGAAGCGGCGGTGCTATCCCGCAGCGCCCGCGTGCATCCTTGCCGAACGCGATCCCAACGCGCGCGTCTCGACGAAGGAGAAGGCTCTGCGTCGAATGCCTGGCCGGGTACTCTAGGTTCGACGCCGCCTGCGGAACGCGAGCCCGGCACTGCCAGCCAGCGCGATCGCGAGCAGCACCAGCGCCCATTCCGAAACGGTCGGGACGTTCGCGGGCGTCCTTACCCTGTTGGCAACGACCGAGATGTTGTCGATGTAATACGACACGTCGGTCGTGGCGCCCGGACCGCCTGGCGTGCGCGCGTCCAGCTCGGCGGCGAAGAAGATGGTCGCCGACGAGCTGGAGGCGACGAACGACGTCGTCACGGTGTGCCAGCTCGCGTCGAGGAACTCGGCAAACAGCAGCGGGTTGCCCGGCTGGCTGTCGAGGAAGATGCCGAAGCTCTTGCCGGTTCCGCCGCCGGAGGCATTGACGTGGAGCCGAACGTCGACGTTGATGGTGTAGGTGTTCCCGACCACGAGGCCGTTGATGACCTGCGACGCGTACGGGTCGGAGTTCGCCTCGCCGCAGGAATTGAGACGGATGGAGCCGGGCGGATTGCCGTTGGCTCCGTCCCAGGCCACGTCGGCGCACCCGAAGCCGAACGTCCACCCTGCGGCGTCCGTGTCGAGCGTGCCGTTGGTGACGAGTTGCGCGTGAACCGGGGCCGCGCAAAGAAGCAGCGCACCGAGCGCCGTGACCCAACCGTATCGACTCATCACGCTCCCCCAGAGGGTTGACCGGCCGGACCATACCACACGCGGTGCGCGGACTGGCAATGGAAACCCGGATGCCTCCGGGGCGGGATTCGAAAACTCCCCGCCGGGGGTCCGAATGAATCAAGGCCTTCGAGACACCTCGTTGCGGAGCGGAGATGGGCTACGCGGGCCGCGCTCGATTTGCCGTGGCTGGCGCTGTGCAGCATCTCGCGGCGCCCGGCGACCTCGGTGGATGGCCTCATCTCGGCGCCGTACGCGGGCTGGACGGCGACGCCGTGGCTCGGCGCGAAGGTCGTGGAGCGAGCGGTCTCCGGGAGCGTTGCCGTTTCGAATCTTCCCCGTTCGCGACGAGAATGACCTATTTGACCAAAAGGGTCAAGTCGGACTAATCTGGCGCGTCGGATCCGATCCTGCCGGAGAATTCCATGGCCCCCGCCATTCGTGCTCGAAACAAGCGCGGCGAGATG